>CABMEU010000042.1 GCA_902385225.1 uncultured archaeon | reverse complement strand
GGCAAAAATGCGATGAGCGAGTAAATAAATAAACTTATTGGGAATATAGGGTAGTTTGCGGCTCCAAGCGAACCAGAATTTATTAAAGCGGGAGTAAATGCGTTCAATGCTCCTAGTCCCATAAATAATTTTACATCTCCTCCTGCGAATACTCCGAGTTTCCAAAGAACCCAGCCGAAGATGAATCCAAAGCATAATCCGAGCACGGAGTAGGCGAATGGCAGATAATTTGATTCAATTATGCTCTGTGCGCCAAATATTATTAGCCCAAGCAAAGCAAGCCCGTAGTTTAATTTATTTGGAACTATTCTGCTTTTGAGGTCAGTGTAAGTTGCGCAAACGAGCCCTGCAGTTGAGACAATTATTGCCAAGTAAAAGAATGCTATCATCGTTAAGAAATAGTTTTATTTGTATTTAAAGCTTTTTAGAGTCAAAAAAAGAGAAGTTGAATTTATTATTTGCTAATATTTATTGCTGTAGGGCGGGAAGATGAGCGAATTATTTTGTCATAATGTTTTCTATTACTCTGCTTCTTGTCGAGAGTAAATCTGCCTGCGCTTTTAATGCGAGTGAGCGCATTGCTTCAACTAGAATCGCTGCGCTTATTGCGAGCATTATCGCAAATACTGCGGTAAGAAGATATTCAAATGATACCTGCGCTTTTTCCTCCATGCACAAACCTCCCGGATATAATTATACTTTCTCAATTAAGTAAAAGAACCTGGACATTTTACACTATCAAGCAGGGAGTCATTTTTCAGAACTGATAATGTGTGGCAATCTGCTCTATTAGCCAAAAGATTCTTGCTTAGCTCTTTAGAATAACCGCCTCTTGTTGCGTCGCATGCGTAACATCCGCAGATAACGCTGTTGGTATTAATCGTTTTGCAGGTGTAATCATAAGTTTGCTGTCCGCCGGCATCAAGCGGAGGACCCATAGTGCTTATCATAAATGAGATTACAACTGACACTACAACAACCGCTGCCGCGAGTAGCAGTAAGTATTCGATTGCTCCTTGTGCTCTTGGATTCATAATCGTCGGAATAGTTTAGGGCTTGGGTGTATTTAAGCGTTGCTGATGCGCGCGGGCAGGGGGAGAGGAAAATAAAAAAAGAGGCGGAAAAGCCCGAAAAAGGCGGACTTTTCCATAAAAATTTTTAGTTATTACTACGCTTTTTTACAAGAGGTAGTTGCCCCGCTTATAACACATGAGCTTGGTGCGTTTAGTGCGCATCCAGTTGGTGCGGCTATTGTTCCGCAGGAACCCATGTTATTGCAATCAACCTGGCACTTTAATATTGCGCTTGCATTGTTTTGATCGCTTGTGCTAACTTTGCTGTTTGCGCTTGTAACGCTAGTAATAGCAACTATTACAATTGCAACCACAAGTATTGCCGCTCCTATGATTAACAAGTATTCAATTGCTCCCTGTCCTTTTCGTTCCATTCATTTCCCTCCTTTTTAGTTGTAAAAATCTTTTGTATTAACGTTTTTCGGCTATTTAAACCTTGCTTTTTTGTTTTGCGTATTTTTGCCAATTTGCCCGTTTAATCAGTGTTTAGGGGCTATTTGTTGGCGTCAGCCTGTGTTTGTCCTGTTTGGGTTACTTGGTTTGCGGTATTTTTTACAAACAGCGCAACAACACTTACAATCGCCACGGCCCCGACGATGATTAATAAGTATTCAATATTGACCTGTGCCTTTTCTTCCATTTAGTATCACTTAAATTCTACAATGCGCCCGCTACCATTCCTTTCACCACAAAACTTGAAACGTGGTAGGCGATGAACGCTATTACAAGTAGCATTGGGATATATATAATGCTTTTGTTAAGTTTTCCGTCTCGAATAAAAGCCATCATAGTTCCTGAGCCAAGAACCGTAATTATGATATACATTTGTATGAGCGTGAGAATAAAGTTGCTTGACTGCTGCGCCGCGGGCAATAAGTCATTTGATATTGTGTCTGAAGTGAAGCGCGAGAATGCGCTTAGGACGGAGTTTATTTCGCCGAATATAAGCGGAGCAATTACTCCTCCCGCCGCTATTAGGAAAAGAAATTGCATTGTGGTGTTCGCTTTTCTCTCATCCTTTAGCCTTGTGAAATCCTTAACATCATCGGCAATGTCATCAAGTATGTCTGCAAGGCTCGCCCCTGTTTTTATTGAGTCAAGTATTATTGTTATTGTTCTTTTTACAAGTCTTGAGTCTATTCTCGCTGCAAATCCATTGAGCGCGCTTTCAAGATTTTCTCCGTCCTCAAGTCTTCGTAGCGCAAGACTCATTTCTTCAGAGAGTCTTCCGTATTCTGATTCAACTACTTCCCTTAGCGCGCCCTCATAAGTGTCTCCCGCTTTCAAAGTGTCAGCCATCTGCTTTAGCGCGTCGCTGAAGTTTTTCTCAATATTTTCAACAATGGATTCTTTTCGCATGTAAGGGTACCCTATAGTGAGTACAAGCACCGCTATTGTGAATGCTGCGGGGATTAAAGTTACTTCGGGAATTAGGATTGCGCTTAAGAGAGCGGTGATGAGTGCTGTAGCAACTGATGCCACGATGGAAATTAGAATCCAGGTGGGTGCGTTTATTTTCATTCTGGAAAATTCCACCCACTCCGAGTATTTTTCAAGTATTTGCTGTATTTCCATTTTATCACATCTTTGGCTGAGCCATGTAAACCATTGCGTTCATTAATATGAACAAAATTGGCATCACAACTAAGTAAAACAATAACATTACTTCGGGTGTTAATGGCACCGCTTTGAATAGTGATTCCCCTGATGCTCCAAGCGGAGAGTTTCTTATTGCCCCAAGTATCATTATTGCAACCGGAAGAACAATTCCAATAAAGATAAATATTACCGCGAAGAAGTTCATTTGCTGCGCGAAAGTATTTATCCTGTTTTTTAAATCATCAGATACCTCATCAGCGATTTCATTCATAATATTTGAAAGATTTCCGCCGATTCTCATTGCTCTTATTATGTGGGTGAGCGCTGTCTTCAGCGGTCTGCTTTGTGTTCTTAGCGCCATATGCTTTAGCGCAACGCTTGTGTCAGTGCCCTCCTCGATTTCATTTATTGTGCGCGCGAATTCTTCGCTTAGTAATCCGTAATCTGCGCTTGCGAGCGCTTGTATTGCTTTGTATAATCCTATTCCCGCTTTGAGTTCAGTTGCCATGTGTCTTAGCGCAAAAGGCAGTTCGATTGAGCATGCCGCTCCGCGTGAATTTGCTTTTTGCTTTGGAATATATGCGACAACGGCCACAGCCGCACCGCCCGCGACTATTGCGAATGCTATTGGCAATAGGGGCGCCAGAATTATTTGTCCAGTTGCGACCGCCATCATCGCCCCGATGAAGAGCCCCACAATAAATCCAAGGAGTGCTCCAACAAGCCCCGCGGCGCTTGTTAACGCTAAGTACTGGTTTGCGGAGTAAGGCATATCCGCCGAGTATAAGTAGTACCCGATTTCATCGCTGAATGGGAGTTTTTTGAGCATTTCCTGCATCGGTTTTAGAATTGATTTTGCTTTTAGGTATAATCCGCCGAGCTGTTGTGCAAGCCCTGAGCTGAATGCTTCAAGGTCTTCTCTTGTGTCAATATCAGAGCGCGAGTAAGTGTCCTCGGCAATTATTCCTCTGAGCTCTTTTAGGCTTCCTGATACTTCATCAAACTGCGTGCCTTCCTCCCGGTACTTTTTCTTCATCGTTTCAACGATTTTGTCTACTTCTATCTGGTCTATCTTAAACTCTTCAGCCAATCTCTTTCACCAAATTCTTTTTTTATTTCTTTTTGCTAAATTTTCTCGCTAGATTCTTCTTATTCTCTTTTAATTAACCAATTAAATACTTAAATTAAATATTAACTAACTCCGATAACCGCTTTGTCAATTAAATACTGCTTTGCTCTTTCCGAAACTTCTCCAATTGTTCTTATATTATCTGCCACAAGTTTTTCGAGGAATATTTTTCTTGCTCTAAGTTCGGATTCAATGTTCTCTTTTGATGCGCCTGTAAAGTTTTGCAGCATTTTCAAATATTTGCTGTCAACAAGCGTCCTTTCTATCATGTCGCGGGCGGGGTCTCTTTGGAAAATTGTCTGTGTTCTTGGCTTTCCATCCATCGCTCCGTATACTTCCGCAATCTCGCTTATTCTTCTGATGGTCCCTTTTTTTCTGTCATAGAATCTGTGTTCAACAATTATTATGTCAAGTCCTGAGAGCATAATGTTTGGGACATTCATTGGAGGGGAGGTTACGCGGATAATTGTTTCTTCAGGGGAATTTGCGTGCACGGTTCCTAAACACCCATCATGTCCTGTGTTTAGCGCGGTGAAGAGCGTGAAGGCTTCTTCGTGACGAATTTCTCCCACAATTATTCTATCAGGTCTCATTCTTAACGCGTTTTTTGTCAAGACATCCATTTTGAGTTCGCCCGTTCCCTCAAGTCCCGGCGGGCGTGCCTCAAGTCTTATCCAGTGCTTTATTGGCAAATTAAGTTCCGCTGTGTCTTCGATTGTGATTACTCTTTCTCTGTCTGAAACAAATGAAGCGAGCACGTTTAAGAGAGTGGTTTTTCCTGAACCTGTTCCCCCTGAAATTAGTATGTTTGCTGGTTTTGTTCCAAGCCCGTCAGAGCACATCCAAAGAAATGCCGCGGCTTCGCTGCTGAGTGTTTCCATTCTAATAAGGTCAACCATTGAGTACGGGTCTTCACGGAATTTTCTAATTGTTAGTGTTCCTCCTGAAATTGATGCCGGGGGAATTGTTGCGTTTACACGGCTCCCGTCTGTTAAGCGCGCATCAAGGAGCGGAGCGGATACATCAACTCTTCTTCCGATTTCTCTTGCGATTTTATTTACTAGGTCCTCAATTTCCTGTTCTGAGAAGAATTCAATGTTTGTTGTCATCATCTCAAATTCTCTGTGGAAAACATAAACGGGTTTTTTTGGCCCCACAACCATTATTTCTTCTAAATTATCATCCTTAATCAAATCATCAATTACGCCGTATCCTACCATTTCGCGTACAACCGCTTCAGCGTAAAAGTTTGTCCTGCTCTCGGGTATTTTCATGCTCGGATTGTTTTTGATTATTTCCATTATTCTCTGCTTGTAAACAACTCTTCTCTCTTCAGGGTTTCTTATTTTGTAAGGGGCAATACTAATGAGTCTTGTTGTCGCTTCTTTTAGTGTATTGATTATTTTTCTCTCCGCGGCGGTGGGTCTTGTCGCGGGCACAAAGTAATACGCAAGAGGTTTTCCCGGTATTCTATAGATTTTTGTTTTGCCGTAGCTCTTTAGCTCAATTTTTCTGCTCTCGTCAAGCTCTTTCTCTATTTGCGTTTTTTCTTCCGGAGTATTTTCTTCTTCCATCTCCGCAATCGGAGTAAGCGGTTTCATATCCTTTTGTTTTACTTCCTGCGCAATCTGCTCTTCTTTCTGCTCAGGCTTTGGAGTTTCCTCCGCGGGTTTAGCGGCTTTTGCTGCCCCAATAATCTCGTCCAAATAATCAGTTGGCATGCTAAAAATAGGATTTAGGATTATTTAAGGGTTGCTTCTTAGGAAGGGTTTGTGTGAAAAGTCATTTGCATGGGCTTTCGTGTGGAAAGTCCGATTCTTTCTTATTGGAGAGGTCCCATTGAGAAAAGGGTATAAAAAGAGTTTTCCTTTGATATTTTTAAAATAGTGTTGATGATTGCACATGTATTTAGGTTTAAACGCGTATTCTCATGATAGCAGCGCTTGTATTATTGATACAAGGGGCAGGATTATTGCTGCTGCTGAAGAGGAGCGGTTCAACCAAAAGAAGCATTTTTCTGGTTTTCCTGAACGAGCGATTAAATATTGTCTCAAGACCGCAGGAATATCGTCTTGCAACTTAAAGGGCATTGCCGTTGGGTGGGATGCTCATGAGCTACTTTTTGATAGAATATTAAAGGAGTACTTGTTCGAGTATCGTCCGCCACAGCACATTTTTGTTAAAAGTGTAAAGAAGCTTTGGAGATTGCGAAGAATCACGAAATGTTTTGAAGAGAGAATAGGAAAACTTCCACAGGGAATGAAAATAAAATATTATCCGCATTACAAAGCGCATGCAGCATCTGCGTTTTATCTTTCGGGATTTGATGATGCTGCATTTTTAACTATCGATGCTCGGGGTGAGTATGATACAAGCTGGTGGGGTAAAGTGGATTATGCCAAAGGGATACAACTCAAAGGAACTTTGCACCATCCTAACTCATTGGGTTGTATTTGGGGGGCAATCGGCGAGTATTGTGGATTCATCCCAGGTTGGCAAAAAGCTGGAACTACTATGGCGTTTGCTGCTTTAGGAAAACCCAAATACCTTGGAAAACTCAAAGAAATAGTTCAATTCCTTCCTGAGAAGGATAACAATTGGTTTTTCGCTGATACGAGTTATTTTTGCATAAGCGATTGCAAAGGACAAGTAACCACGAAATTCGAGGAGTTGATTGGTTCACCTTGTGCTAAACCGAGTGAATACGCACAAGTTCATTGTGATGTGGCCGCATCGTGGCAAGAATACAACCAGCAAATTATATTGGGCAAGTTGAATGATATTTATAATAAAACTAAGAAAACTAAGTTGGTCATGGCGGGTGGAGTTTGTCTTAATTCTGTAACCAATGGGCTTATTCTACAGAAAACACCATTTAAGGAACTCTTTATTCAACCCGCATCGCATGATGCAGGAGTGGCGATTGGGGCAGCATATTTGCTTTGCCAAGAGTTCAACAAGGGCAAGAAGCCACCTCAGCTGAATAATGCGCTTATTGGCCCAGAATATTCGTTGCTTGATATAGAAATGGCTCTTAAGAAATACAAACACGTTCTTGCGTTCTCAAAAGAAAAATCAGTCTGGAAGAAAACGGCAAAGTTGTTGGACCAAGGCGAGATTCTGATGTGGTTCCAAGGGCGGCTGGAATTTGGTCCTCGCGCACTTGGTTCACGCAGTATCCTTGCAGCAGCGGTGAATAGAAGCATGATTGGAAAACTGAATACAATCAAACAACGTGAACAATTTCGCCCATTTGCTATTTCCATTCTTGAAGAGAAAGCGAAAAAGTGGCTCGTAAATGGAACTAAGTCGCCGTACATGCTACTCGTTGATGAAATAAAGAAAGGATTCAAACGCAAAGTTCCTGCGGCGCAACATGTTGATGGAAGTGTCCGAGTTCAAACGGTAAATAAAAAAGACAATGGCATTTACTATTCATTGTTAAAAGAATATGAAAAGCTTAGTGGTATTCCGCTTTTTATAAACACATCATTCAACATTAAAGGTCTGCCAATCGTCAATGACCCTTCACAAGCCCTTCAAGCATTCCTTAATTCAAAAGAAGTAAAGTATTTGGTTCTTGGGGAATATTTTGTCACAAAGAAGTAGGGACACTCAAGGGATTTTGTCACCCAAAACTAAGTGTGCCTTTGAAGTTTAAGTTTGTTTTGGTTTAATGGATTTGAACTAACTAAAAAAAAAGTTTATTCCGCATCCATCTTCTTGAGCATGCTTAGTAGCTCATCGTATTTGAGTTTGTATTGTTTTCCGCTTCTTTCGCGTATTTGGTATTCTTTTGTTGTTTTTTCTTTTTCGCCAAAGACTAGCATAATCGGTATTTTCATTACTTGCGCGTTTCTGATTTTGTTTCCGAGGGTTTGGTCTTTCTCATCCACTTCAACTCTTATTCCGCTCGCGAAGAGCTGTTTTTTTAGTTCGTGTGCGTCATCAAGGAATTTCTCTGAGACAGGGATTATTCTAACCTGTTCAGGGGCTAACCAAAATGGCAAATTTCCGCCTGTTTGTTCTAGCATGAACGCGATTGTTCTCTCAAGGCATCCAACTGCGGCTCGGTGAATTACAACCGGTCTTTGTTTTGAGCCGTCCTTTGAAATATATGTCATATCAAAGCTTGCGGGCATCGCAAAATCAACCTGCACAGTGAAGAGTGTGTCTTCTTTTCCGTGTACATTTCTTACTTGTATGTCTATTTTTGGTCCGTAGAATGCCGCTTCATCATCGGCTTCTGTGTAGGGTGTTTTTACAGTATCAAGTACTTCTTTAAGAATAGCCTGTGACTCTTCCCACATCTTGGGGTTATCAACGTATTTTGTTTTATTATTCGGATCCCATTTGCTGAAGCGGTACCAGTACTCTTTGATTCCAAGTTTCTTCAGGCAGAATTGAACAAGGTCGAGCGTAGAGTATAATTCAGGTCGCAATTGTTCTGGTGTGCAAATAATATGCGCATCGTTTAGTGTGAACTGCCAAATCCTGATTAGTCCGTGGAGTTCCCCGCTCTGTTCTTTTCTGAATAATGAAGCAACTTCTCCAAGCCTTAGCGGAAGTTCTCTGTAACTGTATTGTTTTGATTTGTATATCATGAATTGGTGGGGGCACGTCATTGGTCTGAGGAAATATTCTCCGTCCTCAATTTCAACATGGAACATTCCGTCTTTGTAGTGGCTGTAGTGCCCCGAGATTTTGTAGAGTTCAGCTTTTGTTATTACCGGGGTCCTAGTTCGAACATATCCTCTTCGTGTTTCTTCATCCTCAATAAATCTTTGAAGGACCTGCATCATCATCGCTCCGCGCGGAGCAAATAATGGGAGTCCTTTTCCAACCACGTCGCTTTGCACGAATAATTCAAGTTCTTTTCCAAGCTTTATGTGCGAGTTTTCCTCAGCTTTTTTCTTCATTGCGAGAAACTCATCCATTTCTTTTTGTGTCTTAAATCCAATTCCATAAATTCTCTGCAATTGTTTGTTCTTTTCATTTCCTTTCCAGTAAGCAACAGAATTCTTTAGTAACTTAACTGCCCCGATTTCTGCGGTTGATTCAAGGTGCGGTCCGCGGCACATATCAACGAATTTTCCGTTAGTGTAAATGCTGATTATTGTTTCGCCTTCTTTTGCGAGGTCATTAATCATTTCCACTTTGTATGGGTTGTCTTTAAAGAATTTGAGCGCTTCTGCCACAGGCATTTCTGTTTTAATCATTTTATCCTTTCTTTTTAGGATTTCGTTCATTTTTGCCTCAATCTTCTCGAGGTCTTTTGAATCAATGTTTTTGTCAAGCTCAAAGTCATAGTGAAATCCCTGTTCTATTGGAGGGCCTATTGCAATCTTCACGTTAGGGTAAAGTTCAACTAAGGCGTTTGCGAACACATGCGCGGTAGTGTGCCAGAATTTCTCGTAGTATTCCTTCTCTTCGCCCACCATTCTAAAATCCCCTTAAGAATTTGCTGTGCAATAGAATTTTTAAATGCGCAAGATGGAGCACGTTTTTTGTCGAATCAAAATCAGAGTATAGTGACAAAATCCATAAAGTATTAGCGTTTTGCAGTATATTTAAACAAAATTTCTCTTTTAGTGTAACGTTTTGTACATATTACTTTGGCGCCTGCGCAACAGATGGGTAAGTTAATTTTGTGCGGGGATAACTCCCCGCTCTTAGAATTAATTAAGTAATTAGTATTTTGGTCTTGCGCATTTTCCTTCCGCGCACCAGCCAAGGTATTCTCTGCAGAATGCTCTGTTTCCCTGTTTCTTGTAGTGTTTGCAGCTTTCCCATGAGTTTCTTGGGAATGGTTTTGCAGTAGCAACTCTTTCTTCGGCTTGTGGCGCTTCCGGCTCTGTATCCTCATCGCCGATTATCTTTGGAGCCGCTTGCTCTTCTTCCATTGCCGCAGAAATTATTTCCTGTGCTTTCTCAAGCTCTTTTCCGTTTCCTTCTTTTGGAGCGGAGATTTCAGAGTTTGAAGCGGGTGCTGATTCCTCAAACACTCTCGCTTTGAAATTCTTAGGGTAAAGCATTTTTTCAACATCCGAGCCGGACGGGGTGTACATTGCCTGTCTTTGTGCGGTTTGTGTTCCCGGTTTTGGGCGGGGCATTTTCTGTATATCTACGCTCTGTCCCATCGCAATCATTTTTGCATTCATTCTTCTTGAGTCATCAACTATTGAACTAAAAGCCATTTTAATCCCCTCGTGTTCTCCAAATAAATATCATCTTCTTGCCTTCTTGCATTTTTCCTTGTAGCATAGCGAGTGGTATTCCGCGCAATAATCTTTTCCAGAACTTGATTTTCTGTGTTTGCACTCATCCCACCTTGCCCCCATGTCGTTTATTTGCTTGTTCATGTCGGATTCGGAGGAAATGTTTCTTATTATGCTTCCGTGCTTTGGGTCATTGTTTTGTCTTGAACCAAAAGTTCTCTGGCCCGGGACAAACCCCTTTATTTCCGAGTCCTTGTATGAAATATCCTGCTTTGCCGCTAAAGCCCGCGCGCCTTCTGACGCTTCGACAAGGTTTTTTGGCTGTGCAGGAGAAGTGGGAACGCTCCGAATTGGGGCGCTCTTTTTCGCCGAACTTACAAGATCCTTAAAAGGCATGACATACATTTAGCTAACTAAAATAAAAAGGTATCCCCGTTGCTTTTCAGAAGATAATTTCGTAATTTTTGAGAGTTAATTTGCCTGCATCAATTTTATTAATTTGAATTCCCTAAATCTAACTGAATTAATTAGTGTGGTTGCCTATGATAAGCCCTGAACTCTGTATTCGCTGTAAAGGAAAGCTTCTCTGCGGGCTCTCAAAGTGTCCAATTCTTGAAAAACAAGCGTCTCATACGAGGATTGTTTCCTCGATGAGCGGAACAAATTTCATTGGTGCGTCCCCCCCTGGGTTTTTTGTTTCCTGGCAGAATTACCCGAAAGTTGCTGTCGCCCCGCTCTCCGCGCTTCCCGCTGAAATTACTGAGATGAGCGACCTCCCTGAAAAGTGGTACGGGTTGCCGCAGGAAAAAATAATTTCGTTTCGTGAATCATTGCTTCGTTCCTACAAACCGATGGCTGTTTCGCTTGCCGCTGAACCGAATTATGAGCTGATGGAATTTCAGGAAATTGCGATGGCGTCAAATTTATTTGAGATGGAAGTCAACTTAGCGGAGAAGCCAAGGCAGGAGTCCTCATTTGATTCTTTCTCCGCGCCTCTTGGTCCGTCGGCAAAACTTGATAATGTGAAAATGATTGAGAATCCGAAAGTGCCAAAGGAAATTGATTATTATGTTTCTGACACCGCGGCAAAATCAAATACCGCGCTTATTGAATTATTTCAAAAAGGGTTTCCGGTGTCTACGCTCGCAAAAGTTCTCTCAAGCGGGGCGCTTGGGGTAAAGAAAAATAGAAAATTAGTTCCTACACGATGGAGCATTACCGCGGTCGACTCAAATATTTCAAAGTACTTTATTGAGGAGAAACTCCCCCAGAACAAAATAATTGATTCATTTGAGTTATTTCACTCAAAATATTTGGATAATGATTTTTGGGTTTTATTGATGCCTTACCCTTGGGCTTTCGAGCAGGTAGAGTGCTGGCTTCCCGGGGGAGTTTGGAATAGGGAGGCGACCCAGTTCAATATTCTTTCCGACCACGAGCTGAACACAGGACTCAAAGGGTATCCTGAGGAAACTGAAGGGGCTTATTTTGCCGCGCGGCTTGCGGTTGTTGAGCACTTGGTTGATAAAAAATCAAATGCCGCGGCGGTAATTTTTAGGGAAATCGGAAAAGATTATGCTGTTCCTCTTGGGGTGTGGCAGATACGTGAAAATGTGCGAGCCGCGCTAAAAGAAAAAGCGCTTGAGTTCACAAATCTTGACCTCGTAATGGATTTTTTGTCAAAGAAGCTAGCGGTTCCGATTGAGCAGTATAAAAAGAAAAGCGCACTACTCACGCACTTCAAGGAGCAGACAAGATTAAGCCAGTGGTTTTGAAAGAGAGTTTTAATTTTTATTTTCTTCTTGGTAAAGTTTGTCCAATTGTATTTTTTAGGGCTAATGGTTTAAACCCGCGATATTTTGTTTTTTGGGGCTGTGAAGTTTTTATTGGTAAATTTGGAACACCCCTATAAAAAACACTCTCTACATACACAGAATTTGTTTTCTTTACTACTGTGTTAAGTATTCCAATAAATGTGTGTCTTTGACCGGCACCGCAATTTTGTTTTAACCAAGCATTAAGCAAATCATTTCCTTTCTTTTTCTGTTCAGCATCCCTTGAGAAGCATTGGACAATAATTTTTTTTAATTTAGATGGCAATTGCATTCCGCTTCGGTGTGCAGCTTCTTTTGCTGATGCAAACCAAAGTTCTCTGCCTATTTTTTCATAAAGCATCCTTTCCTGCCCTTCCACAGAAAGCATGTGTTTTAGTGCGTACTGCCCCACTTGCTCAGTGCATTTAGTAACAATTTTTTGTATTTGTTCGTGGCTTAATGGGTCTTCAATATTGCTTTTCTGGGGATTTTGCATGGAATCACAAATAAGTTACAGTATCTTCTCAAGTTTCTTTTTCATTTCATCATACGTTTCCGCTTGAATCATTTTTGGTTCCTGCTTTTTGAGAGCTTCGCATGCCCTAAACAATACGCCGACATTCGCTTCTTTTAGCATTTTAACATCATTAAATGAATCTCCAACAGCAATTACTTCGTATCCCGCTTCTTTGAATCTTTTTATCTGTTCAACTTTCCCGTCCTTCTCGCGTAATTTATAATCAACAATTTCTCCAGTTGAATTTACCACAAGCGTGTTTGCGAACATGAACGGGTATCCGAGCTGCGCAACGAGTGGGGTAATGTATTCATAGTAGGAGCCGGTTAGTATGCATGGCTGCGCTTTTGTTTTCACCCAGTCCATAAACTCTCGCGCGCCCGCGAGCGGCTTCATTTTGGAAACAATTTTGTGAACGTCATTCATTTTCAAATTGTGTTCTTTTAAGACTCTGATTCTCATTTTCATTAGTTTATCATAATCCGGCTCATCGCGGGTTGTTTTCATCAGCTCTGGAATACTTGTTGCGGCGGAGAATTCTTCCCAAAACTCTGGCACGAGCACTCCTTCTAAATCAAAGCAGATTATTTTCATTTTCTCACTATAAAGTTAAGGGCTTCGTGAAATAAAAAACTATTTCTTGTATTTCATGAACTGCGCAAGGAGTGCTTCAAGCTGTATTCTTTCATTTGCGCCCTCAACTATTCTAAAATCATATTCTCCGATTGTGTCAACGAGTTCTACTTTTGTTTTCTCGCTTATTTCTCCTTCTCCAAGCGCCATCGTTTCTCTAAAAAGCTGAACAACTATGTCTTCTCCGCTCATTCCCTGTTCATACATTAATTCCTCAAGTTTTTTTCTTGCCTCAAGGAATTTTCCTTTGAGTGCGAGTAAAATCATTTCCTGCACTTGCTCAGGCCTCGCTTTGCTTGAAACATTATAAACAATCTCTTCAGTTATTTTCTTATCAAGTGTTGAAGCCGCCTGAAGCACATTAAGCGCTTTTCGAAGGTCTCCTTGGCACACATAATTAATCGCTTTTCTTGCTTTCTCATCTACTTGGAGTTTCTCTTTTCCTGAGACAAGTTCGATTTGTTTCTCAACATCTTTTGCATTCAGCGGTCTGAATCTATAAATAACGCATCTGCTTTGTATCGGCTCAAGTATTTTTGAGGAATAGTTGCATGAAAGAATAAATCTGCAGGTTTTTGTGTATTTTTCCATGGTTCTTCGCAGCGCCTGCTGCGCGTCCTGCGTGAGCGCGTCGCATTCATCTAAGAATATTATTTTGAATCCCGAGTCAAATGCGAGTGTTCTTGCGAAATCCTTGATTGTGTTTCTAACAACATCGATTCCGCGGTCATCGGAGGCGTTTAGCTCCAAAAAGTTCTGCTCAAAGTTTTTTCCGAAGAGTTCGCGTGCGAGCGCGATGCTTGATGATGTTTTTCCTGTCCCTGCGGGTCCTGAAAATAGCATATTTGGGAGGTTTCTCTTCTCCACATAGTTCTTCAGTCTTGAGGTAATCTCCTCATGCCCTATGACATCGCTTAGCGTAGCCGGCCTGTATTTCTCAACCCAAGGAAGCTCTATCTCACTCATCAGAACCAGTTCGTAAAAACATAGGCGCAATAAGGGTTAAAAACTTATTATTTGCTACTTTCGTATTCAGAGTGTTTTTCATGAATCACGAAATGTTTGACAAGAATTTTTTGATAATAACAATCGTTTGGTTTGTTGCTTCTTATTTAATTTTGTGGGCAATAGGCGGAGCGTGTATTAATCCTGTTAACGGCACAGGCTGCCTTGCGCAGAACTCGCTTTTGGGAATAAGAAATGTTCCAATCCTTGGGCTGCTTATTCCATTTGACACTTGGAACTCATTAATGTACTTCTTGTTGCCAATTGTCGGGTATATTTTTGCTTTTTTCATTATTGGCTGGTGGAATGATTATTTTGACACAAAGGAAGCGGCGACAATTGCTTTTCCAATACTCCTTATTGTAGTGCTTTTTTTAGGGTACTTCATTAATCTTTCATTTTATGCGGGGGAAGCCGCGAACTTAAATTCGAGCAGCGCTGTAAAATATTCTTTGTATTTTTGCATGAGTGAAGCGGAGAACTCGCAGTGCAGTGATACTGTTTACAAAATAAATAATGAGCTTTATACTCAGGCGCAGGCTAAACAGGCAAAAGTTATTCCGCAGGACTTCCCGGTGGCATTTTGGCCTGAAATTAGAAAGAGCGTATTCTTCCTTTTTATCCTTGGGGCGATAGCCGGGTGGATTCCTTTGTTCGCAAGAAGTCTTGTGAATAGGAAAGAAGAGTCTGATTAGTCAAATTTAATCATAAAAATATTTTATTATAAAAATAACTCGTCAAAGCAAATAAAAGGCTTTTTTGGCAGGTCTTTTTATGAAAAGTTTTTTTGTTGAGGGCTATGGGTGTTCTCTAAATATTGGAGAAACCGAGCAAATAGCGGGTTTTTTGAGGCGAAACGGATTTGCATTTGAGCCCGATTTTAAGAAAGCAGATTTTGTGATAATAAATACTTGTTCGGTTAAGCAGGCGACCGAGCAGAGGATGATTTCAAGGATAAAATCTCTGCTTGGGCAGAAAAAATCCTCCGCAAGCCTGATAGTTTTTGGGTGTCTTGCCTCCGCACAGAAAGAATTAATCGCAAAAATCTCTGATGAATTAATTGTCGCAGATACTTCTCTTGCTTCGCTTTGCAGGGCGCTTAAAATAAAAGAGCAAAATTTCTCGCCAAAAATAATTCCTGCAAAATCAAAGAAATTTATTTCAATTCTCCCGATTTCGACTGGCTGTCTTGGGGCGTGCACTTACTGCTCGGCGCACCTTGCGAGAAAAGAGCTTCATTCTCACAGCGCGGAAAGTATTTTGTCCGGAATGAAAAGCGCGCTCTCACTTGGTTCAAAAGAAATCTGGCTCACTTCGCAGGACCTTGGATGTTATGGCTGTGACATTGGTTCCTCTCTTCCGGAGCTTTTGCGCGAACTGCTTAAAGTTGAGGGGGATTATAGAATTCGCCTTGGGATGATGAATCCGAATCATTTCAAGAAAATAAGAAAAGAAATGGCCCTGCTTTTTCGTGATGAGCGTTTGTACAAATTTCTTCACCTTCCAGTTCAGTCAGGCTCTGATAAAATTCTTCACGCGATGAACAGAAAATATTCGGTAAAAGAATTTGTTGAATGCGTTTCTTTTGCAAGAAAAAACATTCCAAATGTCACAATCTCAACCGATATAATTGTCGGATTTCCGGGGGAAAATAGGGCTGATTTTGCCAAAACTATCGCGGTGCTGAAAAAAGTTAAACCAAATGTAGTGAATATTTCCCGTTTTGGGAAAAGAAAAGGAACGCCTGCTGAGAAAATGCCTCTGCAGGTTTTGGAGCTAGAAAAAAAAGCGCGAAGTAAAACTCTGGCCGAATTATGCGACAGCATTTCTCTTGCGCAGAATAAGAAACTCGTCGGGAAAAAAATGGTGTGTCTAGTTTCTGAGGAAGCAAAGGGAGGGTTTAACGCGCGCACTAATGAATATCGCCCCGTTTTTGTGAAAAAGGGCTTTGGGGATTTTGCCGAAATAGAAATAATTGAAGCAAAACCGCATTTTTTCAACGGGGTCGTGCTGGAAGCGCCCAAGAAGTAAGTGTTTTGAGAAGCGCTTAGGTTTGTTTTTAAACTTTTTTAACCCAAGTTTAGTGCTTTGTTTGAGTGGTTAAATGATTGACGTTGTTTTAAAGAGGGCGCTGGAGGAGTATGCATCGAACTTTAGAGTAATGCTGAGCTTTGGTGTGTTGTTCATCTTCCTTCCGGTTTTCTTGTTCTTCTCGCAGTTCTTTTTCTCGTCCGGAACAGTTTTTTTGTCAATTAACGCCGATATTCTTGCAATAATCGGAATTGTTGTTGCGCTTATCTTCCTGTATATATTCTCATTTTTTGTTTCGCTTACAGTTTACTCGGTGCATAGGGACCTTCAGACAGTGAATTTTGATACGTATTGGGATACTTTATTCAAAGATGCCGCGCTAAAAATATTTTTCTTATACTTAGTTCTTGCGGTAGTGCTTTACGCGATTGCGTATATTGGGTTCATTACAGGAGCATCTTCTTGGGCAATGCTAATTGATTTAGTTATCAGCCTTGCTGTAATGTATGTTCCTCAGAGTGTTGTTCTTAATCAGGCGAGCCTTGCTGAGGGAGTACAGAGAAGTCTTGAGTTTTGGGCGGAGAATCCGGTTATTAGTCTTGTTATTTTCATTCTCTCAGTTGTTTTACTTTTGGTTTTCTTCGGGGTGGAAATGTTCTTTGATTCTATTGCTCTTCCGGGAAAGATAGTTTCTTTCTTCCTCGTATTAATTTTCCTTGTTCCTTTTACTGAGCAGGCGAAGTCATACGCTTACATGCTCAGAGTTGATCTTCTCCGAAGCAATGAAGTTACCCACGCAAGAGCGCCAAGGATTGAAAGACCAAAGCCGGTTTATAGCACAAGAATGAGAGAGCAGCCAAGACGCGGAACAAAACTTTAATCCTAATTCTGATTCCTCAGTTAAAACAAGTGAGTTTCTTTAGTCTGCAAGCCCCACATACTCCACTTGCTTTACTTTCTTGTCAATCAGCTCGTTTAGTTCCTTCATTGAGGCCGCTTTTCCGGTGAAGCAGCATTTTTTCGAGCTTAGGCACTCGTCAAATGCGAGGGTTTCCTGAGAAAAAATACTTTTTCCGCTCACGCTTGAGAATTTCTTGCGTGCTTTCTCGCTTGCGAGCCCGAAGAGGAGCTCATCGTCAAACAATTTGGAGAGTTCTTTTAGTGTTTTTGAAGCGAAATCAAATGGTTTTGAGGAAAAGTTCTCGCTTGCTTTGTAAATGTTTGTAAGCCCTATTCCTGTTCTAAGTTCATCAAGCGCGAAAGGCGAGAGGTATTTTCTTTTTTTGAGGAGGGCTTTCTTGATTTCTTTTAACGCATGCACTTTCTCCGAAACCTCTTTTAGTTTCTCAAAGAACTGGCTTTCCTCATTTCCTTCTGCGATTTTCTCCAAGTTTAAATTAACAAATAATTCCATTCCCCGCGTTGGAGAAAATAAGTATTTGCTCAGCGGATAATATTCTTCAAGAGAATTGTTTAGTATCATAAACTGCTTTCCTTTTGGCTCAAGAAGTTTTAGTGAATACTTTGAGTCAACCCCGACAACGGCATTTTCTCCAAGGAGCTCATTTGATATTTTAGCCGCATTCAGCCTATACTCGCCGAAGTGTTCAAGTGCTTTTGGGGTGAATAATTCAAGCGAGAGAAGCGGTTTTTCCTCAAGCATTTCTGAAATTTCTTTTATGCTGTCTGCCGCGTTCTCTGCGCTTTTTGAGCTTTTCACAAACGGCGCGCATGCGAAGGTTAGTCCGTAAATTGCGGGCTGGAGGAAAAAGTATTTTTTGTTGCGGGAAACTAGTTTAAGTGAAGTTAGAATTGTTTTGTTAAGCGAATCTTTTTCTTCAGCAATAAATGAGTATGCGTATGGTCTGTGGGAGAATCCCTCAAGGTCCTCAATGAATATTGTTCCGTCAAAATGGAGTTCGCGGGAATCTTTTGGAAGCTCGGAAAGAATATTGTATTCACGCACCCCCTCTCCTGAGTAAGGGGATTCTTCAAGTTTCTTTTTAATTTCAAACGCCGGTTCGCCTACTCGGGCGTACTGGTCGCGTATGGAATCAAAACCGTATGCGATTAGTTTTGCGTTAACTAATTCTCTAATAAGGCTCGGTGTGAGAAAAGATATTTTTGCGTCCTTCACCGAATTCTCTACTTCAAGCGTAATTTTTTCGGCGGCGGTGCGCGAGATGCTGGTTTCCTTCAAAAGGGAGTTTACAATATTTCCTCTGTTAAATCCGCGGATGGTTTCATCGGAAGCATAAACTTTCATTTTGCTGAATCTCTCATAAATTATCGCGGCGTTAGTGTCAAGTTCTTTTAAAAGTTCAAGGGCTTTTTCGCGGAGTTTTTTCTCGCTTGATGTGTTCATTTCGGCGAGGGACTTTATTATTTTTGTCACGGTCCACTGGCTCGCGTTTGCTTCCTGTATTTCTTTTGCAATCAATTGGATCTTTTCCTCTACAAGCGGCATACTTACTTTCTCTCAAATACTTAGTTAAATGTAATATTTGTCCAAGTAAAACGCATTTTTGCGTTTTACGGGACCCTTAAACCCCTTTAAGGGGTTTAATTGGTCCAGGTTTTTGATGCTTTTCTAACCGCATTCCGCCCAAAAGGCGAAAAGCTAACTTTAAATACTTTTTTTGGTTTAGATTCCTAAGTAGGGGTTTAGTTTTCCGAAACTATTTGGGGTTGAAAGGTTTTGATTTCACTTGATAAGATTGATCATGTAATTCTTCAGGCGCTTCTTCTTGACGGAAGAGCATCATTTTCGGCAATCGCGCGTGAAACAAATCTCACTGATGTTGCCATAAAGAAAAGAGTGGAATCATTAAAACGAAAAGGAATTATCTCCGGAGTGTCAGTTGACCTTAATTATAAAGTTCTTGGCTATGAGAACCCGATTTTTGTTCAAATGAGGTGTGAAGTTTCAAAAAATAAAGATGTTGTAAAAAAACTTCAGGCGATGGATTTTGTTCTTGAATTATACCAAGTGCTTGGAGAGTATAATCTCATCACAAAATTAATTGTTCCAAATCTTGAGAGCGCGGAGAGGTTCATTAACCAGCTCGGATTAATTGACGGGGTAATTGACCTCAAAACAATGGTTGTGCTCTCGGAATTAAAAAGAACAAAATCACTTCCAAGCAGCACTTTGCAGAATAAAATCTAGTTTTTTCCAGTTTTCACCGCACTATTGCATTTGTCGTTTTTGTCTGTCCTCTTTTTAACTTTTTTCCTACGCTTTGCTCTTTAATGGATCTTATTGTTTCGGAGAAGGCGATTGCTGGGGAGAGGATTGCCGAGCTGCTTGCTGACTCGAAAGTAAAAACAAAGAATGTCGCGGGAGCAAGGGTGTTTGAGTTCTCTTGGAAAGGGAATGAAGTTCAGTTGGTTCCTTTGCGAGGGCACATTTCTGATGTTGAGTACCCGAAGAAGTACGCGAATTGGCGCGGAGTGGATGTGAGGGACTTAATTAATCCGGAAATAATTATTTACTCTGAAAAAGAACTTGCGATTATTAATGCGATAAAAGAGCTCGCCCCAGGCGCGGAGAATTTTATTGTTGCTACTGATGCGGACAGGGAAGGGGAAGCAATCGGGCTTGAGGCGATTACTTATGCAATGAGCACAAACAAGAATATCGGAGTCAAGAGAGCCTATTTCTCAGCCATAGCAAAAGAGGATATTGATAAATCATTTAATTCTCTTGAGAAATTTGATTATAACTTTGCTTACTCCGCAAACGCTAGAAGAGAAATTGACCTAATTTGGGGTGCGGTTCTTACAAGATTCCTTTCAATTGTTTCTGGACAAATAGGGAAAGACTTTTTGAGTGTGGGGAGGGTGCAGACGCCGACGCTTGCGCTTGTTGTTGACCGCGAAAAGGAACGCTTGGCTTTCATAAGCAAAAAATACTGGGAAATTGTCGCACACTGCGAGAAATCCCAAATGGCTTTCGAAGCGATGCATCAGGAAGAAAAGTTTTGGGATAAAGAGAAAGCGCTTGCGGTTTTCAATAAGAATCCAAAATCCGCGATTGTAAAAAAAGCCGAAAAGAAAGTGAGGGTGCTGAAAAAACCTGTTCCTTTTAACACAACCGAATTTTTGCGCGCGGCAACGGCAATTGGTTTCTCCGCGGGGCGCGCGATGGATGTTGCGGAACACCTCTATCAGCGCGGTTTTACTTCATATCCAAGAACTGATAACAGTACTTACCCCGCTTCGCTTAACTTAAAAGAAATCTTAAACAAAATCGCGTCTGTGAAAGCGATAATGGATGACGTGATGAAGGTTCTTTCGCAAAAAGAAATAATTCCTTCCGCCGGAAAAGAGACTAAGGATCATCCTCCGATTTATCCTGTTGCACCAGTGCAAAAAGAGGCGCTGAACCCGGAAGAATGGAGAATTTACGAACTCATTTGCAGAAGATTTCTTGCTACTCTTGCTGAGGATGCAAAAACCGAGAATACGAGTGTTCTGCTTGACGCGGAAGGGGAGCCTTATATTGCGAAGGGGCAGGTTATTTTATTTGCTGGTTGGAAAGCGGTTTATCCTTACAGCGAATTAAATGAAACTCTTCTGCCAAAGCTCGAAGAGGGGGATGTTGTTAGAATCGAGAAGCTTGATATGAGCGAGAAGGAAACTCAGCCGCCTGGGAGATACAGCCAGGGCTCGCTAATCAAACTGATGGAAGAGAATAACTTAGGGACAAAATCAACAAGACCCTCAATTATTCAAAAACTATATTTTAGAAGGTATATTTCAGGTAACAAAAGCATTGAGCCAAGTAAAGTTGCTTTTGCTGTTATTGATTCTCTTGAGAAGCACTGCGAAACAGTTACAAAGCCTGAAATGACTGCGCAGCTTGAGCAGGAAATGGATGAAGTTGCCGCCGGAAAAATGAAACAGAGGGAAGTTGTTGATAAATCCTGCGCGAATTTAAAGCAGGTAATGGATTTGCTGTTCAAGAATAAGGAAAGCGTCGCGCTTGAACTTCGAATGGCGCTGCGCTTTAGCGATATAATGGGTAAATGCGCATGCGGGGGAAATTTTGTCACACGAAGAGGAAAAACAGGAAAGCGATTTGTCGGCTGTTCAAGTTATCCGAATTGCACTGTTACTTACCCTTTGCCCCAAAAAGGGACAATTGTTCCGCTTAATGAGTATTGTCCTGAATGCAAGGCGCCGATTATTCAAGTCAAGAATGGGAGATTCAAATACAAAATGTGCCTCACAATGACTTGTGTTACTAAAAAGGATTGGGTAAAAAAAGATGCTTCAGTAACTACTGCGGCCAAGGCTCCTGAGAAAAAACCAGAAGCGGCTAATAATCTTCAAGAGTCGGTGAAAAGCGCTCCTGCAAAGGAAGAAAAAGGTGTTGAATCAAAAAAAGAGAAGAAGCCCGCTAAACCACGGGCGTCAAGAAGCAAGAAATTAGCTAGTGAAGTTGGAAAAGAAGTTGGTAAGTGAATCGCATGCACAAAAACCTGGACATTCTTAAACTTTTGAAAGAAACATTTGGATTGCTTCATAAGCAGCCTGTTTTATTTCTCCCAAAACTTTTGATTGCGGTGCTTTATGGTTTTATTACATTGTATGGGGTTTCGCTCGCGCGGGATTTTTTTCCTCTTGCTTCCGACCCCGCGAATATTTCTATTTCCGCTGCGCAAGGAATTTTAGTGTCCGCTGGAATTTTACTAATCTCGGCAGTGTTTGTTTATTTTCTCGATTTGTTTTTCTCCGGGCTTTACCCTGTGCTCACAGAGCAGGCAAAGAGAGGAAAAGTTTCTTTTCGCAAAGCTTTTTTGGAATCAAAAGGAACAATTAGGGTTTTGTTCACCGCCGGAGTTATAGTTACTGTTCTATTGATGATTGTTTCATTCATCGAATCCCTCTTCTCAAGCTCCTTCAAGCTTGACGCATACAGCGTTGTGCTTTATTTTGTAATCGCATTTATGTTTATCTTTTTATTTTACTTTTTGTATCCTGTGATAGTTTTTAAGAAGAAAAGCGTTCTTTTTTCATTCAAATATTCATTATCCGGCGCGTTTTCAAATAAAAGAAGCGTTTTTCTTTTCTCAATTATTCCTTTCTTTGCGTCAATAATAAAATTCTGGCTTGCGATTTTCTCAAACAGCGTTGAAATGCTTGTGATTTTTTGGATATTGACAATCCTCACAGGAATTATTTACTCAATCCACGCCGTTTCAAACCAATTGCTTTATTCAAAAACAAGTTCGGCTTAACTCAATAATGCTTGTGATTTTGTGAAAATAATAAAAAAAGGCTGGCTTGATGTTTCAAAGGCGCATTCGCTTTATTATGAACTTTGCGGCAGTCCGTCAGGCGTTCCAATAATATTTATTCACGGCGGACCGGGATTTGGGTTCTCTGATAAAGACAAAATATTCTTTGACTCAAAGAAGCACCAGGTTTTATTTTTTGACCAGCGCGGCTCAGGCAGAAGCAGGCCGTTTGCTTGCACAGATGAGAACACAATTCAGGACTTATCCGAAGATTTAACCAAATTAATGGATTTTGTGGGGTGGAAAAAGGCGGTTTTATTCGGCGGTTCGTGGGGGTCAACTCTTGCACTATATTTTGCAATTAACTTTCCCTCCAAAGTCTCCCGGCTTGTTTTAAGGGGAATATTTTTGGGGCGTGAAGAGGATAATGAGTTTTATTTGGGTGAAGAAAAAAAATTAGTGGCGCCAAAAGCATGGCTGAGGATGGCTGAGTTAGTGCCGCAGGATATGCGTTCTGGCTGGAAACCGTTAAATGATTTTTATTCTGAAAAGATTTGCTCTGCCGGCAAAGTTGTTTCTGAGAAGTATGCTTATGAAAGAGCACTTTATACAATGTCCCTAATGTGTTTAAGTCAAAGCGATAAAGCCGCTTGCAATTTGGTAAAATCAATCCCATTTTTTTCGCTGGCAAAGCTGGAATCATTTTATATGAAAAATAACTGGTTCTTGGAAGAAAATTTTATTTTAAAAAATGCTGGGAAAATTACGCGCCTAAAAGTTTCAATAGTTCACGGAAAGCAGGACCTGCTGTGCAAGCCTTCTGGGGCAGCTGACTTGCATAACGCGCTTCCAAATTCAATGCTTTACATGACAAATGCCGGGCACAGCGACAAAGAACCCGACACACTAAACTGCCTCAAGGAAATCTTCTCAAAAATTATCTAAAAATCAGTCACTTATTTCTTTTTTGAAATCACGGGGTTGGAATTAGAATTAGATCCAATTAAAGCCTGGTGAGCCTACCCCATGATTCCTTCCAAAAACTTTTTTTCACAACTCTTGCACATCCCCCCTTGGATACTTTTCAATACCATTAGTGTCCTCGTAGATTAATAAGTATTAGTTCAATCTTTGTGTGACAAAAAATACACTTAAAAGCCTTTTGATGGCATTATTTGTTGTTAATGGCGGATTTGTCTGCAATTGACGTAAGGTGGGATTAATGGCTCAGAAGATGCGTGTTGATGATGAAATAAGACTTAATGTGCTAAAGTCGCTGCTTGAGAAAGGCTGCACTCAGCCTAACTTGCGCAGGATTAAATCAAAAACAGGTTATCATTTGGCCACTATTAAGAGTTCGCTTGATTATTTGCAAAAAGAGAAGGTTCTCACGGGGTTTGGTCCAAAACTCTCTTTTTGGAAGATGGATTACAAACTTGAGTGCGTTGAATTAATGCAGCTTGATTTTTCAAAATCGGATTTGGTTGAGAAATTCCTTGAAGCGGTGAAAAAAGACCCGCATGTTTATTCTCTTAACTCCGTAATGGGTTCTGGGAACTTTAATGTGATAAGCATGCAGTTCTATGAGGATGTTGAATCATATCATAAGAATCTGCAGGAAAATTACATCAAAAAAATCCCTAATTATTATGATATTGTGAAGGATAGACAGGTATTTTACTTAACCGAGCCTACATTTAAGCGCGGCTCAAGAACGGATTCAATAATTGAGCTTTTAAGAAAGAAATCCGGGCTTGATTAAAATTACTTTCCTTGCACTAAATTACTTAGTAAGGTGTTCAAAATGGAAATAGAGCTTGACTTATCCAAATCAATTGATGAGAATGCCTCCGCGTACTTTGAGAAGGCGAAAGAGTCAAGGAGAAAGATTGAGGGATTAAAAAAATCTCTTGAGATTAATGCGAGGATTCAAAAACAAAGGGTGGCTGCAGAGATTCAGAATAAAAAAGATGCTTCCCCAAAAACCGCCAAAGCCCAGAGAAAGAAAAAATGGTTCGAGAAATACCGCTGGTTCTTTACGAGCGATAATTTGCTTGTTGTGGGCGGAAAAGATGCGCACACAAATGAAGAAATTGTAAAGAACAGGATGAAGAAGAATGATATTTATTTTCACGCGGAGGTTTTTGGCGCTCCGCACTGCTTTATTCAGGCGCCTGAAGAACTTAAGGGAAGTGAATTCACTGCGCCAGAACAATCAATGCAGGAAGCTGCATCTTTTGCGGTAACTTTTTCAAAAGCATGGGAAGAGACCCGCGCCCAAGCCGATGCTTACTCAGTAAAACCCGAGCAGGTTTCAAAATCCGCAAAGAGCGGGGAAGCATTAGGCACTGGAGCGTTTATGTTTTATGGCGAGAGGAATTGGTTCAAAAAAACTCCGGTCTCCTGCGCGGTTTGTTTCTTTAACCGCGAGCAAACACTTGTGTGTGCTCCGCTCTCAGCTGTAAAAAAACATTGCAGATTCTTTATTGAACTAAAGCAGGGAAGAAAAACTAAAGAGCAAATGGCTAGAGAACTAAAAGCGGTTTTTGAAAAGAAGGGGCTTAATTTTACCATTGATGATTTTGTTTCCGCGCTCCCAAACGGGTTATTTGAGATTGTTTAAACGCGCACTTCGCTTACCTTTTTAATTCTTTTATACCGGATTTTATTGAGAGAAGAGTTTTTGGTGTAGTTATGCCGACAGTAAACGAGAGACCGGAGGAAGTAAAGAAAGAGCTTATTCTGCAGGTGCTCGACCCCGACCCTACTCACGTCGGAAGAAATATTGTTACTCTTGATAAGGAATCAAAGGTTTTTCTTAATATTACTTCAGGGGATATTGTTCAGATTGAGGGGACAAAGAAGACTGCCGCGATTGTTTGGCCCGCAAGAACTGAGGACGAGGGCAGAAAACTTATTCGAATGGATTCATTCATCCGCCACAATGCGGGGGTTGCGTTAAACGAGAGAGTAAAAGTGCAAAAAGTTGTTCCTGCTGAGGCGAAGAAAGTTGTTCTTGCTCCGATTGAGGAAGTAAGAATTATTGCTTCAGGGTATGATAGGATACTAAAGAAAAGTTTTTTGGGGCGACCGCTAAATATTGGGGATAATGTTTGGATTAGCGTATTTGGTTCCGGTTTTGTTTACCGAGTTGTTGATTCTGTTCCAAGAGGGATTGTGAAAGTCACTGATAATACGCAGTTCATGCTTAAAGAAAAACCAGTAAAGGATGCGCTTGCGGGTGTTCCTAAAGTTGCATACGAAGATATTGGTGGTTTAGGCGAGCAAGTAAAAAAAGTCCGAGAAATGGTTGAGCTTCCAATGAAGCACCCCGAATTATTCCAAAAACTTGGGATTGTTCCTCCTAAAGGAATTCTTTTGTATGGTCCTCCAGGAACAGGAAAAACTCTCCTCGCAAAAGCTGTCGCGAATGAGGCTCAGGTTCATTTCATTTCCATCTCCGCTCCGGAAATAATGGGTAAATTTGTTGGGGAAGCGGAAGAAAGAGTTAGAAATATTTTCAAAGAAGCGCAGGAGAACGCCCCAAGCATTATTTTTATTGATGAGCTTGATTCAATCGCTCCGAAGAGAGATGAAGTGGTTGGGGAAGTTGAGAGAAGGGTTGTTGCGCAACTACTTTCCCTAATGGATGGTCTTGAGGGTAGAGGGGAAGTAATTGTAATGGCGGCAACGAATAGAATTAATTCAATTGATGAGGCGTTAAGAAGACCCGGAAGGTTTGATAGGGAAATTGAGTTCGGTGTGCCTGATAAGAAAGCACGCGAACAGATTATGAGTATTCATACAAGAGGAATGCCTCTTGAGACTGAAGGAAAAGATAAAGTGGAAATGTCTTCATTTGCCGCAATCACACACGGATTTGTTGGGGCGGATCTTCAGGCGCTTGCGAAGGAAGCTGCGATGAAAGCCCTGCGAAGATATTTGCCGCAAATTGATCTTGAAGAGGAAACAATTCCTCCTGAGGTGCTGGAGAAATTAAAGATTACTCAGCAGGATTTTGTTGAGGGGTTAAAGGATGTTCAGCCGAGCGCTCTGCGTGAAGTTGCGATTGAAATTCCTAATGTTCACTGGAATCAGATTGGGGCGCTTGAGGAAGTTAAGCAGGAATTAAAGCAGGCAATTGAGTGGCCGATAAAGAGCCCCGCCTCATTTAAGGAAATGGGTGTGCTTCCCCCAAAAGGAGTTTTGCTTTATGGTCCTCCTGGGACAGGGAAGACTTTGCTTGCAAAAGCAATTGCAACAGAATCAGAAGCGAATTTTATTTCAATTAAAGGTCCCGAGCTATTGAGTATGTGGGTCGGGGAAGCCGAGCGCGGTGTGAGAAAAATATTTAGAAAAGCAAGACAGGTAGCGCCGTGCATTGTTTTCTTTGATGAGATTGATGCTATTGCCCCAAGGAGAGGGACTGAAACTGGGAACAATGTCACTGAGAGGATGGTGAATCAGTTGCTTACTGAGCTTGATGGTGTTGAGGCGCTGAATAATGTTGTTTTTATTGCGGCAACAAACCGCCCTGATTTAATTGACCCCGCTCTGTTAAGGCCCGGCAGAATTGATAAATTAATTATGGTTCCAGCTCCTAATGAAGAAGCAAGAGAGGCGATATTTAAAGTTCATACAAAGAATTTGAAGATGGATAAGAGTGTTTCAATTAAGGAACTTGCAATGATGACAAAAGGATTCTCTGGGGCCGACATTGAGGGGCTTGTTCGGGAAGCGGCGCTTGTAGTTTTGCAGGAAAACAAAATGAAACCCGCACCGGTTTTTATGAAGCACTTTGAAGCAGTGCTAAAGAAAACAAATCCGACTATTAGGGAAGAATCGGAGAAAGCTTATTCCGAATTCAAAGAAAAAGCGCTTGACTTTAGGCCAAGTTACGTTGGATAATTTCAAGAATATTCTGCTAATTCAAAAACACTTTCTTAATTTAACTCAAAGTAGGCTTGTAACTAGTTCAGGCATAAACGCGAGCAGCGCGCTTATCGCAATAAACACTATCCAAACAAATGGCTTCCATGCGATTACTTTTGAGCCATCCAAAGGATATATTGGAATTAAGTTGAAGAGTGCGAACCAAAAGTTTATGAGTGCGGCGTAGCCGAACATTTTTCCAATAAATGCGTCTGCCATGAATCCCCCAAGTATTAGCAAAACAATTCCAAGAATTAAATTTATTGCGGGTCCTGCGAGCGAGATTATTCCGTTTTGTCTTTTTGTAACATTTTGTCCGTAGAAGTATGTTGCCCCCGGTGCGGCGAAAATGAATTGCCCCATTGTGATTACGGCAAGTCCGATTGCAATCAATAACCCTGGGTACCATGCGCGAAATTCTGAGTGAAAGCCGTAGTGCTTTGCCATTTCTCTGTGCGCTAGTTCGTGCAAAACAAATCCTGTTCCGACCGCGAGCAGCGCGATTGGCAAAGATAAAACCAAGTTGCTTATATTAAAAAAAACCGGGTTAATTACTACCGCAAACGCTAGGCTGAGTGTGAGCCAGGAAATAATAATGTCTTTTGCCTCCTGTGGCGAGAAATGAAAAATTGAATTACTTTTTGTCATACACTAATCTTCCCGAGCAACAACTTTAAATATCCTTCAATAAAACCCGCTCATGCACTTAGTCAATCGTCGAATTCTAAGAAAGCTTTTTATTCGCGCAGAGGAGGGGTTCATTTCAGGGTGATGTTAGTGGGTTTTTTACTGGAAGAAAAAGCGCAGATCTCTGTGGAATTAATTATTGTGCTTGCTGCCGTTGTTGCGGTAGTGCTTGTGCTCGTTTCGCAGATGCAGACAACTAGTGATGAGGGCGCGAAGAAGTTAAAGGAAAAGTCTGATAGCGTGTTCAAGAAGATTGATGATATAAGCTAAAATATTATTTTTGGGGGCTTTTATGTGGGTCGGCGTGCACAATCCTCTCTTGAGTATTTGCTCCTGCTCGCCGCGTTCTTTGCGGTGTTTGCGGCATTTATTCCAATTGTCGCAAATATTTCAAGCGGTTTTCTTGGCGCTTCTGATGACTTTCTCGCAAAAAGAATTGCGCAGGATTTAAACGAGCAAATTTCTCTATTCGCTTCTCTTGGAGAGGGAACAAAGAAATCTCTTGAGTATTCTCCCGCCTCAAAAATAATTATTCAATCGCGTGGGAATGAGCTGGTTGTGGGTTCTGACAGAAAACAGTTTAGTGCGGTGTTTTCCCTGTCTCAAGTTATTCCAAAACAGGAATTCAAAAGCAAAATTATTCTTAATTTAATCAAAGATGCAAAAGGTGTCCAGATATTTGTGTCTGGTTCTTGAGGTTAATCATAGTAAACAACGATTTTAACCTTTTTTTCAGCAAGCCACTCATCAAGAAGAATCCCTTCTGTGGCAATGGAATTTTTCCTCATTAATCCGTTAAGCAATTTATTCTCATTAACCCAAAGTTCTGCGTTTCCATTTAGCAATTTGTTTGTATCTGCAATCATTTCAACTTCTGTTGTGCTTTTTGCGCTCCAAACGCGGAGTAAATCATTTGCCTGCTGTGTAACTACGAGTTCTTTTAGTGAAAATGAGTTTGGTTGGGGGAGCGCGGCTATCATTAGCGCGAGCATTAAGAGCGAAAGCGCGGCTTCCATTGTGAAAATGAATCCATTTTTACTTAAACTCAAAATATTGGACATATTTTACCCGTCCCTGCACGTTTGAATAAAAATTAATCCCTTTTCTCCCTCAATTAGCACAAATCTCTTTGCAGTAATACAATTTTCTGAGATTTTTTGTGTAAGTAAGATATTTTCCTTTCCAGCGCCGGTTTCGTAGCTGATGCTTTTAACAAATATTTTTCCGTATTGCGCAAAAGCCGCTTTTTTGATTTCCGCGGAGCTGAGTTCATTTGTTTTTACTCTTTTTTTATCGAAGTCATAAACACAAGCCCCAAGTAAAGGGGTTGTTGTATTGCTGTTTTTTACCATTGAGTCAGCAATCATAAGCGCTTTTTCCTC
>CABMEU010000041.1 GCA_902385225.1 uncultured archaeon | reverse complement strand
CCATCTTGTAAGCTCTTTAACCATTCTCAACTGGTAAGTCTTATCCTTTACTAATTCAAGATTTGTGTTTGTGGGAACATTTGCCCCGCTTGTCGCAGCTTCAACTTTCTCGGATACCGCGCCATTATATGCCTGCTCTCCAAGGTAATTCGCAAGGAATGAGCATCCAAGTGATTTTCCAAGGCTCTTCACGCCCGAAGCGATTTTTCTTCCAAGGCTGCTTGTTGTTGCCTGGTAACCCATAGTTCTTATCTCGCCTTTAACAACTTTGTTAGTTGCATCTGTTTTCACAATATCAGCAAGCTTCTTCAACTCTGCTTCAACGGTGCCGGTAGGAACACCCGCTTTTGATGCAACCGCTCTGCCAATTATGTCATCAAGTGAGGATGCATTAACATTTACCACTTTCTGATTTATTCCGTCATAGAATACTTTCCAATCCGCATTTGCTTTATTTATTGCCGCAATTTCTGCAGGAGTTGCTCCAGCCGAAGGAGCTGTTCCAACTAATCCTCCGCCATACTTTGCGTTGTACCAATCCATCAACGCTGTTTTCTTTGTGGCATAAGTCGGATTATCTAAATTTATGTATCTTTCAGTAGTTGGTGGAGTGCCTGCAGTAGTAGGTGTGCCCGCGCTCCCCGGATTAACTATGCGTGTATCATAAGCACCATCAACTATGTCCCTAATTTCTCTTGCAACTGTGCCAGTTTCCACTGCGGCTAGTTTTGCTCTTGCAGCCGTCCCTAAATCCCCGGGAAGTTTCTTTATCAATTCTTCCAGCGGAGTTGAAGCATCAGCGCCGACAAGTTTTTGTATCCAGCGTGATCCATCCGGCGCGGCATTCTCTCTCATCAATAACTCAATAAATCTTTTATCCGCGGCTTCTATTCCCTCAAGTCCCGCTTGTGCAAAGCTTTTTCCATTTGAGGTCTCAGCATAAACACTTAGTTTTCTTGTGAGTATTCTTGAAGGATTTGATTTGAACTCGTCATCAGCAGCCTTTTCCATACTTTCTTGTATTGTCTTGCCAAATTCTTTCTTTAAAACTTCTTCAAATTCATCCAGCGCCGAAGGACTAATTGATGCGCTGCCAGTAACCGGAAGACTGCTTAGGTATGATTTGTATCCCGCCGCAAGCTGGGTTGATGCGTCATCGGCGAAATTAATTATTCCAGGTATTTTGCTTCCCGCATTGAGAGCCTCTCCGATTCTTGCGGTCCCTGTTTCGCTTGAGCCCCAGTATGTGCTTATAGCGTTTGAGGGTTTCCCAGCAATTCCTCCAACTAAAGAGGATTTTGTCGCCCCAACTGGCCAGGATGTGAATGCTTTTCCGCCCTGCACAGCCCATGTTTTAATTACTGAGTCAACAACTATCTGTCCCATTCCTGTGTGCACTCCGTTTTGCGCAGCTCCTCCGGTGGTTCCGCTCTTTTGTCCTGGTGTTTCATCCTGCAGGGTGAGTAATGATTTTAGCAATGTTCCAATTATTGGCAAATTCTTCACTGGCTTTGTAATTTCCTGTATGTAAGTGAATGCGTCCTTAAGAGTTTTGTTGCTGCCGGCAAGATCCCTCTTGTAAGTTGTAAGCGCAGGAATTCCGCAGTCAATTGCCGCTCCAACAACCGCCCCAGGGAGTGTTACTCCCGCAGTTATCGCTGCATTACATGCTGTTGAAGCTGCACCGCATGCAACTAAATATTTTCCTACAGCGGCTCCTTTTGCTTCAGCGATTTGCTCTTCAACCATCTTTGAGCCGGCAAATCCGCTGCCTGTAGTATAGAACGGACAGTTATCAAGTTCCCCTTTTCTCTTCATCCCGTCAACAAATTTATCAAAATTAATTGTGGTTGGATTTCCCTGCCAAGTGATTGTAAACAAATAAGCATTGTCTGTTTTTCCCTCGAAGTTTGCCGTCTGGCAGATATATTTCACTAAATCTTCAGGATGCATTGTCCCGCTTACAAGCGTCACAATCTTCTTAGATGAAGCATCAGTTCCTTCTCCCTGGTTCGCGTTTCTTACTCCGATTTCAAAGTTTCCTTTTGCTCTTGCGTAGAGCGGCACACCGTCAGTTGTTTTTGCATCTAATTTTTCAGCATCCCCGGTGCTTACGCACACTTTGATATTTCTATAATAACTGTATCCTTTCGCGCCGGTGTATTTGTATAATTCAATAGGTAAGTTTAATGTGCTGTCATCAACAAGCGATACTCCGTCATCGCCTTTTGTTCCGGTGAAAACCGCTTTGAAATAATCTGTTTTCTTTCCCCTAACATCCGCTTCGGTAATTGTTGTCTTAACATCTGTCGAGGTGCTTGTTGTGGCCGCGGCGAAGCTTATGCTCTCAACTTTCAAATCATCATTCGCGCTTACTGTTTTTGTGGATGGTTGTGCGGGAGAGGTTGGCGCTGGAGGAGTAATTGGAGTTCCTGGAGGGATTGTAACGTCGCTGTTTGCGGCTTTGTTTGTCGCCGAGCTGTCAACTACTGGAGTGGTATTAGTAGCCGGTGTTGTGAGTGAAGTGCCTGTTGTGGTCGCTGCCTGCGCGCTTGGCTTGATTTTTGGTCCCTTATCATCATCATTTGTCGCGCTTACTGTGATTGTTCTTATCCCGCTGAGTTCTGCTCCGGGTGTAACACTAAATTTCAAGTCTTCAGGGAAATTAGAGTAGAGTGTTCCTTCTACGCAGGATTGCTGTGTATTGCCCGCGGCTTTCACCATCGTTATTTTCCCGTCGTCGAGTAATTCAATTTTTCTGCTCCCGGTTGTGCCAGGGTCGGTTAGTTTTACGCATGAGAACATCTCGCCGTTTCGAACCAAGCAATTGCTTCCGAAGTTCCCCGCGAGTGTGTCTCCAACCATTTTGATTATCTGCTGGCTGAATGCGTCTTTTGCCCCCACAGAAATTTTGTTAAATGAATTATCCACTGTTACTGTGATTGTTTTTCTCTCATCACCAGATACGCACATCATCGCAAGCGCACCGGATAATCCGCCTTGCACTAATTTTAATTTTGCCCCGTTGCCCGCCGCTATTCTGTCCTCAGATTTGTATCTTGATTTTGAGAGGGCTTTTGCTATGTCCGAAAGAGCCGGTTCGGCGTCAATTGTTGTGAGCCAGGTGCCGTATTCTTTTCCGGGACCAAGTGTCTCATCTATCGGATTAAAGTTTGAAACATTCGTGATTGATTCCTGGCACTGCTTTGTTACAAGTCTTGGCGTTTGGCTGTTTGTTCTAATCATTAATATTGGAGTTCTGAGTGCGACATCATTTACTCCGCTCATTCTGAATGCGCCCGTGATTGTTAATTCGTAGTATCCGCATCCTGCGATTTGCGGGTCAAGGAATACTACTCTGTCATATCCCGCAAGCGCCCTCATTTTCAGCATTGAGGATTCAACAAGCATTGGCTCAACGAGGAATCCTGTTGATTCGAGTGTTTCTCTAAACGGACTAGTTGACGCTCCCTCAAGCGCGCTTGTGTTGAGTTCTTTTTGGAGTACGCCTGCAGAAAGTGTATCAGCCTGTAAGTATAATTTGATTGTCTCATCGCCCATTCCGAGTTCTTCAAATGTGCATGCTCCTTCTCTTTGGCAGTCAGTCTTATCATCAGTTCCGCCGGCAGCGCTGTATCCTGCAGCAGCGGCCTTTGAGGAAATTTTTCTTACAGCTGCAGCGATGTATCTTGCCGCGCTTATTCCGTCACAATAATTCTCAGCGCAGTTAGGAGTCCCAGAGAGCGCAGCGGTTTTTGGAACCATTACCTGCTGTTTCTTGTCCCCCTCGCCGCACACATTTACATTTGTCGCGTTCGCTTTAGTTACCTCTTCCTCTCTCAAATTACCTGTTTTAATATTAATGAAGAATGGTTTTGATGATATTGGAGTCTGGCTTATTTCAGTCACACCATTAACTGTTATTCCATAATGCTCTCTTTTCAGATTTGGAATCGCCGAAACCACGGTCATTGGAATAATAACTTTCTGTCCTGGTGAGACTGAAATTTGAGGTAGTGATAGCATTACTGAGCTTGCGATTCCTGGAACGCCGTAGTAAGGATTAACAGGAAGCAGAGGGTTCATTGTGGTTTGATTTACTCTTTCCTGATTTACTCCAGCGGGAGTAGCAGAAATTACTCTTACCGGTTCTGCACAATTATTTGTTACAGAAATTTTCTTTGCGATTTGTCCTCCGCTTTCAGGGAGCACATATCCCCACATCCCGAACCCTGCGTCATTTGAGGAGAGGGTTGCAGTTAGGCAGTTGTATCCTGAGTAAAATATTGTAACGTAAATTTCTCCAAGTGCAGTTCCCGAGCCGTAGCCGTATGAATATCCCCCATAATTATTTCCGTAACTGCTTCCGTAGCCGTAACTATTTGAGTTTCCGTAGTAATTAGGGCTGTAATTATTCAGAGTGTTTGCGCCGTTGTAATAATTATTTCCGTATCCATATGAATTAGTGTAATTTCCCCCGTATGTGTTGTATGAATTTCCGTAGTAATTGTTTCCCTGATAGTTCGGGCTGTTGTAATAATTGTATGAGCCGTACTGGTCATACATTCCGCCGCGGTTATTGAGCATCCCCATTCTTCCATTTATTATTATTTTTGCGCGAACTGGTTCTGATACTTTGCTGCTTGCTTTTGCGAAAGCGATTTTTGATAGTCCCTGTCCTACATCAAGGCTTACTGTTCCTGGAGGCTCAATTGTTAAATCAACATTTGAACCGGAGGCATATTCTTTGTCAACTGTGAATGTAATATTCTCAACCGGGAATGAGGAGATGTTGCTCACAAAGAATTGCTGCGCGGCGGTTGCTTTCTCCGCTGTGCTGCTCTGAGCAAGCCATAGAGTTAACTGCGAAGGATAACTTAGCGCGAACATTGGATTTATTGTTCTCACATTCACGTTGAGTGTTTTCTTCAAATAATTTGAATCATAAGTCAATTGGTAGCCGAAGATTTGCTCGCGAACATTTCCTCTGCTAATTAGATTTGTAACATTAATTGAAAGATTTTTTGTTTCTCCGGGCTGCATGTCAATTGTCGCGTCCCCGTCAACTATTATCATTGAGCCGCGCGTTAATTCTTTTATCGGTCTTCTTAGTGTCAGATAAACCGCCTGGTCGCAGTGGTTTGTAACTTCAATTATATCTCCCTCAGTTGACTGCTGTTCTCCAAGCACGCTTATTGAAAGAGTAGTTGGGTTCATTACTAGGCAGCTTGGGTCAAGTTTTCTATTATACATCATGTGGAGTGTTGAGATTGTTTTTGTGATGAATTTTCCTTCAACGAGCCCTGAGATTGTGAGTGTTGCTGTTTCATCAGCCGTATCCTCAAGCGCGCCCATGTAAGTTACTGTAATTTGCACGGGCTGTTTTTGTGTTCCGCTCATCGCAGGAGGGGCTATTATACTTACTTTGAATTTGGCGCTCTCTGTTGTCGCAACTGATTCCCCAAGGTTAGTTGTTGTTGAGTCAGATTCCATATTTGTTTGAACAGAAATGTTTTGTATAGTGAAATCAGAATTATTTGTCAGGTCCTCTGAGAGGCTTAGTGTTTTTTGCCCCTGAGGCATTTTTGCTTCAATTGTATCTGCAAATGAAAGCACGTTTTGTATTGTCACAAGTATTGGGGCTGAGTTTGTCGCAAATCCGGGAGCCGAAACTTCGATAGTATAAACTCCAACCGAGAGGTCATTTTGTATTCTATAATACCCGTTCTTTCCTTTTCCGTCGCTCGCGTCCCCGATTACGCTCTTAACAATTTTTCCGTCCTTGTCAATTATTTTTACAAGCGCGTTAGTTACTCCTGCAAGCCCCGAATCAGCGACTTTAACAGTGAAATTTTTCCCGGCCATGATTTGTGATTCTGAGAGGTCAATTAGGAGCGCTTTTTCATTTACCGCTTTGAATAAAATATTTTTGTCAACCGATTCCTGCCCGACAGCCCTTATTTTTATTGACATAGCTCCTGCGCTCTTTGCAGTAAAATAGAATCTTGTTTTCTCTTTTCCGTCCTTGCTTAATGTGAGCGCCGCAGCTGCTGTCTTTGCGCCTGTTGCTTTTGTGCCAGTTTCTCTTACAAAGTTAAATGTCCCTGTTTGTGTCGAGGTGAATTCTATATTTGAGTCCGAATTAACGGTAACCTGCACATAATCCGCTTCCGCTGAGCTTACCTGTACTTCAAGCCCGTATGTTTTGCCGACTAGCGCCTCAAATCCTCTTGAGTCAATGAAATTCTCCGCGTCATCAACAAAATTTGTTGTTAGGCATAAATTAGTATTGCATTCAGGGAGTGATTCGTAGAGTGTGAGCTCCTGCAGATTTGTTTCAGCATACAACCCGTTTCTCGCGTCCGTGTATGCGCTTGTTCCAAGTGTAGCGTCCTGCGGTGTCCTGTAATATCCCCCATCAACTATGGACCATGCTCTATAATGAAGCTGTAATTTCCCTTCAGTGAAATCTTCCGCCCTTAATTTTACTTTCACGATGTGCGTTCCTTGGGGCTGTGAAATTACTCCTTCCACCCATTTGCTTTTCTCTCCGTTTAGCGTGCTATTTGCCCTATCAATCGCTTCATTTCCTGGTTCTGGCGATGGGGAGTAAGAATATGCGAGTGCGCTCTCTGCTCCCGCGAAACTTATATCATAAATTCCTGTCCTCTCTGACTCAACGAATGTGGTATTATCAGAGCCTGTTCTAAAATGCACTCCGCCTTTTGTCGCGGCTTTTGGATAAGCAACAGTGAATTTTGCCCAGTAGAATGCGCCGGGAGTCATTCCTCTTACAGTGTCCCCGTTTTCATTCTCAAGCCCCACAAATGAAATTGTTGGCGAAAGTTCCGCAGGGTCTTTTGAGTAAACCATTACCTCTACGTAATCTTTTCCCTTCACAGTGACATTTTCAGTAAAAACATTTCCATCAGCAAGAAGCACTTGCACTTCAACTATCTCTCTCTGCTCCGCGTCAAGGAACGCTCGCGAGGAGTATAAGTTTCCGTCAAATAATATTGTCCCGTCAAGCCCCGAAATTGTCGCGTTTCCAGAAATATCCCTTCCGTATGGATCAGTGAATCTTATTTCAAGAATATTTGGTTTCTTCTGCATCTGAAGAACTATTTTTTTCTCAGCGTCAGTTGCTTTTACTTCGGCATTCACGGTTGCTTCAAGCACATCAGTTGAGCCGTATACGCTGTAGGTTTTTCCTACCGCAACTTTCATCTCGGCGTATCCCGCAAAGCTTGTTTCGGTTCCGCTCGCTGCGTAGGGCAATTTATTTCCGTCAAGTATTTGATAAACCTCTACTTTTACTCCGTTCACAGGATTTCCTTTTGCATCAACTGAGAATATTTCTAGTATTGAAGCATTTGTGGAGGTAACTCTGTCCATTGTGAGGCGCACATCATCAGTAGAGCTTACCGCAACTTTTTCTCGAACAGGCAAGTATCCTTCTTTTTGCGCGACAACATAAATATTCTCAAGCGGGTCAAGTCCGTTGAAATCAAATCCCGCTGTGGTTGTTGTTCCTTCAGCGAATGGAGTTAGATTTTCTCTGAATAATTGCACTTTTGCGCTGTCCACTCCGAATCCTGACTGCGCGTCAAGCACGGTGATGTGTAGTTTCTTCCCGCCCTGCTCAAGCACTACATCAATTCTGTCTTCCTGTTTTCTTACAGTGTATCCTGCTCCCTCTTTGTCAGAATCATAAGTTAAGTATCCTAATTTTTCCACCATTACTCTAAGCGGAACACCAGTGTCAACAGGTCCCGCCACCGCGCCTTGGGCAGTGTAGTCGCTGAAAATAATATTTGATGTTGTTTTGTCATAAACAGTTACTTTTGCGTCCTCAATTGCTTTCCCGTCAGCGTCAGCAACATTAATCATGAGCGCCGCTTTTCCGACAAAGCTTTGATTTGATGGGTCAAGCGCGATTTCTTTTACTTCGCCCGCTCTAAATACAACCTGCTGTTCGTAGGTATTGTATCCTTCGGCTGTGATTTTTAGAAGCACTGTTACTCCCTGTGGAACAGTGGTTTTTTTGTAAAATCCATTTGAGTCCTCGTCAAGTTTGTACTGCAAATCCGCGCTTAATGTGACAAGAACATTTGCGCCGGTAACAATTGTGTTTGTTTCTTTGTCAGTAATTCTAATTTTTGCTTCTGTTCCCTCGTACGCTTTGTCAAATGATAAGTGCGGAACATTACTTTCCTGCCCGATTGTGAATAATAGTGAATTCGGCTGGTAGCCTTCAAGAGAAGCTGTGATTGATATTTGCTCCCCGTTATAGAGTCCGCGCAAAAGATTAATTTTCTGCCCGTCATTCGCAAGCCCGTCAAAAAGCGACTCTCCTTTGCTGTCAGCTATTGATATTCTCACATTAGTAAGCGCGCTTCCATCAGCCGCCTTAAGTGAAAGCGTTAATTGGCTCACGTCAGTACCGTGGTAAGTGATTCCCACCGTGAGGAGCACTAGTATTGCTACTATTATAGCTATTGTTACTACAAAGCTTGGTATTCCTTTGTTTTCAAAAAAATCAGAGTACTTGTATACTGGCAGCCCCTTGCCGTCAAGAAAATCAAGCGTATCAAAGTACTTATCTTCTGCTTTGGTATATATTCCAGCGAGTTTTTCTGAAATCAATTTCCCCACCCTAGCAACCCAAAAAAAACTTTTTTTAGCTAAAAGCGCCTCAAATACGCCCTAGTTATTCCTTAACTCTAATTAATTATATTATTCCCGACTTAATAAACCTTCTTGAAAGGGTAAAAATAACCCCCCGCTCCCGTGTCATTACTTGCTTAATTCTTATTCTTCCTTCGCCGAGTAATAAAACCAGATTACATACACTCCGAGGATGTAAAAGAACAGAATAATTCTAAACATCAGGTCGTGCGCAAGCTCAACGGTCGCCACATTTTGGGAAAGTATGAGATTAGCAGTCACTGCAAGTCTTATAATATTAAATATCACTCCCGCAATTACCGCAATTACTATTCCGTAGAGTTTTTTTCGCAGCGAAATCCCAAAACTAGCGAGCATCGCAGAAACTAAAACAATTATTTCAAGAATTCCTGTGCACAGCCAGGAAATTATTATTTGTTTATCGTTCGCGAGGAATGAGTAGCATGTGCTCTCCACATCAATTCCCGCCCAGCTCGTCTCTGTGCACGCTACCGCCCCAATTTCTTTTACATTAATCCCTTCTGCGGAGAGAATTGATGATAAAGTAAGACCCGTTGCTTCCTTGAATAATTGCTGAGGCACAACACCAACTACTCCCGTTATTACGAGGTAAAATAGCGCAAAACCGAGCACAAAAAAAGCGAATTGTTTTGTCTGGCTTGCGCGGATGTTCTTCATTTGTGCTTGAAAATAATTCTTAACCGAGTCAGTAATGCCCGCACTATGTCCTTTTCCCGCCCCTAATGAATGCGTTTTTTTTCTTAAGCTCATGCCAAAAATAAGATTTTTTAGGTTTATTAACTTGCCCTTGAAAGATTGTTTTAATAAAACAAAGACACTGAGTTAAATTATGATTAATTCTCCACAAAAACGGCTTCTTGGATTAACACTAAAATATCAACGGACCCATCCTGAGATTATTGGCGGAGAGAAGCGAGGATGGCGAATAAGTCTTGAGGGACGAATAAAGTATAATAAAGAAGTAATTTCATTGTTCATTAAACCCATTCGCATTAAGCAAGTGCTATTGGATGTAACAAAAACCGAAGATCAAAAATCGGCTCTCCTTGCAGCATATTTTTTGAGAAAGAATAAAGGGAATAAAAGGAAAGCGGTTATTGAAGCCAATGCCGTGTGGAATAACTTAGCCGGCCCATTTTCAAATGAATCCCCCTTGGAAGCACAAAAATTGCGCCAATTAAAACCAATTAAAGCATTGCCAGTCGAACAGCAAGGGGTATTTTCTGGAGACACTCGGCATATGGCATTAACTCCCCTGACTCACGCAGGGTGGATTCTTGAAGAAACATCAAGACTCATTAAAAAAGCTAAATAAGCTTCCAAGCAGGTTTTTATATTTCATTTCCCCAATATAACCGGCAAATTAATCGCGATTGGTGTTTTGATTGAAGATTGGCGGATTCAAAGTAGGAGATTTCGTTGTTAAAGATGTGGGCGGCAAGCGCGCATTAATCTTTGACTGCAAGAATTGTGTTTACTCGGCTTCTATTGCGGAGGATCATCACTGCAGGTTTCACACTATTAAAGTTCTTCAAGAAGTTGAGGCGGACAAAATTGTTCTTGCTGAAGTTTATGAGCGCGTATATGAAAACACTCAGACAAAAATGCTAATGGAAGTGGCAAACCTTTCCCAGAGGTTAGCGATTGAGGGAATTTGGAGTTATAATCATTTAGGAAAACCCGCGAAGGAGTGCGAGCAATTCTTTCCCGAGAGGCATCAGACAATTGTGCGCATAGCAAATGATTTGATTAGCTATGACCCATTGCTTTCTTACTTATCGCTCCTGCAGGAACTTAGAAAAGAAGAAGAGAAGATGAGACAGGGGGAGGGAATTTATGTTTCCTGCTCCGAGCCGTACATTGCGACTCTTGTTGAATTAAAAAATCGTTTTGAAACTTTGTTATTAATAATTCACGCGAAAAAAATTCTTACTGAGTTAAAAGAAATGCCCGAAACAAGCGTGATATACAAATCGCTTTTTGAGGCGGATATTAAGCCGAGTTTTATTGGCTCAAAATTATCTTTTGCGGGAATGGAGAATTACGAGCTCCTTGATGAGTATCAGGTGAAAGAATCGTCAGTGCAAATACTCGCTGACCCTGATAAGGTTGAGCACTTGTATTATGTGAATCCTCCTGAATACTCGCTCGCGCCTGACCAGTATTTTGTTTTAAGCAAAACGAGGGAGATAGTTGCTTCCTACAAACCGGGAAGAACTTCGCTCTCAACAGTCGCGACTTCAAGAAGATATTTTGAGAGATTGTACGAATCAACAATAAAAGAGATTGCGGCATACAGCAAGATTCCTCTCACTCCAGAAGATATGTCTTCGCTCGCAAAAGTTGTTGCGCGTTACACTGTTGGTTACGGAATTTTGGAGGTTCTGCTCAACGATAGAAAGATTACTGATGTGTATATTGATTCTCCGATTGGCTCAAGACCAATTTACATTGTGCACTCGGATTACGGCCAGTGCCAGACAAATATTACTTTCACGGAGAACGAGGCGAACTCGCTCATCTCAAAATTAAGGGCGATGTCAGCAAGACCCTTTGATGAGGCTCACCCCGTGCTTGACTTTGATTTGCCCGACCTTGAGACTCGTGTCGCGGTTATCGGTCCCCCTCTCACCCCTTCAAGTTATGGTTTTGCATTTAGACTGCACAAAATTACCCCGTGGACGCTTGAGCAGTTCATTGATGTGAGCTACATTAATCCGCTCGCGGCCGGGCTTTTGAGTTTCTTTGTTGATATGCAGGCGACAACATTAATCGCTGGTTCGCGCGGTTCGGGAAAAACTTCCCTGCTCCAGGCGGTAATGCTTGAGATTCCGCAGAACAACAGAATAATTGTTCAGGAAGATACGCTTGAACTGCCGGTTCCGCATATGAAGGATATTGGATTTAATATTCAGAGACTAAAAACGCGCTCGCCGATTAGTGTTTCAAAAACAGAAACAGAAGTTGATCCCGCGGAGGCATTAAGGACCGCTCTGCGTTTAGGTGACTCTGCGCTTGTTATTGGGGAAGTACGCTCAAAGGAAGCAAAGGTTTTGTATGAAGCAATGCGTGTCGGCGCCGCGGGCAATGTTGTTCTTGGAACAATTCACGCTGACTCCGCTTACTCTGTTTGGGACAGAGTGGTAAATGATTTGGGGGTGCCGACAACTTCATTCAAAGCAACTGATATTGTTGTTGTAGCCCGCCCGATAAGATTTAAGGGAAGCCTTGTGAGGCACAGGAGAATTGTTGAGATTACTGAAGTAAGGAAACACTGGAATGATGATCCTTCTAACGAGGGAGGACTGCTTGACTTAATGAAATATGACGCGGCAAAAGACACGCTTGAATTAATGGAAGATAATTTGAAAGAAAGTGATTTGTTCCAAAAAATTCAGAAGACCTCGGGGCTTGGTGTTGAAGAAATTTGGTCTGAGATACGCTTGCGCGGAAACGCGAAACTTTTCCTTGTTGAACAGAAGAATGCTGTTTCACTCCCCTCTCTTCTTGAAGCTGAGCACACAAGCTACTGCACGGGAAAATTACTTTTGATGAAAGAATTAATGATTGAGGAGAGCGGAAAAGTTAATTACGACCAGCTGCTTGGCATGTGGAAGAACTGGATTAACACGGTAATTATCCCAAGACTTCAGAAGGAGCAGGAAGAGGCGCAAAAAGCGAAGAAGGCTAACGCGGCGAATGAGGAATAATTGGGATTAAATCCAAATTGTATTTAATATAAGTAAAAGAATAGTTCAATTATTTTACCTAAGTCTTACCGTCTCAAGATTTCTAATAGCAGTAGTGCTTATCCCGAATTTCTGCGCAACATATTTTGAGAACTCTACGCTTCTCTGCGGGTCGCCGTGATTTACCAAAATTTTCTTTGGCTTTGGTTTTAATGAGGATAAATATCCGATTAACTGATTAAAATCCGCGTGTCCCGAGAATCCGTCAATTGTTTCTATTCTCATTTTAACATCAAGCTTTTTTGTTTTCCCGTTGTCAGAAATCGGCATGCTTTTCATTCCCTGCTGTATTTTCCTTCCGAATGTTCCTTCAGCCAAGTAACCAACAAATACTAATGTGTTTGAGGGATTCTCCGCAAGTCTGTGGAAGTAATCAATTACAGGTCCGCCGTTCATCATTCCGCTTGTCGAGAGTATTACCGCTCCGCTTCCGTTGCATATCTTCTCGCGGTCTTCTCTCTTTGCTTCCTTAAAAATCGGTGAATCAAACGGAGAGTCATTTGTTAAAATTCTTTTCTCAAGGCTTTGTCTCAAAAACTCAGGGTATGCTGTGTGTATTGCGCTTGCTTCCCTTACCATTCCGTCAATGTAAATGCTGTTCTTTTCATTTAGCACTCCTCTTTTGTACGCGTCCTCAATTACCATGCAGATTTCCTGCCCTCTTCCAACACCAAATACTGGTATGAGAACATTTCCCCCGAACTGGGTTGTTTCCTGAATAATGTCAATGAGTTTTTGTTCAGCTTCCTGTCTTGTTATCTGAACCGCGTCCTTTGCCCCGTATGTGCTTTCAATAATTAGAGTTTCCATTCGCGGATACCTTATATCAATATTATCAAAGAGCCTTGTCATTCCGAATTTTATGTCCGCGCTGTAAACCAAGTTGTGGAGCCCTTCACCGATATTTAAATGAACAGAGCTTGAGCCGAGAATGTGCGAGGCGTTGTGAAGAGTTAATCGTACATCAGGCGCAATATCTGTTACTTCGCGGTACTCGCGCGGGATTGTGTGGAGCAAAGTATTCTTCACATCCGCTTCCGCGTATGGCGCAACTTTTTCCTGCGCAACGCTTACATCAAGATAATCAAACTGGAGAAGCGTCATCAGGTCTCTTGTGGGTTCAGTGCAATAAACCGGTCCGTCATAACCCATTTTGAAGATAAATGGCAATAGACCCGTGTGGTCAGAGTGCGCGTGCGAAATAACTATCGCATCGATTTCGCTTAAAGGATATCCGAGCGAATCAATGTAGGGGTAAGGGTCATCATTTGAGTGATTTAGTCCCGCATCAAGAAGTACTTTTGTTGAATCAGTTTCAAGAAGCATACAGCTTCTTCCAACTTCCCTAAATCCGCCGAGTGCGGTGAATCTTATCCACTGTCTTTTTGTCTCAGCTTTTTCGGCATAAATCTGCTCCGCGGTCTTCAGCAGAAATTTTTTGCGTTCATCAGCGTGCTTGTATAAATGTTTTCTAATCCCTGTGAGAATATCGGATTTTGATGTCGGCGCCCTTAATATTCTTGGAGTCCATCCTGTCTCAAGTATTATTCTTTTTGAGAGTTCCCCGCCTTTTCCAATAACAAGCCCTTTTTTCACGGCTTCAATTATTACTTCGCTAAATGGCTCTTCAAAATAAATATCTTTTATCTCCGCTTCCTTTGGGACCATTTCAAGAATTTTTTTCTTTGCCTGCTCAACATTACTCAAAAGAGATTTATCGGTTCTGATGTTAACGCGTTTTTTTAATTCAAAAGCGATTTTTGAAACCAAATTTTCCGTGCCAAAGAACGCTTCAGGATTTCTAGTGTAAATAACTACTTCGGGTCCTTCCATCTCAATTTTAGTTACCCCGCAGGAATCAGGAATTATTTTTTTTGCGATTTCGTTTATTTCATCCAAGATTTTTATTTTTTGCACCATGATTGTCAATTCCTTTTTTATTTTTTCGTTTGATTTAAATTTTCCGTCCGAATTTTTTCAACCCGGCGAAACTAAATTAAATTCGGTCAGTTCATTTGTGCTTCTTTAAAGCGTTTGTTGTTCTCGTGTGACTGAAAAATAATTTTTAATTAAAGGCTTGCTTCTTTTTTCATCTTAGAATTTCGCCGATTTCGCGAAATTTATCTTTACTTTCCCGATTGCTTTCTCAATTTCTTTCGCATCAAGCTGTCTGTATCCTTTCTTGTCAACTATTACAACCGTTATTGTTTTTCCGCCTGTGTAAATATCTCTGTTCTTTGCGGACATTACTGCCTTAACTCCAAGGTCAAGCGCAATGTCCCTCTCAAGCCCTTCTTTGTATTCTGAATCAAGCGTTGATATTGCAAAATCAGAGCCCGAGCCAGTCACTGCGTATTTCTTCTTTTCTGAAACTCCGCCGAATGGATCTACTTCGTATAATTCAGGGGCATTATTTACTCCCCCGATTATTGGAGCGAAAATAAAAGGATAATATCTGTTTCCGTTTAACACATTTGATAATAGTGAAGCAACAGCTTTTGGAGTAATCTTTGTTCCGCGCTCAACTTCGTACAAAGCAGCCTGCGCTTTTAAGAATCTTATTAGAGTTAGTGCGTCTCCCACTCCGCCCGCAATGGTCAACCCTACAAAATCAGTTATTGAATAAATCTTCTGCGCTTCTTCGTCAGCAACAACGCTTCCCATTGTGGCCTGCTGGTCAGCGGCAAGTAAAACAAAATCAGCCCCCACGATGCCTACAGTGGTAGTTCCAGTCTTTTTTCCCTCTATTTTTATATTAGGATTGACAGGAGTAAATCCGGTGTCAAGCTTGTAGCGCTCGCTAATAAGGCTTATTGGTAATCCCTCTATTTCTCTGTAATGATTCATAATAACCAACTAATAAAATGAAAATTAAAGGCACTTTCTAAAAGCAGTTTCTAACTTAACTTTGATTCTGAAACGTTTAAAAAGGTATTTACTTGCTTTCAGCCCGAAGCAAATTTCTTCAATATTTCTTTGTAAGCTCGCTTAGTTTTAT
>CABMEU010000040.1 GCA_902385225.1 uncultured archaeon | reverse complement strand
CAAATGAGTAAAATGTTTTGTGCTTTATATTGCCAGCAGGGTTTTTATTCAAGAAAGAAGTATTACTTTTAGTGATTTAATGCTTAATGATGAAAGAGTGGAAGCACTGCTTGAGAAGTATATTAAGGCAAATACTGTTGTTTCGCTTGGCACTGGTCCTACAAATGAATCTTTCCTAAAAAAATTAGCCCTTTATTCGCTGAGCAATAATCTAAGACTCCAAGTGGTTCCAACTTCCCATACGATGGCACTCCTTTGTTCACAGCTCAAAATGCCAACAGCCTCGCTTGAGGACGTTGAAGTGGATTTAGCATTTGATTTTGTTGACCAAGTGGATGAGGACTTCAATTATATCTCAAACGAAACGACTTCCTTGATTAGGGATAAGATGATTGCGCAGGATGCCGCTGAAATGGTGGTTATTTGCGAGGAAAAAGATTTTGTTCCGCGCTTAAACGCGCCAATGTGCGTAGAAATAAGCACTTTCTCTCCAAAGAAAACAATTGCGCAGCTGATGAACCTTGGGGACCCAATTTTGCGCCAAGCAAAAGGAAAACCAGTTATGAGCGAAACAGGACACTATTTTGTTGACTTGAAATTTGACGAGATATACGAGCTTGAAGACATTGATTATCAGGCAAAAAAAATCCCGGGAGTGCTTGAGACAAGCCTGTTCTTGGGGTACGCCGACAGGGTTGTTTTGCACGGCTCAACACTCGTTGTGAAAAGCAGGCTGACCAACGTTGACGCTTAATTTTTCAGACCTCTTAATTTGGCTTTTAAATCTTTTCCACAGCTTCTTCTTTATTGGCTCTTAAGTTATTGTCGCCAAAGGCGTGCAATAAAAGCCAGAGTTCAATAACCTGACACTAATATGACAGTGTGAGCGTTAGCGAACCCGGATGTGAACCGGCCGAACGGTTCCGCCACTGTAGATCAGCAGTTAGATCGCTCGACTCATAATCGAGAGGTCGGCGGTGCGATTCCGCCCAGTGGCACTATGCTTATGGTGCAATTCTCACTCTTGCCTTTAAATATTGCCTAAAAGGCAAGATGAATATGCACCAAACAAAGAACACATTTGATTCACTTTATAGCAGTTCAATCCTAAGCAATGCAATTGTCTTAGTGAAGGAAAGCAAACTGTCAAAAGAAAACAAAACACTCATTCTTGATTTTGCAAATAACTGCCTTGCAAGAGGACTAACTAAATTAAGAGTAAGAAAATATTTGTTTCATTTACGAAGAATAGCTGAAGAACTAAATAAGCCCCTCAACAAAGCTGACAGGAAGGATATTGAGAAACTAATCAATTGGCTTAATGACACTGATTATTCCCCTAACACATTAGCAGATTTTAGAGTAGCATTAAAAGTGTTTTACAAATATCTTGAAGCTGAAAAGCTAGGACTTACGATAAGAGAGCTTGAAATGCAAAGAAAAGAACCTCAAATAGTTTCATGGTTCTCAAGCAGAATAAAAAAAATTGATAAAAAACTTCCTGAGCAATTGCTTACTCAAGAGGATATTCTCGCTCTAATAAAATCAGCACCAAACATAAGGGACAAAGCATTCATTGCAACTCTTTATGAAAGCGGAGCAAGAATAGGCGAAATAGGTACTCTTAGAATCAAAAACATTTCCTTTGATGAGTATGGAATCAAAGCAAACTTATCTGGGAAAACTGGGTCAAGAACAATCCGATTAATAAGTTGCTGTAAATATTTAACTGACTGGATAAATCAACACCCAAACAAAGACAACAGCGAAGCCCCGCTTTGGGTTGGATATAACACAAAAGAATTATTGAATTATACAAGTTTATCCAAATTGCTTAGAGTAGCAAGAAAAAGAGCGGGGATTAATAAGCCAATAAATCCGCACAGCTTTAGGCACTCAAGAGCCACAGAATTAGCCCAGCACTTTACAGAACAACAACTCAAAGCATATCTTGGTTGGACTGCTGGGTCTGACATGGCATCAGTGTATGTTCATTTATCAGGAAAAGATTTAGATAACGCAATGCTAAGCCTGCACGGATTAATGCCAAAGAAAGCAGATGAGCAACCAAAACTAATGCCAAAAAAATGTTTAGTGTGCGGAGAACTGAATGAACCCATTGCAAGCTTTTGTATAAAATGCAGGACAGCATTAACTCTTGAAGTTGCCATTACAGAAGACGTTCAAAAAGAAATCAAAAGCAAAGAGCTTGAAATAAAAATGAAAATACTTGAATCAAAATTTGACGAATTAACAAATTTAATTAAAATGAAGGTGGTTAAATGAATGAAGAAGCAGTTACTCAACTAAATCCAGAATCAATAAAGAGCGAAAGGGAACGACTCAATGCAATAATATACACTCAGCTCATAAGGTGCGGGCAACTAATAGCCAATCCAAGTGCAAGCCTTGTCACACAAAACTATGGCATAAGAAGTTCGCTTGAATACATTGATTCCTTATTGGTTTCTTATTCAAACGAAGAGTATAACGCCAAAGTCACAAAACTAAAAGGAAGAATGGATTGCAAAGTTCGTATTGATAACCACTCTGGAGATTGTCCAACAAGTCTTATGAAATTCAGATTGCGCATTGAAGCCGAACCAAGAAGCTACTTCAACTTACTAATGGATTGGCTAAGGTTAATGAACGAATTACTTCAAAAGAGCGGATTCATAGAAGCAGGAAGAGAAGTATATACCTTCAAAGAAAGAAAACCTGCTGAAGAAATTGAGATAACGCCTGAATAAAATTCAGTCTTCTTAAATTTTTTATGCAAATAGGACTATCAAAAAGAACAACAAAAAACCTGCTATTGTAGGAATTGGTTCTTCCTTTGCAGTCAAGTATAATGCAATCCAAGGACAAATAGCAAATGCTATTATCGCTATGTAATAAACAAGCATAGCGGAAGGCACTGTTTGAATTGTTGGTTTTAAGGCGTTTAACATCGCTGTTACTATCCCTGTTGCACTAATATCTGTTCCAAATTTTATGGCAATTGCTGAAACGAGTCCTTCAGTTGCGCCTATTGCAAAATATCCTTTAGCCATTAAATATCAAGTTGAACAAAAGGTTTATATATCTTTATGTACTACTATATATCAGTGTGTTATATGGTTAAAATTCAACTTGATTTATCAGAAAACGAAGATAGGCTGGTGGAATTGTACAAGCTTTCTAATAAACTAAAAACAAAACAAGAGGCAATAAAAAGAATGATTCAGTATTTTGAAGTTGAAGTTAAACCTAAAAACATTCATAAGGAAGAATATTTCAAATAATGGGCGATGTTATGGCTGAAAACCTTACTAATTGGAAACCGCAAGTACACAGGGAATATAATGGATTTGATTATCACAAGCACGGAGAACACAGAATTGGTTACACTATTATTTATTTTAAAAATTCTAATAATTATCTTGAAGAACATTATGGTGGATTTAACATAATGGATAATCAAGCTAAGATATGGTATAAAGATTCAAATAATGATAAAATACAACTGATTGTTCCTGTTTCACAATGCAAATTTAGTAAAACATTGTCAGGGCGTATAACTTATTATCATGTAATAATAAATAATAATGAGGTGCGAAAAGATATGATTGCTAAAAATAATGAGAATATGGATGATGTAGAATATGGGACTGGAAAAGATGAGGATACCCAAGTTCACATCGGAGTAAAAAAAGATGATGCTGGTATAATTAGCAGATTAACTGGGAAAGCCAGTGCAATATACCGAAAAAATCAATCAGAAGCAAAATTAAATGAAATGTGGAAGACTTTTGATTATACAATTGAAGATATCTATGGGCAAGAAAAAGAAATTGAGCAAGTTAAAGTACAAATACCTTCTCTTCAAAACTCTGCAAAAAATAATGAAAAAGAGTGGTCAGAATCATTGAAAAGTCTTGGAAACCTATTGAACAAGAAAACTACTCACGAAAAAGGAATGTGGGCATTGACTCAAAGTGCTCAGCAAAATAGAGCAATGAAAATTAAACAAAAATTCCATAAATCAGATGTGGATGAAATGAATTTCAATAGTATGCAGGATTACATTAAACAATACCCTGAACTTCAATCCTCAAGAGATATTGACAAAGCATATCAATCAGCAGATAATAAAAGAGAAACAATGCTTAGAGAACTAAAAGCATTTGAAGAAGGAAAAGCAAAATATAATTCTATTTTGCATACATTTGAACAATTGACTGAAAAAGCTGAGTCAAACATTACTGAATTTGAAAAATACATTGCCGAAGCAGAAGAAACAGTAAATAATTCTAAGTATAATAAGAGTTCATTGGTTTCAAAGCTTAGAATTTTACAAACAGATTATGAAAAAGATGCAACAAGACTAAACTTGCTACCCTACAAAGGAAAATTACAAGAAAGAAAAGTCATTTTGAAGAGAGTTAAAGATAAGCTTTCCTTATATGAAAGAAAGAAATGGGTAGATGTAGAGCAATGATTTCTGACAAAAAACGTGTTGAATATATAGTACAGCTTGCGCAAAATGAAATAAACAACACTAATTTGCCAACAGTCAACTTTCTGATAACAGCTTTTATTGCAATTATACCGCTCTTAGTATCTAGTCCAATCATTGGAAGTGCAATTGATGCATCTAAAAATTTTGACCCAACAAAAGGGTTGGTTGCGTGGGTCATTCTTCTTGTACCAGTAATTACATCCATGTTTTTTATTATGGCATTTCTTTTTGCGTTCTCTAAAGTAATAATGAGGCTTTCGTTTAAACAGGACGAACTATCTATGCTCATTCAAGAAGGAACAAGGCTTTCACACAAAGAAAATTTGAAGGTTAAAGAAATAACAGGGTTCATGGAACTTGCCCGAAAGGTGCTTAAAAAACACAAATTAATTTCTGGGAAAAGTCTTGAGCAATTTCTTGATATTTAACAATATTCTTTGGGCAATATTGTGGCGAGAACTTCCCACTATAAGCAGTTTCACTAAGCGCTCATGAATCTCCACGCATACTTTTTCGGCGTTTTCTACCTAGAAGCTGTGCATTTGCCAAAGCAAGCACTGTCTTAGCATCTGCTTGACTTAGTTTGTGTCTTAATCTAATGATTCCAGCGTTTAACTTGCCTAAGTGCGACATATATGGTTCTGGTTGTTTAACAATACTTTCAACAAGAACTTCTAAATCTTCACTTGATTCTTCACTGCGTTTTTCTAATTCTTCCCGCCACTTATGAATATTATTTAACACATAGGCGCTCTTTTTCTTTTCATATTCAATAATTAATTTTTCGCTTGGTTTTGGAATAAGAACCGAATCAACAATAATTCTTTTTCCATCCTTAATTAATCTGGGTTTGGGTAAATAATTTGCTCCAGTCAGGTGACTAAAAAATGCCCATTTCCAAACGCACTTAGCTAATTTATTTTCATAATCTTCTACGCCTTTAAACTCCAAAACTGCGCTAACTCCAATCTGCCTTAATCTTTTGTCAATCTGACTGCTAAATGGCGCTATAAAAAAAACAATCAATCCCAGCGTTCTAAAAGTGGTTACTAGAAAACTCATTATTTCATTTTCTCTACTCATAAAAGACCTGCTGTCAGCTCCACCTTCTCCAGCAATCTCATCCATAATCACGCAATCACCACGCCGCAAAATACCAGAATCCAAAAGCGTTACCATCTCCTTAACAGAAAAACAAATTCTGTTCATTCCAAATCCTGAGTCCAAATCCTCACAAAAACGCAAAGCTCCATAACTCTTACCACTCCCTGTTTGCCCCACAATTAGCCCAACAAAGTTTTTGTTCTTTCTATGAACATCATTGTAAATCTTCCGATAAAACGGGTTGTCTGATACGTGTAAAGGAACTTTTTCAGTCATTTCTTTTTCACCTTCCAAGTCTTCGTAAAATTTCACGAACATAAATTTGAAGTTTATCTACTTTCTCTTCTAAATTCTCATTTTTGTTCTCAAGCCGTGTAATCATTCCAGCAAGCTGATTTAACTCAAGGGCTTTCTTAACTTCTTCTTCTGCCATTTTCTCACCTCCTTGTTAAATCTTGTCAGTATAACCTTATTCACGTGAAAGAACTCTGAGCGCTCTTCATTAATCTCCATGAGAGCCCAACCTGAACCAATATGTGAGTTCAAAGCATTTTCTAACTCCTGACCATTAAAACAGTCCAGAACCTTAAACTCTTGAGTTGCTTTGTTTTTTTGCTTCATGTCAAATCACTCTCAGAAAACTCAAAGCAATTCCAATAAGAAAAACGCCAAGAACGATTAACAAAATCCTAGACCAATTCACAAAAATCACCATTAATTCTGTATAGCACTAGCTGAATACGCCTCACTTTGTTTCTTTTGTTCTTGTTTTGTCTTAACCCCTATCCGAATCAAGTCTTCAAGTGCTTCTGTCTTGTTTGGGTAGCTCATTGCGACTTCCCCCAAAAGCAAAACAACATCTTCAGAAAGCCGAAACGCAACCAATTTTTTAGCCATTAAAACTCACCATAATCTGTTTTCTTCTCTTCTCCTTTCTCTCCTACAAACCCTACTTCTCCTCCCGCTTCTTTCTTTAAAGTAGGGGTTATAGGTGTAGTAGGTATAGTAGGAGTAATAGGGGAAGTAGGGGAAAACTTAGTAGAATCGTCTTGGATATCTAAAGCAATAAGATAACCTTTTGCTCTTGCCATTCTTACTAGAGCTTCAGAATCAATATGATAAATAACTCTGCCATTCTTCGCCCCTGTCTTTAGAGCATGTTGCATTCTCCCAAAAAATTTTCCTATCTTCCAAGCAAGAGTTTTTTCTGCATCTTTATAAAACTTTGAATCTTTATCGCCAACATTAATTACATTCCCTGCTATTGCTTGTGCTAATTCTGTTGAACTTGCTTTGATTTCCAGTTTGCCTAACTCAAGTTCTTTTTTTATCCAATAAAGCAAGTGGAAAGCAAAATCAGTTTCTAAATCTGATTCACTTCTTTTTCCATTATTAGCCAACAAATATGTTTTCACTTTATCAAAAACCCCAACAAGTTTAGCAATTGTTAAAGTTGCTGAATCCCGCTCTCTTTCTCTCCCAACAAGTTCAGGAACGTCAAGTGAAGAATATTCTTTTTCTACTTCTTTCCAATGAAGTAAAGCATTTGTATAAAGTAAGTCTCTTTCTTTTTGCCAGTAGTTAATTGCATTTTCAATATCTATTGCCTTAAAGTTGTTTGGGCAATGTTCAAGTATGTGTTTTGAGCACCTGCTTTCGCTGACATCATCAAGTCCATAAATGTTGTTTATTATCATGTGGCTGAATAAATCAAACCCTAATGGTCTTTTGTCATCTGTTCTTATTGCTCTTGCTCCTTTTTTGTAACCAACTCTCAGTGTTTGGTCAAAACTTATCTTTTGTTCTTCTGGAATTTTATCAAAGTCATCTACTATTAAGGTTGGTTTTATGCTTTCAATAATTCTATAAGTGCTTGCTCCACTTATGTTGCCACTAAACAAAGGATGGAATGAAAGTCCCGCATAGACATTACTTTGCTGTGTTTTTCCCGAACCTTTCTCAGCATTGAAGAATGTTCTTCCCTTTGCTGAAAAAACTGGGATAAAATAAGTGCTTAAGATATCGCAAGCAATTGTTTCATGATACCCTTCCTGAGGATGCCAAACATACTGTTTTTGCTTTTCAAGAATTAGTTCATAACAACATTTCAGCCCGATATCTTTTGGGTCTCCAAAAAGAAATTCATTTATTGATTCATTGCTCCAATCAAAGTTAAGCAAATCCCCAAAAAACTCAAATCTGTAATTTAAACCAAACTTCTTTCGTATTTCATTTTCTCTCTTGTTTTTTTCCCCGTAATTAACATAAATTTTTCTATCACTTGTTATAATTGCCGTTCTTTCTTTGTCATCAATATTTATCATTGTTCCAATGTAAAAAACATTATTGTGCAAACCTGCCCCAATACCTTGCGCTTTGTCTTTCCTTTTTTGAAGTGCTTCATACACTTGAGGATTTGAAACAACTGCAACTATTTTCTTTTCAAGGTCATTTTCCATCAGGCAATCACCTCAGGGAGCAGTTTGTTTTTATAAAAATTTGTTTTATTTTTCTCAAGTGGAATCTTTTCTAATTCTTGAACTATGTTGCCAGTGCCCCGAACTTCAAGGCAGGGTCTACACACCCAATGATACTGCTGGGAATTATGCGTGAAAATCTTATGTTTCCGTGCATGAGCCCTGTTTCCGCAAAAAAAACAAATTTTTGATTTCTTTGCGTTAGTATATTCATTTAATTCACTCATTTAATCGCCAATCCTTTGAGCTCGTTATTTTTTAGGGGTGGGCTCGTTTTTCTTTGCTGAAATAACCTCGCTTAGTTTTACGATGAAGGGGTGCTTTGTTTCAAGCTCTTCCAAGCTCATCCCTTTAACGATTTTTAAAAACTCTAAATCATCCATAATATCACGTCTACTAAATGACTAATTGTAGACATAATATTATAAATACATCGCAGGTACTATTTCTGTATGAAAGCTGAATTAAGTGAGCAAATACTTCGTAAGGGTGAATCCGATTTAAAGCGTTATATGGATGTGATGGGGTCAAAAGAAATCTTCAATGCCTATCGTTTTATTTTGCTTGGCGTAAATACTCAGTCAGCCTTATGCCAAAAAACCAACCTCACAAGGTCGCCAGTAAGTATGCAATTGAAAGCACTTAAAGCGCAGTCCTTAATAATTACTGAAGGCGGGACAAAGGGAAATCCACTTAAATTATATGTTAATAAAAATAATTTTTTGACTTACCCCTTCACAGTTTATTTGGGTAACCAATTAGATAATGAAATGAGTCATAGCGTGAATCCTAAAATGAGTAAAACTATGAATAGGTATCTTAAAAAAATTGACCCAACTGAAGCAGAGATAAAAGAAGTGTTTGTAGTGAATAAAAAAATGCGAGAAGAAGCAATTGAAAAACATCTTAAAGCCCTTAACACTAGTTCAAATGAATATAAGGACTATTTGAGATTTTTTGAAAAAAACAAAGCGCAAGTATTGGCAGTTTTTTGCAATGAGAAAACCCTTACTGATGCATTCAAAGCGGTTGGGAATTTTTGTTATAATGTAAATTATTATGCTAAGAACAAAATGCCAGAACCAAATTTTAAATAAATAGTTATTGGATTAATTGAACTTACTTTGTAATAAAAGATTGCCAGTTTTTATTAAATGGAACAACACCATCGGACGCATAAAAATAGAAATTGTGTCTTTCAAAGCAAATAGTTTCAAAGACCATGACATTCTTGAAATAAGGGCTAAATACCTTTAAGACATCCTTTTTATTTTGGAATATTAAATTATCTCTGATTACTTGGGTATTCCCGCTCAATATTCCATTTGAGTTTAGTCGTTTCTTGATATGTTTCAATAAGTCAGGAACTTTGTCAGAATCTATTTGTTGAATGACAGAATCCAAAATAATATTGTCAAAGTCCCCATTAGGTAAATTTTTGGTGATGTCGGCAAAAATATACTTAATGTTGGGTGAGCTATTCTTTAGCTGGGCTGTTTGTAATGCTTCTTTACTAAAGTCAACTGCAACTATTGTCTTTGCTTTGTGTCCATAAAAATATTTTGCGTTAAATCCGTCTCCGCATCCAAGCTCCAATAATGAAGCTCCTTGCTTGATTGCAAGTAAGGAATATGCCCCTCTTTCAAGCCAATAAGGGTTTTTTGTTTTCAACCATTTATAGTAAAGATTAATGTGATTGTCAAACCATCTTGGTTCAGGGGGGAGTCCCCACCAAGTTAGGAATAATAATTTGTTTGCCCAGTAACTTGCTTTTTCACAAACAAATGCAATTATTTCAGCGACCCTAACAAGAGCTGGTTTAATTGGGGTAAAAATAAATTTAATTAATTTTTTTATAGTCACATAATCCCCTTTCAATTAGTTTGGTCTCTTGCTACTAATTGGTGGCATTTCAGTATATAAAACTTGCCACAAATTCATATCATGATTAGGAAGACTGGTTTAGAAATCAAAAAAGCTATAATTCAACAGCTCAAAAAGAAGGATTGCTCACTCCGAGAACTTGAGACAAAAGTCAATACTAATTATCTAACAATAAGAGCACACTGTAGGGAATTAGAGTTCTTTGGATTTTTAGAAATGAAGCAAATGCCAACAAACAAAAGAAATGGCAGGCCATTTACAAATGTGTCATTGACTAATGCTGGGAAAACTCTTCAAATAAAATAAAATTTATTCTATTTTGAGCTTAAATTTTCTTCAGAGTTATTTGTTCGGTTTCTTTGTTGTATTGAATTATTACTTCGTTGCCTGCTTGAAACCCAGATACTATTGTGACCTCTTTTGGAATCCGAACATAAATATTTTTGCCATTCTTAATTATTTTGACCATTTTCAATCGCCACATTAAATTTTAAAACACTCTTAATCATACATTACAATAAGCAATATTAAAGAGCAACTGATGAGAGTTAGCATTATACCATAATACGCATTCTGCCCAGTGGCATTTAATTATTAAGGACTTGAATGGTAGTATTTTAATGAAAAGAACTAATTTGAGGAGAACTACTCCAAGAAAACCACGCCGAATATTAAGAGAATCTTCTAATCATCCTCTCTTCAAGAGAAAGCTTAAATTGTTAGGCGAACTTGATGAAATGGAATACAAGGGAAATCCGTTAAAAGTAGCGCCTTCAAGGGCAATGCTGCTTCATGTTCAAATAGCAAATATAGAATTAAAGTTTGGCTACCCGAGTCGCGCAGCCGAGCGCTTTGAAGCTGTTGCAAAAACCTGCCGCGATTTAAATTTAACTAATACTTCAAAAAAGTATTTTACAAAGGCAGGGTTACTTTATAGAAGCTCATTGGAGGAGCTTGCAAAAAGCAAACCCCCCATTTCACCGCTTTATTCGCCCGACGGTTCCTTATCTTCAGCTGCAAAACGTACAATTAATGAAGCGATTAATGCATTTAAGGCCGCAGGCAATAATGAACTTGTTGCTGAGACAACAAAAATTCTAACTCATGAAATAGACCCCGTGACACTTAAACCAATTAAAAAGTAATTTCTCTATTTTGGGCAATTAAATCAAAATTCTGGCTTATTTTGGGGGCACTTTTATAATTATTTGTTAATCTTTTTTCTTTACACTTATGTCTGACGGAATTTATGATAAGATAAGGGGTGCAATCGGAAAGTTTGCCGATGCGGGTGCTCACCTTAACGCCGCAAGCGCTGCCGAAAAAATAGGTAAATCGCTTGGGTTAAGCGAGGACATGATACAATTCACTCATATTGAACTAAGAAATTCTGTATTTGAACCCGAGTTTAAAAAAATTCCATTTAAGGATAGAGCGCTCTTCTTGCCGCACTGCACAAGAAAACTCCCAGGGTGCAAAGCGACTTTTGATGAAGACGGCTATCACTGCAAGCACTGCGGAGGATGCGGGCTTGATGAAGCTGTAACGATGGCGGAGAATCTTGGCTACAAACAAATTTATATTGTTCCGGGCGGAAGCCTTGTGAAAAAAATAATTCAAAAATACAAACCAAAAGCAGCTGTAGGGGTATGCTGTTTTGCAGAAGCATTAATTTCATTTGAGGCAACAAAAGACACAAAAGTTATTCCCCAGTTAGTCCTGCTCCTAAAGGACGGGTGCAAAGATACGCTAATTGACCTCACGCTGCTTGAGAAAAAACTTTCATTAAAGTGAGAGCTGTTAATTAAAATTAAGAAAGAAGCGCAATAAATCTCTTTATTTCAGAAAAAGTTTTCGCGACAAAAACCGGATTATATCTTCTCAACTGGTTCTCGGTGGAGATTCCGCCAATCTTTGCAACAAATTTAACTCCTAATCTTTGGCACATTAATGCATCCTGCTCAGAGTCCCCGATAAAAATAACATCTTTGTTTTTTAGCCCAAGAAGCTTAATCGCTTTCTCTAAGGGCTCAATATCGGGCTTCTTGTGCGCAACATCATCACTTGTGATAATGAATTTTAGACATGAAAAAGTTTTCTTATCAAAAACAGTTTCAACAAATTTGTGCCTTGAGCCGGTAATAACAGCCATCGGGAGTATGCAGGAAACTTCTTTAATAAAATCCTTGGAATCCTTAAACCAAAGCTTCCTTGCCTTATGCTTCTTTAATAATTTAACAAAAACGCTTCTTCTGTACTCAATGAACTTGTAAATATCAAAAACGCTTCTCGTTGAATCCATCAAATAATACGCAATATCCCTTGAGTGGAGCTGCGAAAGCTCTCTCAAACGCTGATTAGACACCTTAAACCCGAACTTCTGGATAGCATCCTTATCACTCTTCATGATTAAGGGTATTGAGTCAATAAGCGTCCCGTCAAGGTCGCAAAGAACAGCTTTGATTTGCATTCAAAACACTTAAACCATTAAGCAATATAAACCTAACCAACAGAATATTTTTTATCAATGCCCTGATAGTGTAGTGGTCAAGCACATCGCCTTCTCAAGGCGATAACCCGGGTCCGAATCCCGGCCAGGGTATAATGGAAGCAACAGCAATAATTGTTCTTGGAGTTAATCCAACTAATGGATTGGAAGAACTTCATTCAAGAGTGGCCCAAGGAATTAAGGAATTCAAGAAAAGCAAGAACGCGAAGCTAATTCTTTCAGGCGGCTATTATAGGAGAATAGAAAAAGACCCTGGGTTTAGGGAAGCGGAATTAATGAAAGAATATGCTATTAGTAAGGGCTTTTTTGAAAACAATATTTTGATTGAAACACAATCAAGGGACACATTAGGGAATGCTTATTTTACAAAACCCTTAGTTGATTCTTTGCCCGCAAGAAAAGTTATTGTTGTTTCCTCAAAGTTTCATTGTAGGAAAGCAAAGTACTTCTTTGCTTTTGTTTACGGAAAGGATTATGCTTTCAAATTCTCTTATCCAAAAGAAAAGAGGTTTACAAAAGAAGAATTGGATAAAATGAAGGAAGCTGAGAGAAAAAGCATTGAAGAGTTTGATAATGTGATGAAAGAAAATAACATTAATCCGCGCGAATATGAAAAAATAGGCGCCTTAATAAAAAAGTTTTATCCTAATATAAAATGAATTCTGTCAAGCGCGTTCAAATCTTAGTGGTGTTTTTATTATTCTTTTTTCGAGTCCTGCACAATGTGCCTTGGCAGTTCCTCAATTTTTCCGTCAATGACTTTTAGGATTCTCTGGGCGATTTTCTCAATAAAATATCTATCGTGTGACACCGCAACAATCGCGCCCTCATAGCGCAAAAAGGCTTTCTCAATTATTTCGCACGCGTCAATATCCAAGTGATTTGTCGGCTCATCAAGGAGAAGCAAATTCGGTTTCTCAATTAAAACTTTAAGCAAATTTAAGCGGGCTTTTTCCCCAAGAGAAAGTTTTGAGATTTGCTTTGAAACTTCCTCATTAGTAACAAAACCAACCATTGACAAATTCTGGCGAGTTTGGGCTTTATCTTTTAGAATTGAATAAATTTCATCATACAAAGTATTGTGCGCAACAAGGTCCTTAAGTTCCTGGTCAACGTAGCCAAGTTTTCCTTCCAAATCAAGCTTCACTTTTCCGCCAAGCGCAGGAAGTCTTCCTTCAATTGTTTTGAAGAGCGTGGATTTTCCGATTCCGTTCTCCCCGATAATAATTATTCTTTGTCCGACACAAATATTCAAGTTAATATGGGAAATTAGGGGCTTTTTGTATCCCACAGTCAAGTCCTCAAGTTCCATTACCATGTGCGAGCGAATTGGAGATGCCTCAAATGGGGTTTCAAAATCCGATTTATCAAGGTCTGGCTTTTCCACTACCTCGCGCTTCTCAAGCTGTTTTTCGCGGTACTTGCCCTGCTTAACTTTCAGCGGGCTTTTTCCAATCCTCGCGATTTTGTCTTTTTCATTTGCAATATAATCCTGCTCAAGCTCAAACGCTTTCTGCTGTGCCTCAAAAGTCGCGTCGCGTGTTTTCACATACGCCGAGTAATTTCCGTTGTATTTCAATATTTTTCCATTCTCTACTTTCAAGATTGTATCACACACTCTATCCAAAAAGTATCTGTCGTGAGTAACCATCATAACAGTTCCCTTAAAACTCTTCAAATAATCCTCTAGAATATTTAGTCTCTTAAAATCCAAGTGATTTGTAGGTTCATCAAGGAGAAGCAAATCAGCGTCAGAGGATAATATCTGCGCAAGCGCGATAATTGCTCTCTGTCCAGTTGAAAGCGAGCCCACGTTTTTATCAAGCCAATCATCTTTTACTTCAAGTGTTCTTAGAACAGATTTTATTTTGCTTGTGGGGAGAGTGCTTTTGTGTTTTGCTAGTTCGGTTTGGAGCTCCACATATCTCTCGGTGAGTCTTGTCGCCTGATTGTGGTCATCATAAACTTTTGGGTCAGAAAGTTTTTTCTCAATTTCGTGGATCTCTTTCTCGTACTGGTTTTGGTGGTGGATTGTTGCGCGCTCCCCAATCGTCTGCCAGCCGGTTTTCTTTAAATCCAAATCGATGTGCTGAGAAAAGTAAGCGGCTTTACCGTTGAACTTAATATCCCCTGAATAATCTATTTGTCCAAGGATTGCTTTTAGAAAAGTGGTTTTTCCTACCCCGTTTCTTCCAAGAATCCCTACCTTTGCCCCGTCCTCAATACCTAGACTCTCATCAAGGAGAATTTCCCTTGTGCCTATGGAAACGGAAAGATTTTTTATTGTCAGAGCCATAATGAAGTACTATTTGGGCAGATTCTTAAAGCCTGCGGGATTAGTTTACAATAGTTTTTCTTCTCTTGAACTCTGCAGTATCTTTATATAT
>CABMEU010000039.1 GCA_902385225.1 uncultured archaeon | reverse complement strand
TTCAGAATTATTTTCTACTTTTCATACGCGTTTTGGAGTTTCTCAAGCGCGAGCGCGATTTCCTCTAAATTCTTTTCCAATGGTTTTTTTGCCCACGAGTTAAAGGATTCCTTCATTGAAGAGCGCGCCTCGCTCGTTGGGGAGGGATTTATTTTGTATACTAAACCGTCTCTTGTGAGGATACCAAGTTCGATTAATCGGTTCAAGTGGTAACGGATTAATTTCTCGCTCATTTCTACCCCGCTCTTTTCTTTTATAAATGCCTTAACATCAAGCGTTGTCGGGGCGCTCTTTTTTGTGAATAAAAAAGTGAATAATGCGTCAAACACCAAGAAACCCTTATCCCTTGATTCTTTTGGCGAAATTAATCCGAGCGAGAGAGTGCACCAGCGGAGCAGGGATTTTTTTGTTAACGTAACGGAGGAAGGCAAATCTATTTGCCTAACAATTACCTCTTTTCTAATTAATTCGGATTCGGGAATCAATCACAACACCAATTTAAGGAAAAAGAGTTTTTCCCCAAGTTCTAAGGGGTTAAGATATATTTAAAGTTAATTAAGCGCTCTTAAGAATTTGAACTTTTCAAAAACCACTAAACTTACTTCTTATCTTTATCATTGTCTTCGTAAACCATCATGTACGCACCCATTACTATTAGGAGAAGCGTTACAATCCAAAAATATTTTGTAAGGAACGGCAAGTAATACGCGGCGACAGCAAGGAGCACTATCGCACCGAATACATGCATTCTTCCCTCAAGACCCTTGTCCTTTACTTTAACCATTAACAAAATAAACGCTTTACTTAAATAAAAAGATTCGCTTGGAAATAAGAAAACTGAGGCTTTTAAGGTAAAGAAAAACTTATTAAGCTCTTTAGGATTAAGGTTTGTATCAAATTTTGGTGGTGTGAATGATTGATATCAAGACAGAGCTTAACCCAATGCGACTCAATATTGCGAGGAGGGAGCCTGTTGAACTCATGGTGGAGATTGAGAATAACTCAAACAAGGACCAGATGATTAGCCTTACAATCCAAATGGGCGACCAGCTCGCTTTTGATAAGGGCGGAAGAGTTGGAGTGCAGTCAAAGAAAATAACTGTTTTCAAAGCCGGAGAAAGATTGAGAGATTATTATAATATTTTCCCAAGACCCAACGCAAGCAAGGGACAGGAAATAATACTAATTACTGTTGATGAACACTTCAATGGGTCATTCCAGTACGTACAAAGCAAAAAAACAAAGGAACTCGTGCTGAGGATTGATTGAGATGCTTGCGGACAGACGCGGAATTGGCGTTGTTGCAAGAAGACCAATAATTGGTCCTGCCAAAAAGAGACAAAAGATTAGAACAATTACTATTAACCAGTTTGTGGAAGAGACAAGGGCACAGCAAAACAGGGATAGAAAAAGGTTAGAAGAATCACAAATCAAACCAGAGTTAAAGCGAATGAAAGCATTCGCAAAAGAACATGGGGTGCTTGCGCCTAGCGGAAAGGGAAAAAAATTAAAACCAATGAAATTCCCAAAGAACGTTAAAACTTTGAGCTGGAAGCAGTTTATTGCGGAAGAGGAAGAAAAAAAAAGAGCGAATGAAGCCGCACGAGAACGCAGGTTAAAGTAATAAACTTATTTCAACTAAATTTCTTGGTGAGCAAATGAAGCTATTCATACCCGGACCAATCAGCGTACCTGCTTCTACTATGGCGGCAATGCAAAAGGAAATGATTGGGCATAGGGGGAAGGAGTTTGCGGAAGTATTTGGGGTTTGCTCCGCGGGCTTAAAGAAAGTATTTCAAACAAAAAATCGTGTTCTTATCTCAACAAGCTCGGGTTCAGGATTAATGGAAGGGGCGATAAGGAATTGTGTTAATGAAAATGTTCTCATGCTCTCCTGCGGAGCATTTGGAAAAAAATGGTACGATATTGCTAAAAGCACGGGAAAGAATGTTGATTTATTTGAAATCCCTTTTGGGAAAGCTTTTAGGGCGGAGGATTTGAGAAAGAAACTCAGCGAAAGCGGGAAAAGATATGAGGCGATTTGCATTACGCATAATGAAACCTCCACTGGAGTAGAAAATAACATCAAAGAACTTGCGCCGGTAGTAAAGGAACACGGAGCACTCTTAATGGTTGATGCGGTTTCCTCTATGGGCGGAGCAAAAATTGAGGTTGATAATTGGGGAATTGATGTTTGTGTAACTAGCTCGCAAAAGTGCTTTGCGTTGCCTCCCGGACTTGCATTTGCGAGTGTGAGCGAGAGAGCGCTAGAGAAAGCAAAAACTGTGAAAGGAAGAGGATACTACTTTGATTTTGTTGAACTCGCAAAAGAATATGACACTAATCAAACACCTTACACTCCCGCTGTGGGATTAATTTTCGGACTTAAAGAAAGAGTGGAAGCGATGGAGAAGGAAGGAATTGAGAATGTTTGGGCAAGGCATGCGGCGCTTGCTTTGGAAACACAAAAGTGGGCGAAGTCAAAGGGAATGGGATTATTCGCTGAGGAAGGATACCGCTCAAAAACGGTTACTTGTATTGAGAATACTAAAAAAATTAATCTTGATGAGGTAAAGAAAAGAGTTAAGGCGCGCGGGTATGTGATGGACGGCGGGTATAGAAAATTAAATGATGATTTAATCAAAGCAGGAAAAGCTGATACATTGAGAATTCCGCACATGGGGGATTTGAGTATTGAAGAATTAAAGAAATATCTTAACGTGCTTGCTGAAGAAATGAAAATATAAAATCAAATTCTAAAAAGCAGGTTTAAATAATTCAAAAACCTTAATATTTCACTATGAAAAACACTTTTCACCGCTCCTCGCGCGCGCAGGGGACGATTGAGTATCTTGTTATACTCGGGATAATTATTATCATATCTTTAGTTGTCGCTACGCTTATACTTTCAACTAATAATTCTGAAGGAGTGGCAATCGCCAGCGGAAAAACAAGTAACTTAACACAAGG
>CABMEU010000038.1 GCA_902385225.1 uncultured archaeon | reverse complement strand
CCAGTTAAAAATTAATTTTAATAAAGTTAATTGTTATTTGCGAGTTTTGCTTTCCTTCTCAATTTCTTCAACGCTTTTTGTCTTATTCTTTGACCAAAACTTAATTCCTTTTTCTTCTTTCTCAAATATTATTCCGTGCAGATTTTTCGCGTACTCAAATATTTCCTCATCCTTGAAGAACCTTGCGAGTTCGTACTTTGCGACTTCCTCATTTTTAGAGACATGCACTTTCCACAAAAACTCTTCCTCAAGCTTTCTCGCAGCCTCGCTTTCTCTTTCGCCATACACGACGATTAATACAGCGGGAACTTTTTTTGCGAGAAGTATTTGCTCTTTTTGCTCTTCTCGTCTCTCGCGGTCGAGCTTGTTTTGCAGGTAATGAATATCAATGCTTTGCATTTTCATTCCCGCAATGCTCAGCCCTTCTTTTTCTATGCTTTGGATTATTTTTCCCAAAGCACTTTCCGCAATTGCCGCGGGTTTTACCACTATAAGAAAAGCCACTTTCTTTCCCCCTACTTTTTGAGAGGTTTTGGCGCTTTCCTCATTTTTCGTATGTGCGACGCGTCCTGGTGCAGTATGTGTATATCGCTTACCGCAGGGTAATCGTGTAATTCATTTTCATTGAACCACAATGCGATTTCCGCTTTCGCTTCTTCTTTTGAGCCTGAAGCGTGTACCACATTTCTTATTGCCTGTGAAACAGTATCAGAGAATGCATAGCTCACGTGAGCAAAGTCTCCGCGTATAGTTCCAGGCATCGCCGCTTTTGGCTCTGTTGGTCCGCACATTTTTCTTACTATCTCTACGGTGTCTACTCCTTCGAGCACTGCCGCAACTACAGGACCCATTGTTATTAGTCCCATGGTCGCGTTGAATATTTTCTCGCCTTTTCTTTGTTTAAGATCAGCGTAGTGTTTTCCCCCGAATTCTTCGTCCACCCACATCATCTTCATTCCGACTATCTTGAGTCCGGCTCTTTCGAACCTTGACAGGATTTCTCCTGTCAGTCCTCTTTGTACGCCGTCAGGTTTTACGAGAAGTAATGTTCTTTCAACCATTTTCTCATCACTTCCCAGTTCCTGTAGTCTCTTTTTCTTTTGAAGTCAATAATGTTTTCTTTAGCTTATTGTATGCCTCGGTCCATTTTGTCTTAACCGGTTTTCTTCCAAGCGCAACCTGATTCTTCTCGCACTTGTTTGAGCAAAAGTAAAACACCGTGCCTTCTCTTTTTACGAACATTTTTCCTCCGCCGATTGGGAGGTCGCTACCGCAAAAACTGCACTTAACCATTTTATCCTCTCCTTTACTCATCCATTATTTTTCAAGTGATTACTTGATTTCTTTTGCTTCTCTTTCAGTGTCAAGCAAAATCAACACATCTCCTTTTTGTACGCTTCCTCTTGCATTCCTTCGTTTTACACGTCCCCTTTCAGGTCCGTCAAGGATTCTGCAGAGAATTTGCGTTACTTCTCCGTGTACACCTGTTTTTTTTACTACTTCAACTACTTCAGCAGGTGTTCCTTTTTCGTCAGCCATTTTAATATCACCTATTTCTTCAGCTCAGCAATTTTTTTGCCAAGGTCCTTTATTTCAGCTTCTTCGCCTGACTCAGTTATTGCGATTGAAGCAGTTGCAGTTCTTAGTGCAGCCTTTTCTCCAAGCTCTTTCTTTGTCGCGATATAGCTGTACGGAATATTTTTTTCCTCGCACAATATTGGCAAGTGCATTACTATTTCCTTAGGGCTAACGTCTTCGGCGATAACAACAAGTTTTGCTGTTCCCCTCTCGATTGCCTTAGTAACTTCGTTTATGCCTGCCTTTATTTTTCCTTTCTTAGCAGTCTTCTCAACCACTTCAACGGTCTGTTGCTTAAGCTCATCCGTCAGTTGTACCTTAATATAGTCCGCCATGCAAAACACCTCCACTTCAACCGCCCCTTTTGAGAGCGTCAGTTTCATTGGCAGAAACCAGTATAACTAAAATAATCCCCCCAAGAAAGCTTTAAAAAGGTACTTTGGAGCAGGTAAAACTATTTTGGCCAAACCCTACCAAAAGTGAAAAAATGCGGAAAAAAGCAGTATTTTTAAGGAAAAGAAGGGAATAATTTGTTATGGCGCTTAGGAGAGTCAAGGGGGCATTTTCAAGTCCGCGAGCGCTGAAAACCGCTCTTGACCTTAGAAGAAAAGGCATCTCAAGGGAAGAGATAATTGCCGCACTTCATAAGAAATACTTCCCAAAATATACTCTTGAAGAAGTTCAGCGCATATACTCTCCAAAGGGCGGATGGTCAAGCAAAATAGTTTCTTTGGTTGATGAACCCGGAGTTTTAACAAACAGACAGGTGCTTGAGAAAGCAAATGCTATTAGAAAAAGCGGAACCTCAAAAGTCAGCTCGCTTAACAAGAATCGCACGCCGGGAGATGCAATAGCACAAGCCGCAAGCGATGCTATGAAAAAAAAACACAGGAGCAGAGGCTTCAAAAGAAATATACGAAAAGGAACCCAAAAGTATTGGAATTCAGATATAGGGGCAGCGCACAAATTAAAAGTAACTAAACAGATTCTTGATGCCCAAAGAATAAATCCTCAAGGGACAAGAAAGCAATTTGTTCTTGGTTTTATGCTTCAAAAGCCAAACATGGCAACTCAAATGGATTTGTTTGAGGATAAACCAAGAAATAAAAGAAGTGTTGCCAGCGCCGCACTGAAGCAAACAAGACTTCCTCTTTTTCGTAAGGAAATTGCCGAACGGGCAAGAGCAAATATGAAAAGACTTCAGTCAGACTCCGCATTTAAACACAGAATACTTACAGGAATTATAAGGCATAATAATACAATCAATTTGCGTGTGCAATAAAATTTTGAGAGAATGGGTATTGCGCCGGCAAAGGGCGAGTGGGTAGATACAGGCAAATTAGACATACACCCAAGAATTGCGGCAAGCACAGCTACTCCCGTAACCGAGATAATCCAAAAAGAAAAGAAAGTCGCGCTTGGAAGAATTTTGGTCGAAGAATTGGGGGAATTTGGGGCAGGGGTCTTACTGAATTATTTTGGATTTAACGGGCACAATCCGATGAAGAGAATTAGAAAAGATTTCAATTTAACAAATGTAGAAATCCAATCAATTTTGACCCGCGCAAAAATAAAGCTCGCCAAAAGACCAGAGCTGCACGAACTTCTAACCGCTAAATAATTTGTTCTATTTTTAGTACCCGAAGCTTGGTCCTTTCGCCCACTGTATTATCATGTTCTTTTCGTCAAGCACAAGCCATGCTCTTTCGTGTGCGTAGTAGATTGCGATTTTTGACACAAAATCAACGGCGCCAAATCCCGCTGCAAGATTTACATTCCCGGTGAAAGCAAAAAAAGTCAGCATAGTCGCAAGTGTAGCAACTATCCTGAATGTGAATGCCTTATACAGGCTCTTCACGCGTTTCTCTTTCTTATTAGGCATTAAAAGGTCACGTTAGTTAAGTGCATACGAGTATAAAAGATTTTCGCTGCACTAACGAGCGGTAATTAATCAAGAATTTTTGCAAAGCGGTATATTATGTTTTCGGGTTCTGTTTTTTCCGCATGCTCGCTGACTTTTTTGAATCCAAATTTGGAGTATGCTTCAATTGCAGTGCTGTTTTTTGAGTCAACATCAAGTTCAAGACGGTTAATCCCGCTCTTTTTTGCAATAAAGCTTATTTCGGAGAGCATTTGATTTAGAAATCCTTCTCGTTTGTATCCTACTAAAACGTCAACCTCACTTATAAGAAAATATTTTCTCCCTTCTTTTTGGATGTACATAAATGTTGCTGTGCCAAGCGTTTTTCCTTTTTTATTAGTTATTCCTACAAGCCCGCTCTCAGCCTGTCTTGTGGGAAGTTTTCTCACTAGAGTGACTTTTTCGCTTAGTTTTCTGCGGCTTGAATGTTTGAGTTCCCTTTTGTAAAAAGCCCAATTTTTTGAGCCCACTTCATTAGGCAGTTTTTTTGCGAAACCCACTGCTGTAAGTCTTCCTTTTCGCAAAATCGGTCTTTTTCGTTGAGCGGGCAGAACCATCCGAATTCACTCGTAAGCATATACACACTTAATTATGCCGTCTTTTTTTGCTTCAATGTTTGCGTATCCGAGTCCCTCAAAGTGCACCATTCCGGTTGCATTAAGCAAACTTGGCGCAGAGAATCCGCGTTTGAGCGAACCATCGCTCATTAGTATTTCAACATCAATCATTTCGTGCACCCATGAGAGTATTGGGTTATCTGTTTTTGAGTATGAAATAAATGTAGCTTTTCCGCCGAATTCATTAGCTTCATCAATTTTCGCATTGAACGCTTTTTTGAATCTTACAAGCGCGCCTTTCTTCTTAGAATACTTAATCAGTTCTTTTTTATCAACAAATAATTCCATTACGCCAGTTTCAAATTCAACTTTTTCGCCGTAGCATTCCCCGCTTCCGCTTGAGAGATTATAAACATCCATTTTCACCGCTTCTTCAAAGAATGGATACTCCTGTGCCTCGCCGAGTACTGCCTTATTGGCAGCAGCGAAATTATCAAGAGTTATTTTTACTTCTTTCATTGATACTCCGCAGTCAACTATTACCTTTCTTATTGCCTGCGGGGTGAATCCTCTTCTTCTAAATGCCATTATTGTTGCCATTCGGGGATCATCATAATTCTCCACTCCTTTTGCTTCCATAATCTCTTTCATTTTGCTCTTTGAGAGCGTCATGTCACCGATTTTTGAGATTTTCCCAAAGTACTCAGTGTGGGGATATTTCCATTTGAATATTTCATAAAGTGCTCTCTGTTTTTCTTCATTGCTCACATGTTCCTGTCCTCTTATTATAAAATTTATTTCCATGTCGTGGTCGTCAACTGCGCTTGCAAGATTATATGAAGGCCAAACATGTTTTCCCGCAGTTTTTTGGTTAGGGTGGTATACTTCATCAACTACTTTTGCCATCCACCAGTCGCGTGTGGAGGGGTCCTTATTTTTCAAATCAGTTTTCAACCGAACAACAGCTTGCTCTTCCTTTATTTCATGCGAAAGCATTTTCTTCCATTCAGCCATTTGCACTTTTGCATCTTTTTTTCTGCACGGGCATTCTTTTGATTTCCAGATTAGTTCGCGCCACTTCTCTGACTCGCATGAGCATACATATGCGTGCCCTTTTTTTATCAGCTCTTCAATTATCTCATAGTATCTTTCAAGCCTGTCGGATGCGTTCCCAACTTCATCAAATTTTATTCCGAGCCACTCAAAGTCGCGCATGAATTCTTTTTCAATTCCCGCAATTGGCACCTTAACTTTTGGGTCAGTGTCATCAAATCGCAGAATATATTTTCCGCTGTAGCGCTTCACATACTCATCAGTAAGTACAGCGGGTCTTGCGTGCCCAAAGTGCATTGCTCCGCTGGGATTAGGCGCAACTCTTGTGATTATTTTCTCTCCTTTTTTTAGCCATTCAAGTTCAGGCAGGGATTTTTCTTTCTCAATATGTTTTAGCTCCCACCCTTTAGCTTCAAACTTTTTGTATTCTTCTTCAAGCGCGTCTTTTTTCATTTTATTTACTTCAAGAACGGCTTTGCTTATCTGGGGCATTACTTTCTTTAAATCAGCTTTAGGAAACAGCGCTTTTACTTTGCCGACAACCGCACCTATCTGAGCTTCTCCGCCGTGTTCAAACGCGTTCTTCACAGCGTACTTATGCGCGGTTTTTGTTATCTCTTCCATAAACAAAAAGTAGTCTCGTAGTGTTTAAGAGTTTTTGGTGAGGCTAGTAGCTCTTCCCTTTTCCCCAGTGACTGTCAAAGTAGTGCAGTAGCGTTGTCGCCATTGGCAGATGATCAGTTAGGATTGTAAAGTGGTAGTCAAGTTTTTGTTTCTTAAAATCCGATATCGCAAGTACAACTTTTTTTCCGTCAATTATAAACGCGTTCATTCCGTGATTGAAATGTTTAACATCAGCGACTTCTTTTAATTTTTTTGATGGAAATGAGTTTAGTAATCTAATTGTGACATTTTTCTGTTTTGCTCTCTTAAGCGCGTCGTGAACAATTTCGTGCTCATCAGTTAATTCAGTAAGTCCCTGAATACTTTTGGTCGCTTTTAATAATTCCTGCCCGAGTATTCTCTCAAAGTCCTGTTTGTCTTTTACTTTCATTACTTTTTCGCCGGCTTCGTCCTTTCCGGCAATTGCGCTCTCAAAACTCTCTTTTACTGTAACAGCCTCATCTTCTAAGTCCTTAAGCTGGCTTTTCTTTCCAAGCAAGAGCACATCAATTGCTTTTTGGGGTTCTACAGCGCGGTAGAGTTTTGGTCTCCCTTTTATTTCAATTATTAAATTTCTGTTAATTAGTTTTTCAAGCACATCATACACTCTTGTTTTTGGAACCTGCGCGCTTCGTGAGATATCAGGAGCCTCGGCTTCGCGTAAAGTAAAGAGTGTGCTAAGTGTTTTAGCCTCATACTCAGTAAGACCTAGTTTCTCTAAAAGAGAATATGTTTCCGCATCCATCCCAACCACTTAAAAAAGCGCTCAATAATACATATACTTGCGCAAACAAGTATTTAAATTTACTTTGAAGCGTTAATTCGGGACTATTAAAAGAGTTAAAGCCTTAAAAGAAACTCAAATCAGGCAGACTTATTGTACAAAATTAGTTGGAATGAGCAAGTTTATTCTCTTCTAGGCCTTCTGCCTCTCATCATTCCGCCCGTTCTTCTTGGTCCTCTGTTCTGCATACTCTTTCTTGCTTTTTCTTCGGCAGCCTCATCTATTTCCTGCTCGAAGTCGCCCACTTGTGCAGTGAATGCTTCTCTTGTTATCTCTTTTCTCTCAACAAGTATTTCTCTTGCCAAAAGGTAGTAAATAAGTGCAAGTGATTTTCTTCCTTTGTTGTTTGCCGGTATCAACAAATCAATGTTTTTCATCGGAGAGTCGCTTCCAGCGAGTGTAATTACTGTAATTCCAACTTCTGCAGCTTCCTTTAGCGCCTGTGAATCAGCGAGCGGATCAGCAATAAAGATTGCTTTTGGCTCGAAGAATATTCTTGCCTGGGGATTTGTAAATGTTCCGGGAATGAATCTTCCCACAAATTCTCTAGCTCCAATCATTGCAGCGAGTTTCCTAGCCGGTTTGTGTCCGTAGAGTCTTCGCGCGATTATTGCAATGTCTTTTCCTTCAAATTTTGAGAGCATTTTAGCAACAAGTCTTATTCTCTTGTCAATCGTTTCAATGTTAAATACCTGTAATCCGTCTTTTCTTTTCTTGAAAATGTATCTTCTCATCTCGCCTGTTTTGAATTTTGTTCCGATGTGGACTCCGCTCTTAAGATAAGTCTCAATGTCTATTAGAAGGTCCTTGCCTTTGTAGAATTCTGTATCATCGAATTCTTGCTTTTCTTTTTGTTCGTGCACTTTTGTTTCTTCGTCCATATCATCACATTCTCAAAATTCAATCACTCAAGTCTAAATTCAGCCAGAGCCAAATTCTTACTTCTTAAACCTCATTATATCATCTACTAGCTCTGCGTGAGTTAAGAGTGTTTTTCTGCAGCAGTACTTTTTAACCCCAAGGTCATCAAGCACTTTTCCAGCATGCTCGCCTTTCTCGGTTCTTTCTTTGAACTCTGTATAGAGTCCTCCAACAGGTTTTCCGCATGAAAAGCATCTTACTGGCACTATCATCTCATCACCAAGCTCCAAATTTTAACCAAATATCTTCCAACAACAACCCAAAAAATAGATTTTGGGGCAAAAGGTATTTACCTTTTGCTGTGTTGCCTCTTCTTTCTCGCTTTTCTTCCAAGTGGCTTTTTGCTCTCCACTCTTCTTACATCATCAACGAGCAGAGTTCTGTCGTATGCTGTAAATAAATCTCTGTATTTTTTGCCCTTTGCTTTTACAATGGCTTTTGCGATGCATGCTCTTGCCGCAACCGCTCTGCTCATGAATCCTGAGCCGTTAACGCTTATGTCAATATCAAATTCTTTTATTACGTCGCCCGCTAGTCTTACAGGCTCAAGAAGCATTTCTTTCACATACCCTCTTGCGTAAGCCGCGATGCTCATTTTGTTTATCTTAATATGTCCGCTTCCTTTTCTGATTATTCCTCTTGCAACAGCGGATTTCTTTTTTGACTTAACAGTCATCCCTGCTTTTTTTGCTGCAGGCTTTAATTTCTTTTCTTCTTCCATCACACACACATCCAAAAATCAATCTTCAAATACCATTTTTTTCGTTCCAATAATTACCATGTTCCGCCTAGTTCAAGAGCGATTTCTTTCATCGTCATGAATGGGTGTCTTTCGTTGCACCTAAATTCCTCAAATACAACCGCTTTTTCTTTTGCGAATTCTTTTGGGGTTTTATTATGAACCATTAATCTTTCGATTATTCTTTCTTTCGCTCTCTTTGTTGTAGGAAGCATGTTTCTAATCATTCTTCTCATTATCCTGTCTGGGATTCTTGAGTATTTTGGTCCGTAGTGCGGGTTTGATTTTACCGCGGCGAGTACTCTTCTCTGGTACTTAACCATTACAGCGGCTTTTGTTCCCACAACTATCGCGTCTTCCGCGTTAATCACATTAACGTTTTCGCCGTTTATAATTAATTTTGCCACTTTTGAAGCAAGTCTTCCTGCTATCAATCCTTTTGCGTCTACTATCATAAAAACCAAATCCTTTTTTCCTCATTTATCCAACAATAATAACTTTGCTTGCGTCCACTTTATCAAATTTCTTAGCGAATTCCGCAAGTGTAGTGAACTCTGCTTTTCCTTTCATCTTCTGTTTTGCAACGGCTGATGCTGCTACTGCAACTATGGTTGCTTTTTCGGTAAATTCTCCAGTTGAGAGTATTTTTCCGGGAACTACAAGTATTTTGCCTTTTGATGCTGCTGCGATTTTGTTTAATTTTGTCAAATTAACCGCTATTTGGTGCCTTGACGGATGCTCAATTATTTCCGCAAGTGTTCCCCAAAGAGGTTTCTTTGTTTTTCTTGCCGCTTTTTCCATGCTCGCAACGAGCTTTACTGTTTCAAGTTTTTTTGCCATATTTTTTTCACTTCACTTCTTACAAATATCTTGTTTTCTTTCTTTTTTTATGCCCGCCGAAGGCTTTTTTCTAGTGCACGTAGCAAAACTTTAGTTTTGCGTCGCATACAAAGCTATGCTTTGTATTGGGTCTTTTGCGTTAGCAAAAGAAGTGCAGGGGAAGAGATTCGAACTCTCGAAGGCACTAAGCCACAGGATCTTAAGTCCTGCCCCTTTGACCGCTCGGGAACCCCTGCTTTTGTCAGTCTCTCTACTTCGCATCATTCTTGCGTCCTAGTTTTAAACTGACTTGCCAGCTAGGAGCAAGCCCTAAAATGTGCATCCCGCTTTGCGGGACGACTGCATAATTATAATTTCTTAATTTCTTCTTCAAGCCCGTCGAGCTTTTCAGTAAGTCTGTCTACTGCCGAATCAATTGTTTACTTTGGAGTCAATTGTCCTGTTGATTCCATTGTTAATATGAAATCAGTTGTAGAGTATTTAATTTTCACATTGTGTTTTCTTAAAATATCAAGGTGCTGGTTCTGGTTTGTTGTGTTATAAGGGTCAGCGAAGAATAGTTTTCCCGCTTTTACTTCTATGCTTCCTTTTGGCATCTCTGCAACTATTGCTTTTGTGTCATATCCTTTTTCATTGTCAATTTCTATTACTTCATTGTATGAAACTATAATCGGCTGGAATCTTGCGTGTTCTTCTCCCGAACCCATTCTTGCGGTCATTTCAAGCTTGATGTTCTGGTCTTTTCCGAGTTTTGTGATTAGAATTTTCTTGTCAGTAATTTCAATCTTTGGGTCGGTGCATTTTATGTCTTTGCTTGTAACTATTCCAGGACCTGTTTTTTCAAGCACGAGTTTTACTGTGTCCCCTGCTTTGTATGTTTTTGCGTCTGTTTTTATCGGCAAAAGGCCCAGTCTGTTTGTAAGCATTTCATCAAATACAACTGAGTCATTTTCGTATATCTGCACGTCATCAACAGCAAGGCATGGCACATTAACCATTATTGCTCTTCTAAGCGTGTTCATGAATGTGGGAGTAGTTCCTTTTATGAGGTACTTTGCAACCCCATTTTCGTCATAAACCTTCTTTACATCCATAATAATCACATTTCTAAAATTAATTCTTATCTCAAATTTTACTTCTCAGCTTTTCCTCTGAATTTCTTCTGCTTTCTGCATCCGTCGTGAGGCATCGGAGTAACGTTTTCAATTGAAACAATTCTAAGACCGTTTCTTGTGATTGATCTTATTGCTGCTTCTGCGCCGGTTCCTGCTGAGGGGCTTTTGTTTCCGCCTCTTCCGCGCACTTTAACATAAACTTCCCTTATTCCTTTTTCTCTTGCAGCGTTTGCTATATTTTCAGCAAGTTTCATTGCAACGTATGGAGAGCCTTCTTTATGCTGTGCTTTTGTTTCCATTCCGCCCGTAGCTTTCGCTATTGTTTCAGCGCCCGTTAGGTCTGTAAGCAACATCATAGTATTATTGTGTGTTGCAAGTATGTGTACTATTCCTCTTGTTTCTGCCATAAAAATCACTCATCAAATTTTCCAAATTAAATTACTCTTATTCTTTTGCCTCTGCATTAGCATCTGCTTTTGCCTCAGTTGGTTTTGCTTCCTCAAACTGCTTCTTTAACTCATTTTCTTTTTCAGCAGCCTTAGGACCTTTTTTTGCAGCATGTTTCTTCTGCTCAAACATTACTTCATCCCCGTACCATGAAATCTTAGACTCCTCATCAGCTTCAACTATGTAGCTTGGCCTGTCGATTTTCTTGCCATTTACAGCGATGTGCCCGTGAACAATGAACTGTCTTGATTGTTTTAGAGTATTAGCCATTCCTTTTCTCCAAACAAGTGTTTGCAGTCGTCTTTCGAGCAGTGCTTCTGGAGTAAGTACTAGTACATCATCGAGTGTTGGGCTTCCTGTAAGTATTCCCACTTTCTTTAGCGAATCAAGAAGTTCTTTTTCTCTTCTTAATCTGTTTTCAAGGCTTAGCGCGAGGAGTTTTCTTGCTGTTCCTCTTTTTGTTCTTACAATTGTTTCTGCCCTGTAAAGTTCCTTTTTGTTCTTAAGTCCGTAAACTTTCTTCATTTCCCTTTCCTTTTCTATTCTCTCTTTTTGGAATGCCTTTCTTGGCTTTTCGTATTGTTTTCTTTTTTTCCTTGGGTCACCCATAATCATCACTTCTTGTCAGCCGCTGGTGCAGCAGGTTTTCCAGCATCCTTCTTTGTTACTCCAACTACCCCGCCTTTTCCTCTGTGTTTGCTCTTTGTCTTCTGTCCTCTTACTGTGAGCCCCCACATGTGTCTTAGTCCCTTGTAGGATTTTATTTCCGCAAGTCTTGTGAGGTCATTTCTTAATGTAAATGCTAAATCATTCATTGTCAAGTGCTTATTTTTTCCTGTCTCAAAATCTTTTTGTCTGTTCATTGCCCAAGTTGGTGTTCCGTGTTTGTCTGGGTTTGAGATTACTTCTTCAAGTTTCTTTATCTCTTCGTTAGTAAGTTCCCCAAGTCTTTTATTTGCAGGGATTTTATTTTCTTTTCTAAAATCCTTTGCTATAAGTCCGCCTGTTCTCTGCCCGATTCCTTTTATTCCCTGCAAGGCGAGCTCTATGCTTTTTGTGCCGTCAAGATCTTTTCCGATTACACGTACAATATAATTAAATTCAGCCATAAACATCACACATTTTTTCTTAATTTACTTCATCGCCTTCATTGCTTTTACTACCCCTTCGTGGGATTCCTCTTCCCTGATTTTTACTTCTTTTCCTACAGGAAATAAGTGCAAAACGTTGCATGATTTTCTCTTTACTTTTGTTCCGTCAACGAGAACTTTTCCGCTCTTTGGCTTTGAAAGTATTACTACCATTCTTCCGGCTTCTCTTCCGCGTGTTTTAATGCAAATCTGTCCTACTTCCATTCCATCATCAACCCTAAAAAAATCATTTTCCTTTATTCGTTGTCCGCCCTTCCAATTACTTGGGACACATATTTTCTGTATTTCTGATCAACATCCTCAAGTTTTTTTGTTCCTGCGATTACTTTTCCCATTTCAACAAAAACCTTTTCTCTTGCTTCTCCGGATAATACTCCTCCAAAAGGTGCGCTTGGTCTCTTTTCAGTTTTGCTTTTCTTTCCCTTTCCAACCTTTTTTTCGTGAGGAACTCCGCTGAGAACTTTTCCGGTCAATGCGCACAATTGTTTTTTGTGCTTGCCCTTAAAGTATTCTCTCTTTGAGCCGCTTGTTGATTTAACAAACTTGTAGCTCTTTGATTTCACATTTTTTGATGTCATAATTACCAACTTTATTTTTTCCCAAATTCTTCTCATTTCTTTTCTTCAACAATTTCTGTTTTCTTTTCCTCAACTTTAACTTCATTTTTCACTTCAGCTTTTGCAGCCAAATTTTTGTTTCTCTTTTTTGCAAAATCATAAATTCTTTCAACTATAATAAATCCAATTGTCGCTATAATATAATATGAAAAATATGCTTCATAATATCCGGGCGTCATTGTCAATCCTTGCGGAATCCAATTCGTGAATTGAACCACCGGAATTGGAGACAATATTAACTGGTCCCTGTACCACTGCGAGAGAAGCCACATTGCGATGAAAAATGCGGGGAGCGTGAATAAACTCATTTTCATTGTTGAGTTCATCATCTGTGTTTGTCCGCTAAGCATTTTTGTCTGCAGCTCATCAATCTCTTTTTTGTTTTTATCTGCCTCCTTAAGCAATTCTTTCCATTTTTTCTGTATAACTTTCATTTCTTCCTGCTGAGCTTTCATTTTTCCTTTATCAATCATTTTTCTTTGGAGTATTTTTGAGAACGCTGCAAGTAAAACAGTTACCACTGCTATGCCCGCTGCCGGTTCCACGAAATACACCTTATTGCTCACCAGTATAATTATTCTCTAAAAGGCAACCTTTTAAAAGGTTCTTAGGCGCTTTCAAAATTTTGCCCTATTACTGCAACGCTTTGCGTTTATTACCTCTAAAATCACCCTTTTTTCCGCGGAAATTTAACTCATTTTTCCGAGGAATTTGGACAGCATTTCCTGCTGGGATTTAGCTATTTCTTCGTAGAATCTATATACGATTCCAACTGTTAGCAGGATTCCAGTTCCTGAAGCTACTCCTGATAAAACAAAATCTCCGCCCGCGGAGAGTATCGCAACAAATATTGAGCCGAGTACTGTAATTGGAGGGATATATCTCTCAAGCACTTTCTCAATTACTCTTCGGTCCTTTCTAAATCCAGGTATCTGCATTCCCGCTCTCTCAAGCTGCGCAGCAACCGCCTGTGTGCTTTGGTTACCCATCTGCACCCAGAACCATCCGAATACTATGCATGCGATTATTAATAATATTAAGAATACTCCGCCCTGGAAGAGCGCGTTAAACATTCCAGACGTAAATCCGTTTGTGAATAATCCGGCGACAAGACTTTCTCCGCCCGTGCTAACCGCGTGGAATACTTGCGTGTTTCCGCTGCTAGGTATCATGGTTGCCCATGCGAGGAAATCCATTACTGCTCCAACTACAGGAACTTTCGCGACAAATAATGCCCAGAGTCTCATGTTCATGAAGAGTGCCATTGCAAGTATTACCGGCATGTTGCTCACATATAAGAATTTAACAGGATATCTTCCGCCTGTTCCGCGGTAACCCATTGTAATTGGAATGTTAACATGCATTCCTTCTGCAAATACAACTATTAAGAATATTACTACCGCACCGAGCAGTGGAAGCATTAAGAGAGGATCTCCTGTTGTGAATGTTCTCCAGAGTATTCCTCCTGTTTCTATTGCTGGATTGAGCGCTGATTGTATTGGAGGCAAAAATGTCTGCCAGAATATTCCGCCTGAAACTCCTGCCGCGATGAATAAGCTTACTCCTGAGCCGATCCCGTATCTTGAGAGCACCTCATCTAAGTACAAAAGTATAATTGAGCCGATTGCGATTTGTATTGTTAAAACCCAGGTGAGCGGATTAGTTAGTCCTGCCCCTCCAATTGGAGTTAGCATTCCGCTTCCAACATAAATGAATCCTTCAATGAAACAAAGAACTACTGCGAGTATTTTTTGCAGAGCCTGGAATTTTGCTCTTCCTTCATTTGAGCCTATATCAATATTCAGTATCTGCGCTCCAAGGAACAATTGCAAAAAGATTGATGCCATTACGATTGGTCCGATTCCGGCGGTGATTAGTGTTCCTGCTTCGCTCGCAAGGAGTGTCTGCGCAAAAAGTATCTGCTGAACTGTGGGAGATAATGTATCAAGACCGACAAGATTAATGTTGGCCATTATGAAGAATATTACAAGCGCAACAACTGTCCAGAGAAGTTTTTGTGTAAAAGGAACTTCTTTTTCTGGGCGTTTTACTTCGGGCAAAAATTTGGATAATCCAACAAGAGAATCAACAAAACCCAAATATGCTCACCCAATTTTCAAATCTTTAAATATCTCAAATTCTTTTAAACAACACCAAAAAATTTCAAATCTTTTTTCAAATCTTTTGACATATTTTTACTGAAAGGTGTTTTTATGTGTTTTTATTGCTTTCCATTGCAGTTTTCTCACATTTTCTTTAATCAAAAAACAATCTTTCGTCGCTCAAGCTCCCTCACAAAGCTTTAACAGATTCCTGCTGTTAACAGGAATCATTTTTTACCTTCGACTTCGCCTTCTACTTCCTCAAATTCGAGGTCTTCATCCTCGTCTCCAAGCGCCGACTCTTCGGCAACGTAGCCTTCTTTTGCGAATTCGAATTTTCCGCCTTTCGCAGTTATTTTTGCTATTGTTTTTGTTGCGGCGTTAATTCTAAGTATTATTTTGTGTGTTGCCTCTCCCTGTGAAAGGATTTTTGTGAACCCGCTTCGCCTGTCAACAATGTATTTGTCGCCTTCTTTTGCAGCTTTTCCTTTTGCAACAAGAGTATCAAGCATTGCGTCAAGTCTTCCAAGCTGTATTGCGTGTATTCCTGCTTTTGTGTCTGATTTTAATCTGAATTTTCTGGGTTTAAGTCTTCCAATTGTGTGGAATTTGTGCTTGTTTGCTCCCGCGTTTCCTCTTCCGCCTCTTCCTCCGGCTCCGCGTCTATTTTTTGAGTTTCCAGCGCCCATGGTTCTCTGTCCGCGCAACTTATTTTTTTTCCTTCTTTTCCTATCACCCATACAAACACTTCCAACAAATCATTTACAAATTTACAACATTTTCTTTATCAAATCATTGATTTTTTCTCTTCTGTTTCCCAAGGCTCCGCCTGTGCTGAAAGGTACTTTTACTCCCTTTCTTTCAAATCCGCCTCTTGGCGGGCTTAGCGTGAATAAATTTTTTATTCCTGCCTGCTTTGGAGTCTTTCCTTTTGCCAGTTCTGCTAGAACCTTTTTAGTGTCAACTTTTGCACCTGGAACAATTGGTCTCGCTCTTTTTTCAATTAATTCTTTGAGCACTTCGTCGGATACTTTTCCAAACGCAACATAATCCTTTGACTCTGTTATCATCATAAGGGCCTGTCTGTCTTCTTTCCAAAGAGTCAAGTTGTTGATTCTCTTTAGTCCGAGCATGTCAAGCGCTTTCTTCATTTTCGGAATTACATTTACTGTTCCTCGAATTCTTATTGCTGCGTACATAATATCACTTCAACCAAATTTCCTTTTTACTAAATCTCATTCTCATTTGTTCTCATTTCTCAATACCAAACATTCACTTCGTCTCAAAAATTACATTGCTCTTGATTCTTTTGTTAGTTTTCTTTCAATGTCCTTTGAGGATTTCATCTTTGCTGTCTGTGAGAGCGCATCAATTGCGGCCTGAACAAAGTTTAATTGTATTGTTGATCTTCCTTTTGTTCTTCCCCACACATTTTGTATTCCAGCAAGTACCATAACTGGCTTTATTCCTTTTCCTACTGCAAGTCCGGTTCCTTTTGGCGCCGGCATTAACACAACTCTTACGCTTCCGCTTTTTCCTTCAACTTTGAATGGAACGGAGTGGCGGTCATCAGTTGGCTGCTCTTCCCATGAGCCTGAGCCTCTATATACCCTTACTAAATTTAATTTTGCCATTCTTTTTGCTTTATTTATAGCAGGGAATCTGTCAGCATCCTTTGCTGTCCCAAGTCCAATATAACCGTTTTTGTTTCCAACAAGTACAGCAGCTCTGTATGAGTATTTTCTTCCAGCTCTAGTTACTCTTGTGGTTCTTGCAACATCAACTAATTGCTCCGATAACTGCAATAGTGTGTCAATAATTTCTGGTTCTAATACTCTTAGTCCCTTATCAAGCACATCATCAATTGAAGTAATTTTTCCCGCCTTAACCGCTTTTCCAAGCTCGGTTTTAGGAACCCAATTATTAATTACAGACTGTCTTTCGCTGATTTCTCTTTCAATCTTTTCAATTTCAGTTTCTTCCGCGCGGTCTCTTCGTCTTGGTCGTCCGCCCTTTGCACCCTTCGCTCCTTTTTCTTCAGGTCGTCTATTCATTCTTTCACCTTCGCTATCTCTGCCTTGGCTTTTTCAAACGCTTTCTGGATTTCACCAGGCTGTATTCCTGCTTTTATGTAATTTGAGAACACAGTTTTTGCTTTGTCTCCAAGTTTCTTTGCATAATCATCAAGCACTTTTCCGCTTATTCTGTCTTCTGATGGCAAAGCTTCAGCTGAGTGAGGTACTTCCACTCCCGCGTCAATTGCCCCTTTAAGTGCAGCAAATATTACGTTTCCGTGGCTTGGGCTTTTTCTTCCCATGTCAAGTACGCATTTCTCTTTCCCAAGTCTCTTACCAAGTAAGAATCCAACTAAGTATGCTGATGGAGTGTTGTTTGTTCCGTAGAACTTGTATTTTACAAGTTCTCTTGAGTCAGCAGTTGCAACTGTCACGTCCCCTTTAGGCTCGTACCTAACAGCGTGTACGATTACTCGCATATTGCTTTTTCTTACTACAAGCCTCAGTTTCTTTGATTTAACAAGCGCAAGTCTTTTCTTGTAATCTGTTTTGCCTTCTCTTCTTCTTCTAAAAGGCATATCAAATGTTGATTTTCGAGCAGCCATTATTTCTTCGCCCCCTCTACATATTCAGCTAAATATTTCTTTCCTTTAAAGTAATTTCCCTTTATTTTTTTGTACATATCGCTGTATCCTTTTTCTTTCACAGCTTCAGGGTTGCTTGCTTTTAATTCTCTTAATGTTCTTCTAAGCGCCCTTACTTTTGAGATCCAGGTTTTTTTCTGCTCCCCTCTTACTTTCTTTGTTCCCGCTCTTTTTCCTTTTCCTCTTCTTCTTCCTTTCTGCTTCTTTTCTTTAAGTATTCTTGCTCTTCCCATGCTCTGTTCTGCGGAAGCTCTTTTCTTTATGATTCTCTCAGCAATTAATCCTCTAACATCATCTTTCGTCATAGCTTCGCTTACTTTTGAGAGGTTAGCAGGGTCAATATATATTCTGCCTTCTCCGACTTTTAGTATTCTGCTTGCGAGTTCTTTTGCTTTTTTAGCTTCCATAATAACACCGTTTTTCACTCTTCATTTTCCTAAAAATTAATTTAATACCCATACTCCTTTTTCGTTTGCTTTCTTCATTAAGTCATTTCTCTTCTTCTTTCCGATTACTGCGCTAAATCTTGCTGCCTCTCTTTTTGTATCAATCTTGGCAAGATCATTTGCGTTGCATACTAATACTTCCATATATCCGGAAGGGTGTATGTGCCTTAGTTCAGCTTTGCTTTTGTATCCGATTTTTGGTCTAAATCCGTGCTGCAGTCCCTTATCAAGATCAATTCCGTGCGGTTTTCTCCACTTATCCCACTTCGCGATGGATTTTCTTCTAATATTCTTTTTACCGAATCTTCCTCTAAATACCGGGGTGTGTTTTCTCTCCCAGAGTTTCTTCTGGTTATCGTAAGCTTCCTTGCTTTTTTTCTTATTCTCTTTTTTAACATATTGAATAAATTTTTTCTTAACAACTTCTTTTTTAACTTCAGTTTTCTTTTCAGTCTTCGCTTCAACTTTAGTCTCAGTTTTAGCTTCACTCTTAACTTCAGTCTTCTTCTCAGCAATTTTCGCTTCAGTCTTTGGTGCGGCAGCCTTAGCGCCAACCCTAACTTCTTCTGCAGCAACTGCTTCTTTTTTCTTCACGATTTTTTCTGCCATAATAATCACACAAAAATTTCATTCATTAAATTTCAAACCTTATACTTTTCCTCTTAATACTTCAACAGCAGGAGCTTTTTTTGCTTCCATGTTTCCTGTCTCAACAATATAAATTCCATCCTGGTATCTTCGTATATCTTTGTTTTTTACTTTTGTTTTTCTTTCCATGTTTGATGCGGTCTGTCCGACAGCTTCTTTGTCTATTCCGCTAACTGTAATGTCCTGTCCCTTAACCTCAACTTTTGTTGCGCCCATGATTCTTGTTCTTCTTGGGAACTTTTCTCCAAGGAAGTTTTTAATATTCACGGCATCTTTCTCAACTTGTATGCTCATTGGGAAGTGTGAGTAAAGCACCTTCAAATTATATTTGTAACCGTAAACTAATCCTTCAGCCATATTCTCTATGTGCGAAGTTATTGTCTCAACAAGAACATCAGTCTGCTTGTTTTTTGGTGTTCCTTCAACAATTATCTTGTTTCCCTCAACAGAAATTTTTATTCTGTATGATTTGAATTGTCTTGTAAGTGTTCCTTTTGGACCCTTAAGCGTAAGCGTGTCGCCTGCAAGTGTCGCGTGCAGTTCGCTTGGCAACTTTATTGTTTTTGCTAAAAATTCTGCCATAAAAATCACAAATAAAATTTACAATTGATTCATTAATACATGAATGCTATGAGCCTTCCTCCAAGCCCCTTTGTTTTTGCTTCCGAGTGAGTCATTAGCCCCTTTGGAGTTGACACAACAATTAATCCAACATCTCTTGCCGGCAAGTATCTTTTTTCATATTTTTCAAACTCGGTTTTCTTCACAGCGTATCTTGGCTTTATTGCCTTGCACTGATTCATTCTTCCGTTGAGTTTAACTTCAAGTGAAAGTGCGCCGTTTTCCTCGTTTTTCTTGCAATCTTCAATGTAACCGTTTACTTTTGCTATCTCAAGCACTTCGCTGAGGAAGTTTGAGGCAGGCTTTATTGTGCAAACTGCTTTTGAAGCCGTCTCGGCGTTTCGTATTTTTGTTAATGCATCAACTATTGGGTCGTTTTGCGCCATTTTATTCACCTTAGTATTTCTCCCATCCGAGATCTGTTGCTCGCTCTTTGAAGCAGCGCCTGCATATTCCTATGTGGTATTTCTGCATCATTCCTTTTCTTGTGCCGCAAACCTTGCATTCTCTAACGCCAGGCGTCCTTTTTTTCATTTTGTCGTTCTTGGACTTCTGCTTTTTTACAACAATTGCGTCACTCATGTTCTCTTGCCTCTTAAAAATAATTTTTCCTCATTCATCCAGACTTTTATTCAATTATTACCCCAAGACTTTTTACAAACTCGGCAGCGTCTTCTTTTGTTACTCTCTGCTTGTGTCCTACTCTTGTTTTATTTATTTTTCTTAACTTCACTCTATACCCTCTTTTCTTTAGTGAAACTAAAACATCAAATCCTTTTATTCCAAGTTTTGGGTCATACTTTGCTTCCGGCAAATCAATATATTCTCTCACACCGAATCCGAAGTTTCCGGTTCTATCAAAGCTCTTCTCCGCCATTTTATTGTTCTTAGCAGCGAATGCTTTTTTCAAAAATTTAATTGCTTCCTCTCCTCTTAGAGTTGCTTTAAGCCCGATTTGTATTCCCGGTCTTAGTCCCCAGTCAGGTATTTTCGCCTCAGTTGATGTTGGGCATGGCTTCTTTCCTGTTATGAGCTGGATTATCTGCTGTGCTTTTTTCAGTTCATCCTGGTCGGCACCGACACCCATATTCACAACAACTTTGTCTAGTACTACATTCTGCATAAATCTCATCCCAATTATTCAACGTCCGCCATTACGGATTTTCCTTTTCCTATTATGAAAACATTATCTGCTATTGTCTCAAATTCCTCTTTTCCTTCAGCGAGTTTCACAAGTTTCTCTTTCTTTGCCGAAGCGGCAACTATTTGCTTTACTACTGCAAGTTCTGAGCAGTGAGCTCCTTTTGTGATGTAAGCAAGTGCGCCTTCTTTGAACTCAATTACTTCGCCCGCTTTTCCTTCTGGAAGAGCTAGTTTCACTGAGTCTCCAACGTTTGCTTTCAATCCCATAAATGTTCTTCCGTCGTTAGTTGTTGCCTGTATTCCTTTTGAAGTCATTACTTTCTTCACAACTTTGATTACCTTTTCCTTCAAATCTTTTTCATTTTGTTTTATTACAAGTCTTCCTTTGTCATCAAGCAATACTCTGTAAAATAATTTCTGCTTTTCAATCGCAACTGTATCAAACAATCCAACCGGGAACTGGTGGTCCGCTCTTACTACTCCGTTTACCTTTACTTCGCCGTGGTTGAGGATGTGCTTTGCTTCTTTCATCACAGCTGCAACACCAATATAATCTCTTAATACTAATCCAAGTGAAACTGAGGTTTCCTTGTTGTGGGGACCCGCTTTTGTTTTTACCGCCCAGAAATTCCCTTTTCTGTTAATATGCACAGCTCTTGGCATGCTTATTGCCTTAGCCTTTTTGTTCTCTCCCTTCCTGCTCATTTTTTCACTTCCTTAACTTCTTTTTTGCCTTTGCCAGGAATTCTCTTTCTGTCTGTTCTATCAATATCAATTATCATTACATTTGAAGCGTCAATTGGAACCTGTCTCTCTTCTCCGTTGCTTTTCTTAAGAACAACTTTTTCAATAAATATTTTTCTTGTTTTTCGGTCAACCGAGGAAACTTTTCCTTCTTTTGCTGCGAACGCCCCTCTCATTACTTTTACTGTGTCTCCTTTTCTAAGTGTAAGCGATCTAGTGCCGAATTCTTTTGCGAGTTTTTCGTCTAAGTGCGAAGCCACCTGCTTTGACGCAGTGTGCTTTGGCATATTGTACATTGCCTTCCTTGATACGCTCGGTTTCTTGCTCATCATATTCACCAAATAATAATTTTTTCCAACATTTCATTCTTCATTCTCATTCTCAAATTCATCCTAAATTTAAACCACCACTGGCGCAAGTCCTATGATTTTTGGGAATCTTTCGCCCACTTCTTTTGCTACGCATCCCTTAATTTCTGATGCCTTTGGAAGCCCCTCTTCATCAACGAGTACTACCGCATTATCATCAAATTTAACTCTTATTCCGCTTGGTCTTCTGAATTCCTGCCTTGTTCTGATTATTACCGCTCTTTCGATTTTGCCTCTCATCTCAGGCTTTCCTTTCTTTACTACAACATTTACTAAGCATCCGATTCCTGCGCTTGGGTATTGTTTCTTCCTGCTCTTGTATCCAAACACAGATATAATATCAACTTCTTTTGCTCCGCTGTTGTCCGCGCAGAGTATTCTGCTGTGCAAAGTCAATGCGTGATTGTTTGGGATGCTCATTGCTTTCATTTTCTCACCAAAAATAATTTCTCCAAATCTTTTTCATTAATCCTTTCTTCTTGCCCTTTATTGTGTTTTTCCTTTCAACACTTCCATAACAATAAATGATTTTGTTTTTGAGATTCTTCTTGTCTCCCCGATTTTTACCCAGTCCCCTTCTTTTGCGTTTATGCTTAGGGGGTTGTGTGCTTTGATTCTTGATCTGATTTTTCTGTATCTCTCGTATTTTGGTATATACTGGATTAATTCTCTTTCAACTGTAACGGTTTTGTTTGCTTTTGCGCTTGTTACTTTTCCTTCGAATATGTTTCCGCGTATTGGGTAAACTTCTTCAGTCCTTACCTCTCTTACGATAACGGCTTCGTCTCTTCTTTGTTTCTTGTCAATTTTTGCTTTCTTTTCAACCATATAAACCACTAATAAACATCAAATTATTTTCAATTTTTCCATTCCTTCGCTCTCTCTTCGGCTCTTTTCATTATTTCCTTTCCATTCACCAAAACTTTTTCGCTATCAAGGTCAAACTCAAATTCGCATTCATTTTTCGGCAAGGTCACTTTTTCCTTCCCGCATTTTACAACAAATGTGTTTTTGGTTTCATCAACTATGATTCCTTTCGCTCCAACTCTTTTCTCGTCAGTGCTTTTTACTACTTTAACTTTTAAGCCGATTACTTCGTGGCCCAAAATGTTTTTCGCAGTAATTTCATAGTTTTTTCCCTTAATCATCTCCTTTCTCACTTCAATAAACATCATTTCTCATTTATGCATCAATCAATTCTCTCTTATACCCCTTCTCTATCAAAAAATCAACCGCTCTTTCTCTGTGCTTTCCCTGCAACTCAATCTGGTTGTCTCTTATTGTTCCGCCGCAAGCAAATTTTTGTTTCATTTCTTTTCCCATTTCTTTCAGCGTGTCCTTGTCGGATATTCCGCTTACCAAAGTGACGAACTTGGAGAATTTTCTCCTTATTACTTCCACCTTAATTTTCTGCTGCTCTTTAGCGATGTTGCTAATGTCGAACAGGTCCTTTGGCAGTCCGCTGATTTTGTCAATTTCTTGCATTTATTTCCTTGCCTCCTTTTTGTTTTCCTTTTTTGCAGCCTTTTGGGCTCTTTGTTTTGCGCCAAGCGCAGTAAGTATTCTTGCAATATCTCTTCGGAGTTTTCTTATCTTTCCGGGTTTCTCGCTTCTTGTTCCTGATGCGATTACAGCTCTTTCTTTTGCAAGCTCCTGCTTCATTTCAATCGCCTTCGCGTTGAGTTCTGTTTCGCTCAACTTCATCGTGTCTGCAAATTTTGCTGCCATAAATACCATCTTTCAAAATATCTCATTTCACTTTATCTCTATTCCTTCTTCGCCTCAGTTTTTACTTCTGCTTTGCCTTCGGCTTTTTTTTCAGCTTTAACTTCACTCTTCTTTTCTGCCTTTGCTTCTTTCTTAGCCTCAGCTTTTGCCTCAGTCTTTGCTTCAGCAGCTTCAGCTTTTGGGGTTTCTTTTTCCTTCAAATCTGTAATCTCAATTGTAATATCCTTTGGGTTAATCTGCTCGCTTGCTTCTTTAGCAGTTCCTTTCTTTGCCGCAATTATTTTCTTAATATCAACTTTATCCGGGAAGATTACATCAGGGTGAATTATTCTCAGTCTGATTCCGATTGCGCCGGCTTTAGGGTATGATGCCGCTTTTGCGTAATCAACCATTTTTGTCTGGTCTCCTAACTTCTTCATGTACCCGTAGGCGATTCTTACTTTTTTCTTTCTTCCGCCTTTTCCGGATAATTTTCCTTTAACTACAAGTTCAACTCCCTGTGCGCCTGCGTCAACAACATCTTTTACAAGTTTGTACGCGATGCTTCTCCATGAGAATTCTCTCTGTATCATTGATGCCATTCTTTCCGCAAGTATTTTTGCGTTCAAATTTGGCTGCTTAATTTCCTGTATCTCAATCTGAGGATTATCAATTTTGTATTTTTGCGCTACAACTTCTGTAAGTGTCTTAATTGTGGAACCGCCTTTTCCGATAGCGAATCCTGGTTTTGCAACGTGCAGAACAATTCTTGTAACGAGCGGAGTCTTGATTATTTCAAGGTGCGAGAATCCAGCTCTGTCAAGTTTCTTTGTAAGGTAATCTTCAAGCTCCATTCTATTGAAGTTCTTCTGTATGAATGTTCTTTCTATCATAAATATCATTTCCAAAAATTTATTTCATTTCCTGAACTATAATCTCAATGTTTGTCGCATTCCTTCTTCTCGCTTTTCCTGCGATTCTTCCCTTTGACTGGTAGCTGAATCTGTTCATCCCCATATTTGCATATGCGTGGATAATTAACAATTTTTCAGGGTCAAGTCCTTTGAAGTCCGCATTTGTTTTTGCGAGTTCCAATATCTGAATAAATGCTTTTGCAACTTTCTCAGGGTATCTTCCTGCTTTTTCTCCTTCTTTTGCCTGTCCTTTTCTGTGTGCAACTTTTTTGTTGTATCTCTTAAGAGGCAAGTATTCTTCGTGTGAGATTATTCTCTGCATGAATTCAATTGCTTTGTTTACTGGTCTTGTCTTTATCTGCTTGCAGATTTCTGTGGAGTACTTTACTGATACAGGCGCGTTTTTGAGCATTGCTCTCGCTGTCTTGCTAACCTTTCCAACCTCCGCCTGATATCTTATTTCTGCCATTCCATTCACCAAACAAATTTAACAATTTTTTTAACTGCCCCGCACTGCTTTCCCCTAATTTTATCCTCTTGCGGTTACTGCTGTTGAGCTCTTTGTTGCTCCGATTCCTGCTTTTCCGTGCTGGAGTCTTTTTCTTGTGAGAGCGAATTCTCCAAAGTAGTGCCCTAGCATTTTCTCATTAACATCAACATTTTCAAATTCTTTTCCTTTGTGTATTGCAAATCTTACCCCAAGCATTGCTGGTATTACTACAAGGTCTCTTCTGTGCGTCCTTATTGCTTTTGGTTTTGCGTTTTTCTTGTAATTCGCGATTTTTTTAAGTATCTTCTTATCAACGCCTGTGCTTTTTATTGCTCTTCGTGCTCTTGACGGGCATAGCTTTGCGAATTCCTCAAGGCTCATCGCCTGTAACTCAGCAATTGTTTTTCCTCTGAATGTGAATTCTTTTGCAACCATATTTCCCACCAATGCTTAATGAAAATAAAAAACCAAAGGCATTTATACACGCCCTTTGGAGTTTCGCGAAGAACTTTAGTTCTTCTTTTTCCTCCCTGTTCTTGATGATGCGATTGCACCAACTTTTCTTCCAGGTGGAGCGTTTCTTGATGTGCTCTTTGATTTTCCTGCGTTGTGTGAAGCTCCCCCGAATGGGTGATCCACAGCGTTCATCTTTACTCCTCTTACTCTTGGATACATCTTTCTTTTTGATTTGAATAAATGATATGCGTTTCCTGCTTTTACGAGCGGCTTGTCTTGTCTTCCACCGCATGAAACATTCCCAACTGTTGCTCTTACATTGAGAGGTAATGCTAGTAAATTTCCTGACGGCATTTTTAGTGTTGCTTTCTTGCTGTCTTTTGCCATTAATAGCGCATAGCTTCCAGCCACTTTTATTAGAGTTCCGCCGTCTCCCGCAATTTTTTCTATTGCGAATATTGGGCATCCTTCCGGCAAATCTTCTAAATATGAAACATTTCCTGTCTCTACTTGAGCTCCTTTTCCCTGTTCGATTCTCTGTCCGAGAGCAATTCCTTCAGCGGCAATTATATTTTCTTTTCTGCCGTCACTAAATGTGATTTCCGCAACGATTGCGTGTCTTCCGTTTTCCTTTACAAGGTCAGTTACTTCGCCTTTCATTAATTCGCCTTCTTGGATTAAGTATTTAGCCTCAATTCCTTTGTGCTTTGCCTTGAATGTGTGGCTTCCTTTTCCACTTCTTTGCGAAATTAATCGTTTACCCATAACATCACGTTTTCATTTTTTATTTGGTACTTTTACAGTACTCCGAGTTTTGTAGCAAGTTCGCTTGCCTTGTTTTTCTTATCAAGCTTTACGATTGCTTTCTTTCTCCCTTTCATATCTCTGATAATATTAATTTTAACAACTTTCACGCCGTATGCTTCTTCAACAGCTTTTTTTACTTCAGCTTTTCCAGAAGTGTCATTTACTACAAACGTAATTTTGTTTTCAGATTCTATCATGTTAACCGCTTTTTCAGTTACTAACGGATATAATACAACATCAAGGTCGTGAAGAGTCGCTGTCTTTGACATTACTGTTTTTGCAGCTTTGTCTTTTGCTTCTTTGTTCTTTTCAGATTTGCTCTTTATTTCCTTAGGAGCTTCTTTTGCTTCCTGCTCGGATTTGAGCTGTATCTTTTCTTCTTCTTTTAACTTTACCATTTTAAATCACTAAAAATCATTTTTTCTGAACTGGAGCTTTTTTTGCCGCTTTAGCTTCTGCATTAACTTTTTTTGCTTCAACATTTGCTGTTGCTCTTGCAGTAACTTTTCTTTCTGCCTTAACTTTAACTTCGCTAACTTCTTTTTCTTTTCCAAGTTCTTCAATTGCTGACTTTGTAAAAACAACAAGTCTTCCCGCTTCTGTTCCAGGCGCAAGTAATTCAACATTTAATGACTGTGCTGTTACTGCGTCAACACCGGGCAAATTTCTTGATGCTTTAAGTATCGGAGAATTTTTTCCTGCAACAATTAACACACTTTTCTTCATTTTCCAAACTCTTCCTCTTGCTTTTCCTCTTCCCGCTCTTTTTCTTATTTTTCCTCTTGCGTTCTCAAGATCTTTTCCAACGCCGACTTTGTTTAATATTTCAAGCACTTCTTTTGTTTTCTTTACATTTTCAAATGAATCTTCAACAACAATTGGAAGTTCTTTTTCAACTATAAATCTCTTTTCAACTAGTTCTTTCATTGTAGTTGTTGCAATTGCGCTCTTTAGTGCAAGTCTTTTTTCTTTTTTATTTATATTTTCAGCTAATATTTCCCATGCTTTTAGTGGGTGTGCTGCATGCCCCCCTACTGCGTGCGGAACTCTTGCAACTCTTCCGTACAATAGCGCTCCCTTGTTCTTCATTCTTGGGAGTCTTGCGTGCTCAACGTTAATTGTTCTTCTATAAGCGGGTACCCCTCTGTAACCCATGTAAGTTGCTGTTGTTTCTTTTCCAGCTCTTGGGTTTGCTCCTTTTGGTTGTAATCTTGCGGTTTGTATTGCGTGCACCGCTCTCTTTATGAGTCTTGGTTTGTACTCTGTCTCAAATACAGCAGGCAGTTCTATTGAGCCCTTTGCAGACCCGTCAATTCCAATTACGTTTGCTTTCATAAATATCATCTGTCATATTTACTGATTAATAATAATTTTTTCCACAGATTGCAGCTGCACTCCTTTGTGCTGTGCCGGTCTAATGCTCTTTCTCATTGCGATGCATCTTTTTGCAGGTCCTGGAAGCGAGCCGAATACTAATGCGTATTCGCCTGATACCATTCCAAAGTTCTGAAATCCTGCTTTAGGATTAACTTCCGCAACATTTTTTGAAAATTTAATTATTTTTTTGTTTACTTCGGTTCTGTTCTGATAACCCATCTGTCCTGCTCTTGCAACTGTGAACATTACTGTCGCAGGGTGCCATGGACCAATCGAACCAACAACTCTTTGCTTTTTGTGCTTTGGTCGAAATGTTCTAACACCAAATCTCTTTACTGGACCTTGGAATCCTTTTCCTTTTGTTACTGCGCGAACATCAAGGTATTCGCCCTCTTTAAAAACATCTTCAATTGTCAAAACTTTTCCAAGTTTCTCTTTTGCGAAAGCAAGCTGTGCTTCTTTTGCTCCGCCCAAAAATACTTCGCTCACATCAGGAGTTTTCTTAAAACTTGGCTGTGTGTGAACTAAAAGAGTAAAATATTCTATGTCTGCAAGTTCTTTTTCAAAATCAGCCATTGTATAAAAATCATTTTCTTTCTTCTCTTTAATTTCCTTCTTTTCTTTTCCCTCTTTATTTGAAGGAGCTTTAAAATTATTTATCTTTCTTTTTAATTCCTTATCAGTATTTTCAGCAATAACATCGCTAAGTGCAGAGAATCCGATTTCTGCTTTTTCATATGCTCTTACTCCGAACACTTTCAATGGAGGGCATTCAACAACAGTAGCCGGAGCGATAACTTCCTGATTGAAAGTTGGGCTTGCTTTGTGCACGTTCTTTCCGATTACCTGCACCATGCCTGCTTTGTAGCATAAAAAGTTTAATGGTCCTTGCGCACCGTATCCTCTAATGCTTGGAGTCTGTTTAGATGCTCTTACTCTTGGATAGTAGGATAGCGCTCCTCTTCTTGGTGCATTAAATTCTGCCATTTTATTTTCACATCTTTATTTTTCTAAAGAGTACTAGCGCTAAATCGCGCCCGTTAGAAGCTTTGTACAAAACCTCTAAACCAAAAAAACAGAGTTTTTTGGTATTTGCTCCTCAATTGCTCACCAATTACTTTGAAGAGTAGTGTACTCAATTAACTATTTTTCCCAGGAAAACATTTATAAACCATCTGGGGAGCTTTCCCGACTTTTGAAAAGAGTTCCTTAAACCTTGCCTATTTTCACTGTCGGAGTTGAGGAACCAAGCAGGCCGGGAAAATTAGTGAGTTTTATCATCCCCGTGTCATCAACATACAAGTATTTTTTTGATTTTAAGTATTTTCTTAATAAAAGGTCTTTTTGGGCTATTTGCACAAGTCTTTTCTCCACTCCGATGGTTTCCCGAAGTATTTCTTTTAAGGGTTGAGCTTCATTAATTCTCCTTACTTCTCCAACCGCTGCGCCCGCCTGCCAATTAGAAGGATTAAGCCTCGCTTTTTCCAAATCTCTTCTTAGAAGCAGAATATTATCCACATGAATTGGGGCATATTCCTTTGAAACTTTGAATGGGACAAAGAATCTCTTTGCCTTCTCAGTGCGCACCGCAAGTTTTCGTAAAATTCTGCCCTTCATGTCAATAGGAGTTAAAGGCGCGGGCAGTTAATAGCTCTTTGCTTAAGAAAGAATATAAAAAAAGTTTGGGATTTGTTCTAGTTATTTACTTTTTTTCCCAAACCTGCGCTGATTTCTTTGACTCGTTGCTTGCTACAATCCCGACAATTATTATAATTATGATTATCGCAAGAACTACCAGCCCTAACCCTGAAATATTATTTCCTAAGGCGAATAATCCCGCAAGCGCTCCGCCGATTGTATTTGAAGCGTTGTTTTGCCCCTGTGCCAAAACTACTTCGCCAGTGTTTGTAACTGCGATGCTTTTTGAAGCAAGTGAGCACCCGTCAATAACCGGTCTGAAGGTTATCTGGCCGTTTTGTGCTGTAATGTTCACAGCCAAGTCTCTGCTTATTGAAGAAGCCCCCGGTATTGAAATTAATGTGGGGGTTGTGGTTGTTCCGGAGGTGCTTTCAATATAAACATCCGCTCTTTTTCCAGAACTGTTATTTATTGTAAAAGGAATTGTCCCATAATTCTTTATGCTTGCGCTTGGCATTGTGCTGATTGAGAAGTTTGAGCAGTTCAATGGAATGCTTAATGCGGAGTTAGTTGCGCTTGCGTCAAATACTGTTGTTGTAAAAGTTGTTCTTCCTGTGGCGTCAAATGAGCAGCTTCTTCCGTCCGAAAATACTCCTCTAACCCAAACAGTATTTGTATAAACTTTGTCCGAGGTTACGCTTGGAGAAATTGCTCTTAGAATTATGTCCGATACCTGGTCGGGATAAACATATTTGTCATTATAGTAATTGCTCAAATCAATTCCGTTGTCAGTTGTTTTTACTTCAAGTATTTCAAATCTCTTTGTAGAGTTATTTGTAATATTTACAACAGGTTTTCCCTCTGTTGACTCGTCCATTGAAGTGTTGCTCGCGCTTAAATTAATATCCGCACATGCAGAGCTTGATGAGTAGCTGTCATAATAATCATCGTAATATGTGTCATCATAATTATCAGTTGTTCCTGTATTCTGCACAGTCACATCGAAATTCTTTGTCCCAATTGCTGAGATTGAGCAGTAATTATTCCCAAGATATCCTGCGACCTGAAATTTTAGCGTAGTTGTGGTGTTGCTTGAGACAAATCCCGCGTCAAGATAGAGATTCACGGGTTCGTATGAGAATGAAGAAACTACATTATCATAACCTGATGTGCTCCCGGATCTTATCACAGGGCTGCTTAATAGAACACTTAGTGTTGAGATGCTGAATTCTTTATTTGTATTGTTCTCAACTCTTAAAGTTCTGGTGCTTGTCGCACCCTCATTAATTGTGAAATTGTTTGCCACAAGATTTATTCCTGAGCAGGAATTATTCTCCACATCAATATATGCTGATTCAGAATCGACTATTGTGCTTCCTGAAAGAATATTTCCGTCAATTCTATATCTTGTGTATTTTGAATTGCTTCCTGTGTTGAACTCATTATTCCAAACGAAAACATAAGTATCATTGCTTAATTCTTGCGATTTTGATGAAGTAGTTCTTACATATTCCCAATTACTTGTATCATTATTATATCTGTAAACTTTTGACTGCGCTGAAATGTTTGTCGGGCAGTCGCTGCCTGAATAAGAATCAACTGTGAAACTAATCTTTATGTCAATGTCAGTGCTGTTGTCAGCGGTTATTGCGGTTGAGTAGTCTCCTGTTCCCCTAACTTCTGTTTGAAAACTTGATGTGCTTATACTGCAGGCATATGCCCCGCCGGCTAAAAGAAGAATTACCGCAAGTATTGCGAGTGCTTTCAAACTAAAATTCATTTTCCCAACCCCTAAAATAAAAAATTAATGCTAACTCCGGCCCCCAGGCAAAAAGCGGATGTGCAAGTATATACTTTGCGTCAAACCAATATAAATACTTTTCGCTTATTCACGGGACAAAGTTATTTGTAAATTGGGCTTTAGGGCTGTTTTGGAGGGTTTAAACAAAAGCGGGTGAATCACCCGCCACAAAAGAACTTAATTAGCACATTACTTTCTCTTTCTTGAAGCGGTTTTCTTTGCAGCGCTTTTCTTTGCGCCAGCACCCTTGCTGATTTGAGTGTATATTCCCGCGATTGCGAATGCCTGTACCATTACAGCGAAAGCCTGGACTATATTTGTAAGCGCTGAAAGCCCAAGGTAAGTTGGGTCAGACATTAACTTTAGTGCCCCCGTTCCGCCTGTCATCCCAATTACGCTGAACTGGTATATCATTGATGGAGCAGATAGTATGAAGCTTAATATCATTACTACTATTGCTACAACAAACATTACCACGAAGATATTCAAAGCGTTTTTGCCGGTAATATCCCATGATGCTTTTAGTGATTTCCAAATTCCCTGCTCTTTTTCTACAAAAATCATTTCACCGATTAGTAATCTCATTGCGTTGTACACCATTATTACCGCGTAGCATATGAATAAGATGAACGCTACAACTACTAAAAGCGCTCCGAGTATAATCATGGCGACATTGCTTCCAAACGAAACTCCCGCCGCAGCTAGAACCCCTCCGACTATTGCTAAAACTATTCCGCTTATTAACACCCAGAGAAATTTCAGCTTGAATAATGAAAACACAACTGAAAGGCAGTTAGCTATCATTAATCCCAAAAATCTTACATATCTTCCTGCACTGAATTCAACCGGTTTACGCTTTATTTCCCTTAGAGCAGACCCGAGCATAAAATATGCGATGAATCCGCTTATCAGCCAGTAAAGTACAACAAATACTGCTACGTACAAAAAGAAGTATCCAACCATCCCAAGCGCTTCGCCCGGAGACATTGATGCCGCATTTGAAAGCGAGCCGAATAATGAGCCCGCAACTGAACCAAGTGCAACATTAAGAATGATAAATAAAATCAGCGCCACTATAAAATATTTAAGCGCAGCCCTGCTTTTCATCCAACCCGTAAAAGCAAAATTAATTGCTTCTCCAACCTCAAACCCCATTTATAATTCCCCCTTAGAACTTGAAGAATAAGAGATTAAGTGTTTTTATACCTAATGAGGAGCTTCCAAAGCGCGCCAAAGTGAAGGCAGACTCAATCTAGCCCTTAATACAAACAAGCGGTTTTAATTTCGCGACTTTCTCGCTAATACCCGCCTTGTGCATTACTTCAACCACAGAAAGTATGTCCTTGTAAGCCTCTGGAGCTTCTTCTGGGAGCCCTTTCACCGAGCGCGCTTTAACTAAAATCCCCTTCATAGCAAGTTCGGCAAGCAATTGTTCTCCTGTCCACTTAGTGAGAGCCTGACTTCGTGACATGCTTCTTCCCGCCCCGTGAATCGTTGAGCCAAATGTTTCTTTCATCGCCCTTTTAGTTCCTTTTAGGATAAATGAATTTGTTCCCATTGAGCCGCCGACAATTACCGGCTGTCCTGCTTTTCTATACTTAAGCGGAACTTCGTTCATACCCGAACCAAATCCGCGGGTGCTTCCTTTTCGCTGGATTAAAACATTTTGCCGCTTGCCATCAATTAAATGCTTTTCAATTTTTGCGGTGTTGTGCCCGATATCGTAAAATGTTTTTACTTCTTCTGCACTAATTCCAAATACTTTTGCAATCGCACCCTTCGCAAGCGACCCAATAACAAATCTGTTCGCAAACGCGGCATTTGAGCCGGCTTTTATCGCGGAGAAATATTTTTGCCCCTCTTCGCTTTCAATCGGAGCGCACACTAAATCCCTCTCAGGAATTTTAAGTCCATATTTTTTCACAGCGCTGTCAAGTATTGGCAAATAATCCGTTCCTATTTGGTGTCCAAGAGCACGCGAACCGCAGTGAATGCTCAAAAAAGTTCCTTTTTCTTTAAGTCCAAAAATCTTCGCGGCTTTTTCATCAAATACTTTTTCAATTTCCTGCACTTCGCAGTAATGGTTCCCCGAACCAAGCGTCCCTATCTGGTCAAGCGCGCGTTCTTTTGCTTTATCAGAAACTACATCCGCATCAGCCCCATCAACGCAGCCTTCTTCTTCCATCAGCTTCAAATCTTTTTTTGCTCCAAATCCTTTTTTCACCGCGAACGCTGCGCCCTTTTCAAGAACCTCATCCATTTCTGATTTTGTGAGAACTAATTTTCCCCTTATGCCAAGTCCTGCGGGAACATCGCGAAATAGTTGTTCCGCGAGCTGTTTCTTCTTTTCCGAAACTTCTTTTGCGTTGAGTGGATGAATGAGCGAGTGCACTCCGCAGTTAATATCAAACCCGGTTGCGGCGAAAGTAATTACTCCCTCTTTCAAATCGGAGGCGGTCGTGGTTCCAATAGGCGCGCCGTATCCCGGGTGAATATCAGCGAGAGCAACAATTCCTTTTAGCCCTGGAAGCATTGATAAATTCTCAAGTTGTTTAAGCGAACTGTTGTGCTGTGTATACTCCGCCTCGAGTGTAGAAACAATTTCGCTGTTTGCATAAATGCGCGGGTTCGCGTCACCCTTTCCAAGTTCAAGTTCGTAAGAGTATTTGTTCTTTTGTTTTAGTTCCATTCGTTTCGCCGCCTAAACATCCACAATGCACTGCGCAACCCATTCTTTCCCTTTTTTTGCAACTTTTAATTGAGAATATGTCGCCGCCTTGACTTCCGTCATGAGCTCGTGCCTCTTTGAATTAATCTTTTCTCCAAAGCAAATCGCTTTTAGCTGCGCTCCGTGTTCGTCCGCCTCAACAGCTACTTCAAATTTTGAGAAAATCATCTGTTTGGCGTCCTTAATGAAAAGAAGTTCATTTAGAAATGCTACAAGTAATGCTTGGGTGTCACTTGCTTTTACTTCGAGAACAATTTTTTTCTTTGGGGCGATTTTTTTAAGAGACGCCATTATGCTGGTCATGGCTTTTGCGCACTCGCTAAACGCCGTATTGAGACTTGTTCCTTTGCCTCTTACCCCAATATCCGCCTTATTCTCAAACGTTGAATACATAAGAGATTATTCGCTCCGAATTTGTTTTTAATGCATGGTTTGGTTATTTCCTAATTAATCCTCAATAAAAATCAAGCCCTGATTTTGCAAATTCCTTAAATGGCTTCAAGCATTCTTTTCGCATAACACCAGGAACCACTTTTACTTTGCTTTTTCCAAGGCTCTTCATTTTTGAGTTTGATATTTCAAGTTCCCCAAATCCGAGTTTCTTCGCATCAGCAATTTTCGCCCCAAAATAAATTTTTTTAATCTTCGCCCAGTGGATTGCGCTAAAGCACATCGGGCAGGGCTCGCAGTTAGAATAAATCTCGCAGTCACTCAAGTCAATTGTCCCAAGTTTTTTGGCTGCTTTTCTTATCACCACTATTTCAGCATGCGCTGTAGGATCATTATTCTTCAAGACGTGGTTGTGCTCGCTTGCAATCACTTTTCCGTTTTTCGCAATTACGGCCCCAAATGGCGCGCCGTGCTTGTGCCTCACCCCAAAGAGTGCTTCATCTATTGCAAGGCGCATGAACTTCTTTTCCATGCCCAGAATAAGGTTTTGTTGTTTTTATACTTTAAGGTATTAAGAAGAGGGGTAATAAAAAAATGGAGAAGAAAATAAAGAAATTGAAAGGAGAGGTAAAACCTTATCCTTTCAAATCAATTTCAAGCTGTACTGTTTCGGGTATTTCTACTCTCATTACTCTCTTAAGAGTCCTCTCATCAGCCTGTATGTCAATTAGTCTTTTGTGAATTCTCATCTGCCACTGTTCGTATGATTCTGTTCCGCCCCCGCATGGTCCCTTTCGGGTAGGGATGCATAATTTTTTAGTTGGCAAAGGAATTTTTCCGGAGTGTTTTGCGCCTGTGCGTTCTGCAACATCAATTATTCTGTTGCATATGTCCTCCAAAGTTTCGTAACTAGTACTGCTTAGTTTTATTCTCGCTGTCTGCATATTTCAAAACACCCTCTTCTCCGTGGTCTTAATTAAAGACCCTAAAAATAAATGGACGGAAATCGGAAAAAACTCCGATTCCCGTTTTTAATAATAAAGACTGACTTAGTCAGTCCAAATCACTTTATGCTTTTTCTACTTCCAAAACTACTCCTGCCGCAACAGTCTGCCCCATATCTCTGATTGCGAATCTTCCCATCTGCGGGAATTCGGAGAATTTTTCTAGGCATACTGGCTTCATTGGAACAATCTTTACGATTGCAGCGTCACCAGTCTTCAAGAACTTAGGGTTCTCTTCAACTGTAGCTCCAGTTTTTGGATCCATTCTCTTTCTTAATTCAGTTAGAGTCATGGACATTTGTGATGTGTGTATGTGGAACACTGGTGTGTACCCTACAGGTATTGCTGTTGGGTGGTTTAACACAACAATTTGTGCCACAAAAGATTTAGCAACTGTTGGAGGGTTTGTTGTGTGACCAACTACATCTCCTCTTGCCATATCTTCAGCGCTTAGTCCTCTGATTGAGAATCCAACGTTGTTACCTGGTTTTGCAACCTGTAATTGTGTGTGGTGTTCTTCAACAGATTTTACTTCGCCTGTTTTTCCACTTGGCATTACTACAACTTTATCGCCAGGTTTCATTGTGCCTGTCTCGATTCTTCCAACCGGGATTGCTCCAACACCTTTAATGTTGTAGACATCCTGTAGTGGGAGTCTTAAAGGCTTATCAACCGGTGATGGCGGCGCAGTTAAATCATCAAGAGTATCAAGCAAAGGTTTGCCTGTGTACCACTTCATGTTCTCTGTTTTCTTAACAACATTGTCCCCTCTCCATGCTGAGATTGGAACAACTTTTATGTTGTCGGCTTTGTATCCAACGCCTGTTAATAGTTTAATTACCTGATCCTTCATGTCCTTGAATTTCGCTTCGTCGTAGTTAACTTCATCCATCTTGTTCATCGCTACTACGATTTGCTTTATTCCCATAACTTGCGCAAGGAACGCGTGCTCTTTTGTCTGCGGCTGGATTCCTTCCTTTGCTGCAACAACAAGAACCGCTACATCAGCTTGTGATGTTCCTGTAATCATGTTCTTAACAAAGTCTCTGTGCCCAGGGGCATCAATTATTGTGAACATGTGTTTTTGTGCTTCAAATTTCTTATAAGAAACGTCAATTGTTACTCCTCTTTCTCTTTCTTCTTTTAGGTTATCCATTACGTACGCGAATACGAATGTTCCTTTTCCTCTTGACTTCGCTTCCTCTTCGAGCTTTCTATATTCCTGTTCGCTCAAAGCGCCTCCGTCGTAGAGTAATCTACCAACGGTAGTTGATTTACCATGATCAACGTGTCCGATAAAGACTACGTTAATTAGTTCCTTTTCTGCCATGTATATTCCCCCAAATCGCAAACTATATGATTCGCGTCACTCTGCGATTTTAAGCCTTTCACCAGGCAACGCTTACTTTATTCCTCGTTAGAAAGCTTTTAAAAGGTTCGTGGAGGAACGGCAAAAAATAAGGGGTTTTTGGAGTTTGACAGGCGATTGACACAATTTAACCCGAAAGCATCAAAAGTATTGCCCCAACCGCAAGCCCTGTTACAAAAAGTGCTGGAGATTTGTTTGCTTGTTTTGATGAGAAGAGAAAATAGAACGCAACATTTGCTATCACAAGCGTGAGAATTCCTGAAAATGCAGTTGAACCCTGGAAGAAGAAATTTACAGCAAAAACCATTGAGCCAATCAAGCCCGGCATGAGCGTATTGAATAGCAAGCCAAGCAGCGCACCCTGAATTAGTCCGTAAAGGAATGCTAAAACCATGTCAAAAAGAGGGAGTTGGAATATAAATAATGTTGCGAGGCGCCCAAATGTAAATCAAAAATAAAGAATTGATAAATAGCAGAAGCTAAAAAAATAAAATAAAAATTGCAGACCGTTTTTTGCGGCTGCAATTGAATTAGTCTTAATTTTATTCTAAGAAGAACTGCCAGTTCTTTACTTCTGCAGGCATTCCTTTTCTTTTTCTGATTTCATCTACTGTTTTGCCTTGTATGTCTCTTGGCAATAGTTCGTAGCCGTAGTATTCAGCTGTCCAGTTTGCTCTTCCCTGTGTTGCTCCTCTCATTGCGCTTGAGAATCCGATTAGTTCTTTTACCGGCGCTTTTCCAATTATAATTGAGGAGTCTCCTTCTTGTCTCATTTCAGTTATTTGTACTCTTCTTCCGCCTAGTTCGCGCGAAGCAGCACCTAACTGATCTTCAGGAACTGTTACAGCGAGTAATTGTTTTGGCTCGTATAGCATTGTGCCTGCTTGTAGCATGCATGCGTATATTCCTCTTGTCATCGCCGGGAGTACTTGTGCTGGTCCTCTGTGGATTGAGTCTTCGTGGAGAACCGCATCATCAAGTTCAACTAGAACTCCTTGGCATTTTTCTTTAGCAAGTGGTCCTTCTTCCATTGCGTCCTTGAATGCTTGTATTACAAGTTCGCGGATTTCGTGAAGTGCTGTGATTCCTCTTGTTCTGTCAATAAGTGCATTTGTTCCTTCAACTGCCCAAACTTTCTTTGAGTCATCAGTGCTGAATCCCACGCTTTGACATTTTGCGATTGATTCAGCGTTCTTAAATTTTATTTTTCCAAGAGGAGTTGTTAGCGCAGACAATTTTTCAAAAATTGGCGCAGGCATTGGAGTAACTTTTATCTTGAATTTGTTGTGCTTGTTTGGAGATTTTGCTTCAAGTACAGCGCTTTCTCCTTCTATTCCCTCGTGGAAAACAACGATTGGCGGAGATGTCTGTATCTCTATCTTTGCGTTGTTCACGATTCTGTAAGTGTTAACTTCAAGGTGCAGTTCTCCCATTCCGCTAAGTAAGTGTTCTCCGGTTTCCTGGTTGATTGTTGTCCTCAAGTTTGGATCTTCTTTTGATAATTTTCTAAGTGCCTCAATTAATTTTGGCAAGTCTTTTGGGTTCTTTGCCTCAATTGATACAGTCATAACCGGTTCCGCGTTTGACATGAAGCTTTCAAATGGCTTTACGTCTTTGTTTTCCGCAACCGTTTCTCCTGCGTAAATATCTTTTGTTCCAACTATCGCGGCAATGTTTCCCGCTTCAGCTTTTGAGATTGTAATAAAATCGTTTCCCATGTATACTCCAACTTTGGATACTTTTACTTCTCTTTTTGCTCCAAGCAAATTAACTATTGAGCCTGGCGCAAGAGTTCCTGAGTATACTCTTCCTGTTGCAACATCTCCCGCGTGAGGGTCAACTGATACATCAGTAACAACCATTGTGATTGGCGCTTTTGGGTCGCAAGTCATCATGTCTTTTGCCGGCTGTGTAGTCATATCTCCGCCCCAAATCTTCTGGATTCTGTAAGACTGCGCTTTTACTGGAGACGGCAAGTGTTCCGCAACCATCTGCAGCACAACTTCGTGTACTGGAGAGATTTTTGCGAGTTCATCTTCTTTCTCATTTTTTAAGTATTCATATACCTGTTTGAAGCTTATCTTTGATTTTTGCATGTACTGTGCTGATACGCCCCATTTTCTCTTAGCCGAACCGAACGCAACGGTTCCTTTTTGTATGCTTACCTGCCACTCGTTCTTGAACTGTTCAGGCGCGTTTCTTTCAATCAGCGTGTTTACTTTCGCTATAACTTTAATGAATTTTTCCTGCATCTGCTGCTCTGTTGCGTTTAATTCTTTTATTATTCTGTCGCACTTGTTGATGAATAACACAGGGCGAACGTATTCTCTTAGCGCTTGTCTAATTACGGTTTCTGTCTGCGGCATTACCCCTTCAACAGCATCAACGAGTAGTATTACTCCGTCAACCGCTCTCATTGCTCTAATAACTTCTCCTGTAAAGTCAACGTGCCCGGGAGTATCAATTAAGTTTACTAAGTATTTCTGGTCCTTCCAGTCAAATGCCATTGAGATGTTTGCGGCGTTAATTGTGATTCCTCTGTCCTGTTCCTGATCTTCATAATCCATCATTTGAACTTTTCCCGCGAGGTCCTGATTAATCAGTCCCGCAGCCGCGATTAATGAATCTGATAAAGTAGTTTTGCCGTGATCAATGTGGGCTACTGTTCCAATATTTCTAACATTTGCTCTGTTGCTCATTAAGGTTTCTACTAACTCAACCATTGTTTCCATTCGTCCCACGATAATCACCTAAAAATAAAAAAGTGCAAAAGTTTTTCCAAAGGAAACCCGCCAAATAATAATTATCTGGATGCTTTTGCGATTCTTTCAACTTCATCTTTTCTTTTTACCGCGCTGCTCTTCAAATCATTGTTTGATGCCGCGATTATTTCATCCGCGAGTGCCTGCTCTGCGGTTACTTTCTTATTGAATGATGCGCCAAATCCGCCTAGTGCAATATTCTTTACTGCTTCATCAAGGCGTTTTAGCGGTGAAACATCAACTGCGAGTGAGTAAGCTACTCCCCCTCTTTTGATTCTTGTAATATCTTCTCTTGGAGCAGAGTTTTCGATTGCCTTAACAAGAACCTGTATCGGATTCTGTTTTGTCTGTCTTTCAATAATATCAAATGCTCTTTCAACTATTTTCATTGCTTCCATTTTCTTTCCGCAGCTTCCTCTTCCTCTTATGAATTTTCCGGAGAGTTTTCTTTTTCCCTGACCGCTTCTCATTATTTTGTTAATTAATCTCTCAACAATATTCATGTTCGCTTTCTCAAATCTTCCGCGTGTTCTTCTGCCAAAAGTGTGCGGCATTATCAAAGGGTCAATTGTAATGTATCTCATTAAACTCAAATCAGACACTATGACATCATTGAATGACCATTTGTTGTATAATTTATAATCAGAGAATTGTGATTTTTTCTTAACAATAACAGGTTTTGGTTCCGAGAATTCTTTTGCTTCGCCAGCTTTTGCGGCGCCGTCAGTTTTAGCAAAATCTTTTTTAGGTGCAGCTTTTGCAGCAGGAACTTTAGTATCAACAGCTTTTTCTTTTGCAACCGGTGCTTTTGCTTTTTCTGCGTGTTCAGCAGCAGTTTTAGTTTCCTGTACTTCTTTTGGCATTGCAACTTTCTGTTCAGTTTCCATTTTTATACACCTTAAATAAATCTCAATTACCTTTTTGTCTTCTCTTTCTTTCCTGTTCTTAACATTTCAAGGCTTATTCCATTAACGTGAGTAACTCTGTACTTCACACCCCAAAGATCTCCCTTTGGCCCGTTCTGTGCTCCGCCCAAGCCTTCAACGATTACTTCGTCGTGTTCATCAATAAATTTTATTGCGCCGTCATATGGTGCAAGTGCGGTTAATTCTTTTCCGTTTTTAATTAACTGAACTCTTACGCATTTTCTGATTCCCGAATTAGGCTGTTTTGCTTCTACTCCTCTCTTTTCAAGAACGATTCCTTTTCCTTGTGGAGCTCCTTCAAGCAAATCTTTAGTAATATTATTTCTGGCCCTTAGTTTTTTGATGGATCTAACGTCTTTTTTCTTCCACTTGCGTCTCTTCTTTTCCATGCTTGTTCCAGCGAATTCTCCGTATCCCATCTAAATCGACCTAAAATTTAACTAACTAGGCGCTAAATAATCCCTAGCTCACCAATAATCAATTCCTCTAACCAAACCTTTTTAAATGCTCATCTAATCCTTTCCAAAATCCTCTTTTTTGCCTCTTAAAAATCAATTTATTACGAGCTCCAGCCCGAAGTTTCTTTGTATTAATTCTCTCACTCTTTTTATCCTTGAATTGTTCTTGTATGCCTTCGCTTTTGATGCGGGGTCAAGCAAAACAATTATTTTGTCATTCGTTTTTCGCGCTGTAACATAATTTACTTCAAGCGCTTTTGCGAAAACCTCTTCGGGCTTGTCAGAATACGCAACTATCTCAATTCTTTTTTTTAATTGCTGCTCAAGTGACTTAACATTCACAGCGGCTTTGCCGATTGCTTTTCCAACAAGGTCAGCAGGAACCAAAAATGAAACGAGCTGCCCGTCAACGAGGCAGTCTTTTGCATTAACGCCCGTAACTTTCTCAAGCGCGTTCATTAATAGTATATCATCCATTGAGAGTTTCATGTTTTCACCAAAAAATCAGATAAATCAAAAAAATGTCCAATATTTTGAGTAGTTATTGGAGAATTTATATCTCCAATACTTTGCTCTTTCCCGCGTCAAGCACTAAGATTGCCGATACAACAAATGGTTTTCCGCATACGCTTCCTAGAACCAGCCCGGTATCCGCGTACTCGTAGAACTTTTTGCTCGCAATATTTGCCGTCTGCTTTAGGGTTTCTTTTTCATTCCTTGGCATGTTTTTTACAACAATTACCATTTCACCCTCGCCAGCAAGTATTTTTTTGCGGCACTCTTTGTAACCAAAAGTTACTTTGCCTGTATCTACTGCTCTTCTTATTTCCTTGTTTGCATCAACACTCATCCATAATCACCTTTCACTTATGCAAACCTTGAATTTTTTGAGAAGAAAAAGAATTTCTTTCCTTACTCCGCGAATTGGATTTCCAAGCTCGCTTCTCAAGGCTCTAAATCTAAAATACTTCAACTGGCGAGAATTTAAAAACCCGCCAGAAGAGCACTAAAATTTACTTCATTAACAGTTCAACTATTCCTGTTCCTACTTTGATTGGCTGTCCTACAATGATGTTTTCAACAACACCAGTCAGGTTTTCCTTTTCGCCCTTGAATGCCGCTTCAAGCAAATGCTTTGTTGTTTCTTCAAATGCGGCTCTTGCGAAGGGAGAAGCTTTTCCTTTTGTGATTCCTGTTCTAACAATTCCCTTTACTTCTCCGGAGAATGTCATTAGGTCCGCAAGGAGCATTATGTGCCTGATATCAACTTTGATTCCGTTGTCATCAAGAACTTTCTTTAGTTCTGAAACAATTAGTAATCTTCCCGCTTCAACACCCAAAACTTTTGATGTTTCAATTATGTCGTTAGTGAATACTTTTTCAAGATCAACACCCTCGAGTTTTAGAACTGACTTGAGGTTGCTTCCGCTTGTCTTAATTACCCACTCATCTTTCTCTTTTACTAAGAGTGTTTTTTCTATTCCTTTTACTCCATGAACTTTTTCATCCATGATTTTCAAAGTATCTTTTCTCAATTTCAAGTATTCGTTCTTCTTCTCAATTTGGAAGTGAACAGTGTTATCCCTGTAAACCGATTTGAAATCTTTCAACCCTTTTTTGAGCATTTCCGCGATTTCATCAACTTTTAATCCAAGGGCTCTAGTCTTATCAGTCTGAATTTCTACAGCGATTTTGAAGTTTTCAAATTCTTCATTAATCTTTACAACATCTTTTACTCTAACATCAATTAAACTTTTTGCGAATTTCTCAGCTTTGTCTTTATCCCTCTTTAAATCTCCAAGTAAGCAGATTGTCATTGTAGGGTATTTTGCTTTGCTTCGGCCGTCAACGATTTCTTCAACTCTCTGAATTCCCGACCCAACAGATACTTCCGCAGCTCCGGCAAAGTGCTTTGTTCTTAGTGTTAATTGTGTTCCTGGCTCTCCGAGCGACTGCGCTGCAACTATTCCAACAGCTTCTCCAGGCTCAACTATTAATGAATCGTATTTTGTTTTTACAGCGTCAGCTAATTTGTCCGCGTTTACTTTTGATAAGCTGTATACTTCTGCGATTGCAACTATCTCTTCAAGCAATTTTTTTGGCAGCGCAACCTGTTCCCAGTTTCTTTCTTTTTCTTCGTAGACTTTTCCGTCCACTGTTCCGCTTTCGTCTTCAACAACTAATCCTTCATCAATCTCAGCAACTCTTCTTTTTTTCTTTGCGGATTTTACTTCCTCTACTTCGGCTTTCTTTTCTCCGGTGCTTTCGGTTTTCTCTTCTTCGGCTTCAACTTCTTCCTTATCTTCTTCCGTAACGTCTTCCTCGTCTGTGTCTTCTTCCTGCTCTACAACGTCTGTTTCAATTTCTTCAACCATTATTTCTCACCGTTTAAGCCGTTTTCTTACTTATTAAAATTTACTTCATTTCTCCTTTGTCTTTTAGTTTCTTGTATTCTTCTTTAACATCAACAGCTATTCCGCCTTTTGTGTTCTTAGGGAATACTCCATCTTCTCCGTACTGGTACTGAACAAGCATGTTTGCTGCTGTTCGCACAGTTCCGTCAGGAGCCGCCACCAAATCTTTCAACGAATTTGCGAGTCTTCTGTACAAGTATCCTGATACTTTTGTTGATACACCTGTATCAACTTCTCCCTGTCTTCCACCCATTGAGTGGTAGAAATATTCTTTTGCGTTCATTCCGTCAAGGAAATTTGAGCGTATGAATCCTCCGGCGAGTAATCCAACATCTCCTTTCTCATTTGATGTGATAAGTCTTTTGTCAAATCCTTTCTTTGGTCTTCCTTCACGAACAGAAGCCTGTCCCCAAAATCCAGCGATGTTCATGAGGTTGATTGAACTTCCTCTTGATTTTGCTAATATCATGGAAATTGTGTTTAGTATCATTTCTTCTGAAATAACATAATGCAATTTCTCTTTCATGATTGCTTTCTCAACTTTTTCCTTTACTTCGGAAGCTAGCCTTACCATGTATAACTCAAATGATTCGCTTAGTGTTCTTCCAGGAATAATTTCAAGCGAGCCTTTTTCGTATGATTCAACAAGCGCTTCTCCTTTCTTGAGTGCTTCTCCGATTACTTTATTCTTGAGCGCTTCAATCTCATCGCTTACTGCAAATTCAGCAAGTGAAGCTGTCATTCCTTTTTCTGTAAGTATGTAGGAAGTTATTCTGTTTACTCCGCGGTAGAATTCCTCTATTACTTCTCCAGGATATTCTCTTGCGAGCGTATCAACAAGTCTTCCTTTGCCTTCGCTTAGTGCGGCAGAGTCAATTACTCCGCTTACAAGTTTTCCGTTGACAATTTTTACTTTATCCATTATTTCTCCGATTAATTCGGTTTCTTTTGGGTCATATCCTGCATCCCTGAATACTTTTGAAGTGTATGATTCAAATTCCAAGTTCAAATCCTTTGGAAGTATTTGCGAGAACACCATTTTTCCTGAGTAGTGTTTTCCTTTGTCAGGCTTTGGAAGTTCAGTTATTCCAATTGAGTATAGTAATTGCATTGCGTCTTCTTTTGTGAAAACGGTTTGCGGCATTGTTAGTGTGAAGCATCCTGATACGCCATCTTCCTTTGGAGCGATAACTGGAGAGCCGTATCTTGGTGAAATTATCTGGTCGCGCACAAGCATTAGTTTTTTTGCTTCCGCTTTTCCTTCTTCCGTCTGCGGCACGTGGCAGTTCATTTCATCCCCATCAAAGTCCGCGTTGTACGGCGGGCAAACGATTGGATTAATTCTAAAAACTTTTCCGGGCATTATTCTTGCTCTATGTGCCATCATTGAGATTCTGTGCAGTGAAGGCTGTCTATTGAATAATACTATATCCCCGTTCTGTATGTTTCGCTCTACTCTGTATCCAATATCAAGTTCTTTTGCGATTTCTTCTCTATTCTCATCGCTTACTTTTCTTCTTGTTCCGTTTGGTCTGATAATGTAAACCGGCTTGTCGGATTTTTCAACCATTTTCTTTACTGTAGCCAAATTCCATTCTGTCACAAATTCAGGAACAGTTAATTCTTTTGCCGCTTCTTCAGGAACACCAAGTTCTGAGATGTCAATGTATGGGTCAGGAACAATTATTGATCTTGCCGCGTGGTTTACTCTTTTTCCGGTCAAGTTGTATCTGAATCTTCCCTTTTTTCCTTTCAATCTCTGAATAATTGTTCTTAGAGGTCTACCGCTTCTGTGTTTAGCCGGAGGAACTCCTGCAGTGTTGTTATCAAAGTAAGTTGTTGTGTGGTACTGCAATAGGTCCCACAAATCTTCAATTATCAGCTGTGGTGCGCCTGCTTCTAAATTATCTTTCAGTCTGTTATTGATTCTGATAATATCAACAAGTTTGTGTGTTAAATCATCTTCGGATTTTATTCCGCTTTCAAGTGTAATGCTTGGTCTGATTGTGATTGGTGGAACCTGTAAAACAGTTAACACGAACCATTCAGGTCTTACTCTCTTAACATCATAACCTAAAATCGCCAAGTGGTCTTCCGGTATTTTTTCAACCCATTCTCTAATTGCTGCAGGATAAATTCTTTCTTTGTTCAAAAAGAAATTTGTTGGTTTATCAAGAACAGTTTTTTGTACTACTGCGCTGCAGTTAGGGCATTTCTTCGCTGTCTTTGCTTTAAGCAGTATTCTCTTGCTGTAATCAACAGTTTTTCCTTTAGCAGCGTCTTGTAATTTCTTTACTTGTTCTTCTGCAAGTAATATGTGCCCGCATTCTTTGCATGTTGTGTTCATTAATAGTTCTAGTTTTCTTCCAAACTCTGAGTGTATTACTGGTCTCTCAAGTTCTAAGTGTCCGAAGTGTCCTGAGCAGTTCTTCATTGTCTGCCCGCATGTCTTGCATTTAATTCCGGGATTTATTACTCCGAGGTGCGGATCCATTAATCCTCCTTCCATCGGGTAGCCGTCTTTGTCGTAAGTCTCAGGTGTTTTGATTTCGATTGAGCTCATCTTCCTTACTGTCTCAGGATCAAGGAAATTGAATTCAACGCTACCGATTCTTTTCATTATCATGTTTTCACCCTTTCACATTTCGACTAAACTTTGTCCACCAAATTTAATTTTCCTAGAATTCCAAGTGCTTTTAATTCCTCAAGCAATAGTTTGAATCCGTATGACATTTCTACAGGATATACTGCTGTTGATTTGCACATTGGACAGTATCTTTTCTTTCTTATTTCATCGTTAACCGCGATTACTCCGCATTTCTCGCATACGAGTTCAACGGTCTTATCCGAATCTTCAATAAGTTTTTCGTGCAGTAGCATTGCTGCTCCGTGTCCGACGAGTGTTTCGCCTTCCATTTCTCCAAATCTTAATCCGCCTTCTTTCTCTTTTCCTTCAGTCGGCTGTCTTGTTAGTACCTGCACCGGTCCTCTTGCTCTTGCCTGTAACTTGTGTGTTACAACGTGGTACAGCTTCTGTGTTGCAATTATTCCAGTGAATATTTCCCCTTCAAGTCTTTTGCCGGTTATTCCGTCATAGAAGATTTCCATTCCGTCTCCTCTGAATCCGTTTTCGCGGAGAGTATCTTCAAGTTCTTTCATTGGAGTTGATGAGAATGGAGTCCCGTCCATTATTTTTCCGCTGACTGCCCCTGCTTTTCCGCCGAGCATTTCAAGCAAGTGACCCATAGTCATTCTTGATGGGATTGAGTGCGGGTTAATTATAAGGTCCGGTTTTATTCCGTCAATTGTAAATGGCATATCCTCTTCGGGGATTATTGCGGCAACAACACCTTTCTGTCCGTGTCTTGATGCGATTTTGTCTCCAACCTGCGGCACAAGAGGCGTTCTGATTTTTACTTTTACAAGTCTGCTTCCGTCCTCTGCTTCTGTCATCATTATAGTGTCAACAAATCCTGGCTTTCCTTTTCTTACTGTCATTGATGCGTCTCTTCTTTTTTCTTCATCAGTACCAAAATCAGTCATTTCTTCAAAGAATCTTGGAGGGGAAGTTTTTCCGATTATTGCTTCTTCTTCCGCAACGAACTGCTCAAGCTGTATTATTCCATCAGTTCCGAGTTTCTTGTAATTCTCTTCTTCAACAAATCCAACTTTTTCTTCTGTAGGAATTTCAAATTTATCTCTCTGCCCGCCCGGGTATCTCTGCTCAATTGTTTCGTAATTTCTAAAGTATGCGGCTCTTGCGAGTCCTCTGTCAATTGCGCCCTTATTCAGTATTATTGCATCCATTGTGTTGAATCCGTAGTACGGCATTATTGCTACTACAAAGTTTTGGCTCTGCGGTCTCTTATCAAGTTCAACTAAATCCATTGTTCTAGTTTTTACCAAATTCTTTTCAGGGTAGTAAAGTAAGTAGCTTTCAGTGTCGTGTCTTATTTTGTAATTGATTGTTCCGATTCCAAGCGCCTGCTTGAACATTTTTGCTCCGTGAAGTGCTTTTCCCGCCATGTTGTGCTGAATATATGGAACTAAGCTTGTGATTACACTCAGGGTTGCTGCGCCGTCAATTTCCATGTGTGTGTGTTCTTTTGTGATTCCCGCTTCATCAAGCGCGACAAGAGCGTTTTCTTCTTCTTCAGAATCAAGGTACTCAATTATTCCCATTTCCTGTAACTGGTTAAATGTAAGTTTTCCTTCTTTTAGTTGTTTTGCAACTTCAGGAGTATAAGTGCTCTTCCCGTTTTTTACTGCGATAAGCGGTCTTTGCAGTCTTCCCGCATCAGTGTTTAGGTATACTTCGTTTGTGTCCTTGTGGAATGCAACGTTCATCTGCTTTGGAAGCTTATTTTGTCTTCTTGCCTCAATAATAGTCTCAGTTAGTTCAACCGGATTATCGTAGAATCCGATTAATCTTCCGTTAATGTAAACCTTTGCTACCGTTGCCATATCATTCACCACACAAAATTACTTTCTCATATTCTCCACAAAAATCAAAACTATTCCCACTACCGCTAAAACCATTCCTGCCACAATAGGAGCCCAATTTATGCTGGGTCCACCAACCGTATCAATTGACAACCCAATAATAATTATCCCAATTAATAATGCTCCAATTCCATTAATTGTTAAAATACCCACCCATCCACCTTTCAACAAATTTCACTTCTCATTTTCTTCAAATACAATTTTTTCTCATCGCTTTTACAATTTCTTCAGTCTTACTCCCTGTTTGTGCAAGAAATCTTCAACAGGATTTTCGCTTGCCTCTGTTGTTACTTCAGCCATGAAGCAGAGGTTCTTTACTAGTCCGCACTGCGGTCCGTCCGGTGTCTCAACAGGATCAAGTCTTCCCCAGTGTGTTCCGTGTACATCTCTTGCTTCGTAGAGTTCTCTTGTTTTTGATAATTGTGATTTTACTTTTCGTAAATCTGTTAATGGAGCTAGGTAATTCACCCTATCCATGAATTTTGCAACACCTGTGCTTCTTCCAATCCAATTTCCTGTGCTCATCGCGAATTTTATTCTCTCGCTTACTGCGCCGGGTCTAACAATTGTTGAAATATTTAATTTTCTTCTTCTTGTAACGGTTCTGTCAATCTGGAATCTTATATCTTTCACGAAGTACTTGAATGAGTATCTGAATAAGTGCTCCATTAATTTTCCTGAGAGTTCAAGTCTTTTGTTCGCGTAGTGGTCTTTATCATCTTTTCCACGAAGACCGTATGAGCGTTCAATTGCTTTTGTTGCCATCATCGCAAGGTAATATGCTTTTGCGAGTCTTGCTGGCTCGTCCTGTCCGATGTGAGGCAAGAGGAATCCGTCAATAACTTCTTTTGCTCTTCGCAGTCTGTAGTCAATTACCTGCCCGGGAGCAACGAATTTACCGATTTTATCAAGTGCTTCTTCTTCAGTGTTAATATCGCATTCTTCCCAATTTAGCAGTAAATCGTTTTGCACTTCTTTTTCTTCAGGGAATGCGTCAAAAACTTCTTTCTTTGTTTTTAGTCCGAGCGCTTTGAATAATGAGAACAATGGAAGTTTCTTTGGGCTTGTTGGGAATGAAGCGTACATTAATCCTTCAGGAGTTCTAAGTAGTCTTACTCTTCCCTTAAACGCGCCTCTAGTTGAAATTACTTCAGCAACAACTCCTTTCTCCCCTTCGGAGATTAGTACTCTGTCGCTTGAAAGTACTTCTTGTGTCATCAGAGCTTTTTCGCTTCCGTTAACAATAAAGTATCCGCCAAAATCTTTAGGGTCTTCTCCCATTTCAATTAATTCTTCAGGAGTTTTTCCGTTTAACCAGCAGAGTTTTGATTTAAGCATTATCGGCAAGTCTCCGATATAAGTTCTTCTTGCGTCCTGTTCTACATCTCTTCTGTAAAGTCTCATTGTCAAGTATAATGGTCCTGCGTATGTTCTGTTTCTTAGTCTTGCTTCCATTGGAGTGAATTCGTCCCTTGGAGAACCGTCAGCTTCAATTATTTTTGGTTTGTCAACTTCAATATTAGAAAGCTCAATTCTTACTTCCTCTATTTTTGGAACGATTGATTCGTTTTCTTTTACAATATCGTTAAGCTTTTGGTCAATGAACTGGTCAAATGAATCTATTTCCATCTGCGCAATGTTTCTGTTCTTAAAATATGAATCAATTATGTCCCATGCCATTTTCATTCACCTTTTTTTGCTCACTCATTTCTCGCCGGAACCATTTTGGTCCAGTAATAATATATAATATTAATAACTAAATGACTCTTCGGTAGTAAACTGTCTGGCCTGCGGTCTGGGAATCGCGGATAATTTTTACTACATCCCCTTTTTCAGGTCCGAGTAGTTTTATTGCTGCATCAGTTTTGTCGATTCTTGGGAGAGCGTCTTTTTTTATTCCAAGTTCAGCCATTAGCTCCGCAACCTTTTCTTTCCTAATTAGCACATGCTCAGGAACTAAATAGTGTCTTTTTTGCTGCTCTTCTTTTTCCGACAAAGAACCACCAGGCTCGACTTTGCTTTTAGTGCATGCTCTTCGCAAGGAAAATAATTTTAATGTCCAAGCAAAACCAGCATAATTACTAAAGCGCGCTACGGCTAAACAGCCGCTAATATTGAAAATAGAATTGGAAACCTTTAAAAGCGTTGGGGTTTTGGCTAGCTTTTTTGGGCATTTTCCAAGTTTTTTTGTTTTAACTTATAGAGGGCTCTTAGTGGGTAAGAACACGCTTAACCCCTAAAAAAACCCAAAAATCTAGCTTAATCCAAAGCCAAAAGAACTACTTCATGCGGTCTAGTTTCGCCAGATATGCATCCTCAAGCTCTTTTACGCTTCTTCTTTTCTCAAGCCCTTCTTTTGGGTAGTGCCAAAACATTACATGTTCTTCGCTAGGCCTCCAACACAGAACAATCTCTTTTTCAGAGTGCTTTGAGTAAAAATCAATTTCCATTTTTTCAAGGTCTCGAACAACGCACCCCTGTCTTATGAGTGAGCCGAGAAGAGAATACATTTCAACATTCTTTTCGTGGAAGTGCCGATTCAGCTCAACCTCAAGCAAAAAGTTTTCCAGGGAATCATCATCAAATTCTATTTTAGTGTTGTCAAGCATCGAGAGCTGTTCGTTCAAATCCGAAAGAAGCTCGACATCTTTTCGTATTCTCTTGACAAGTTCATTCGCCTGGCGGAGAGAAAAATATATTTTTGGCATGATAATACTCCTCTCAAAAGCATTTATAACCATAATTTTGGCGCACACCAAATGAACTAATGCGCTTTTTATTGTTTTGCAGGGAAGTAGTACTTATGAAACCAGCAAAAAATAAACCAGAGCTCCTTTCAGGCGTTGGAGATTATCCTTGCGCGATTGCTGCGGTAAAAAACGGGGCTGACGCAGTTTATTTTGGAGTAAAGGGCTACAATATGCGCGACCTTGGGACAAATTTCACCGAGAGCGAGTTGCCAAAATTAATGAAATACCTGCACGCAAATAAAGTGAAAGGATATCTTGCGCTTAATACAATTATTTATGATGAGGAATTAAAAAGTGTTGAAAAAATTCTTGCGGCTGCAAAGAAAGCAAAAGTTGATGCAGTTATTGTTCACGATTTGGGTGTTTTATTCCTTGCAAAGAAAGCAAAACTTCCTGTTCACTTAAGCACGCAGGCGAGCGTATCAAACGCTCTTGCGATGAAAGAGTACGCGAAGATGGGCGTTGAGAGAATTGTTCTCGCTCGCGAACTAAATCTTGCGCAAATTTCAAAAATAGTTAAGGAGACAAAGAAAGCAAAAATAGAAGTCGAGTGTTTTGTTCACGGCGCGATGTGCATTAGCGTTTCAGGAAGATGCTTTTTGAGTCACGAATTATTCGGCAGAAGCGCAAACCGCGGAGAGTGCCTCCAGCCATGCAGGCGCGCGTTTTTCCTTGACGGGGCTTCTCCAGATTTTGAGAAAAAGGAAGTTTATTTGGATGGAAACACCGTGATGAGCGCAAAGGACCTCAAAACAATTTCTTTCCTTGATAAAATAATTAAAGCAGGGGTTGCTTCACTAAAGATTGAGGGAAGAACAAAGCCAAGCGACTATGTTGCTGCGACGGTTAAGTGTTACCGCGAGGCAATTGATTCGGTTGCGAAGAAAACATTCACCGCGGAGAAAATCGCGGAGTGGAACATTGAACTTGAGAAAGTTTACAACAGAGGGTTCTCCGAAGGGCATTACTTCAAAATCCCCGACGCAGAAGACTTTGCAGAAGGACAGGGAAGTTTTCAGACACAAAAAAGAGTTCATGTCGGAGTCGTTGCGAATTATTATGCTAAAGCCCTCGTTGCTGAGATAAAATTATTTGACTCAGTAAAAGTTGGCGATGAAATTTTGATTGAGGGCGCGACCACTTTCCTAAAGCAGTCCCTTGACTCAATGGAAATAAATCACAAAAAAGTTATTTCCGCAGGACAGGGGCAGATGGTTGGAATAAAAGTAGGCGAGAGAGTTAGGCCGAATGACAAGGTGTTTGTGCTAAAGGAAAGAAAACAGCCTCAAGAATAATTGCGCCCAAAGCTTCCTAAAAACCAATAAATACCTCTTAGTTGCATATTTCACCATGGAATACGGTTCCCCAGACTTTTTTGGCTTTGCATATGCTGAAGATCAGAAAAGATTAGTCAGCCTTTTGCGTGAATCAAAGAAAAAGAATTCAAAAAGAAAACTTTGCTTGATGACCGCCCCTTCCTTTGTTGTTGATTTTGATTTTGTTGATTTTGTTCCAAAAATGAAGGGGCTTGGATTTGACAAGGTGACCGAGCTTACTTTCGGCGCAAAGATTGTAAACCAGCACTATCACAAACACATTAAGGAACACTTCTCTGATTATGCAATGAATGGGAGAAGTATTGACAAAAAATTCCAGAACAAATTCATTTCTTCTGTTTGCCCCGCGACCGTAGAACTTGTGAAAAACAGGCACCCTGAGCTTGTAAAATATTTAATGCCTTTTGTTTCGCCGATGAGCGCGATGGCAAAAATAGTGAAAAAGAATTTTCCAAATCACAAAATAATTTTCCTCGCCCCGTGCAGTGCAAAAAAGTTTGAGGCGGCAAGGCTTCTTGACGGCAAAAATAAGAGAATTATTGATGTTGCGATTACTTTCGCAGAGATGAAACAGATTGTAGCAAAAGAAAATCCAAAAGCAAAAAACGGCTCAAGGAAATTTGATTCATTTTACAATGATTATACAAAAGTTTATCCTCTTTCAGGGGGACTCTCAAGCACTCTTCACTGTAAGGGAATTCTTCACAAAAATGATGTGATTGTAAGAGATGGCTGCACCGAGCTTGAGAAATTGTTCTCAAAAACACCCGAAAGAGTTTTCTATGACGTTTTATTTTGCAAAGGCGGCTGTGTTGGCGGTCCGGGAATCGCGTCCCGCGCACCTCTCTTTATTCGAAAACAAAGGGTGTTCAAATACCGAAACTTCGCGAAAAAAGAAAAGATGGACGGAAAGCAGGGTGTTGACAAATACACCAAAGGACTTGACTTTTCAAGAGAGTTTTAACAGCTAATAAAAGCGGCGGCAGTTATACTTTTCGCGGAGGTCTAACTAAAGAATGTGCCTCTGCTTCTCTTGGCGCCTTAGCAAATCGAAAATTGGGTTTTTGCATTGCCGCCCGCAAAACTGACCCTTCTGACTGGCTTGAGCGGTTAAGTACAAATCTTCTTGGCCAGCGTTTTTTTAGATTTGTTATCTTTAATTCCCCCGTAAGGGCATTTTTCTTCATTATGCGAGGAAAATTAACTGGGTCATTAATTATAATCAATCCGCCGGGGGCGAGTTCTCTTGCCATTCCCGCTCTCTCATAAGGATAAACTAGGAAAGTTTCCGCAGGAACAATTATTATGTCGGCAAGTTTTACATTTTTTCTGGGGCGCGGCAAATCCTGATCATCCTGTTTGCGAACATCCGCGCACACCCTTAACTCAATTGTTTTTCCCTGCAGTTCAATTCTAGGAAACTGCCTTATTCGCCCAGCCATTTTGTAAACTTTCGATGTAACCCGTTTTGATTCCATTCCATTTACCTTAGCCACATACTTCTCAAATTCAGTAGTGGCCTCCCCATTATCGTAGGTCGCTAATTTTGGATATACTAAATAAGGTCTTTTGTTTTTCTCGCTAGTTGGTTTTATCAAATACCCGCTGTTGGTAAAAGTTCCCCCGATCCCCTTCTCAATTATACTATAAAAAACAAATATGTTCCCATGTGACATTATGGCAGAGTGCACTAGTTCTGCAAATCTTTTGCCTTTCTGTCTCTCTATTGCCGTTTTTCCAAAAATTGTTTCCGGAAAAACTAATAGTTTTGGCCTCAATGCGCCCCCTTTAGCAGCTTCCAATTTAATCTGTTTAATTACTTCCTTAACTGGAAAAAGACTTTTAAGCAAAGAAAGCCGGTCAAACAAAACAACCTCAATTCCATTGGCATTAATATGGGTTGGCGCTGCCGGGTTCATAGTATAACTAACGAGTTTCAAATTAAAATATCTTCCTAATCCAAATAGAACTCTACACAATACTTAAATTACTTCCACCCCAGAACTTATTCATGATTTATCACGTAATCACAACGCCCGAGTGCAATCTTTGCTGTGAGTATTGCTGCGGGAAGTCCTTTGATGAGCCAGAATCAAAATTAAAATTTGAGCCTGTGCCAGAGAAACCAATTTATTCAATGGCGCAACTAAATTCTTTTCTTAAGAAAGATAAAGATAAACCCATTTCAGTTATTTTTTACGGCGGGGAACCATTGCTTGAGATTGATTTTATAAAAAGATTAATGGATTCGCAAAAGAAGTGTAAAACAGTAAAGAATTGGCTAATTCAAACTAATGGAACCCTGCTCAACAAACTCCCAAAGCAGTATGTAAATAAATTTCACACAATTTTGGTTTCAATTGACGGCGGAAAAGAAAGAACGAATAAGAATCGCGGAGCGGGAACTTGGGAAAAAGTTACTTCAAATTTAAAGCTCGCACGCAACAATGGCTACAAAAAAGAGATTATTGCGAGAATGGCTGTTGAAGAGCCGACAGATTTCTTTGAGGATATCATGGAACTTATTGAACCAAAGAATCCCGAGGGGTTTGCTTTTAGTAGCGTTCATTGGCAGCTTGACGCGAATATGTGGCATGATTATGAGAAGCGCAACTTTTTGGAGTGGAGCAAATTATATAACAAAGACATAACCCGCCTTGCGGACTATTGGCTTATGGAGATGAAAAAAGGAAATGTTCTGCGGCTCTACCCGTTCCTTGGGATAATGAATTCCCTTCTTTTTGGCACACAATACTTTATGCGTTGCGGCTCTGGCGTTGGAAATTTTACAATTCTCCCTAATGGAAAGATTTCTTCCTGCCCGATAATGAGCGGGGTGAAAGAATATTATCTCGGTGACATTAAAACCGCCGACCCGAATAAGTTACCGTTCAAACTTACCGTAAAAGAACCCTGCACTTCATGCGACGATTATGAACTCTGCGGCGGGCGCTGCTTATACTCAAATCTTAATCCGGTTTGGCCAAAAAAAGGCATTGCAGAACTTTGCGGAACAATTAATCATTTAATTAAGGAAATGAAAAGGATTGAGCCGGAAGTTCTAAAGCTTTTAGAGAAAGGAAAAATTAAGAGAAAGGATTTTGAGTTTTTAAAATATAATTGCGCGGAAATTATCCCCTAAATCCTATTTTTTGGTCGCGGAAAAGGCAGTATATTCAGCAGAGCGCGTATTTGCAATTCGTGAATCTGCCTCAACCACAGTGGGCTTCTCCCAGTTTATTAAAAATCCCATTTTTTTGAGTACTGGGCGAAAAGTTTCTGCATTTTTCCGAGTTACGTTGAAAATAACTGTTCCACCTTTTTTTAACACTAAACTCAATTGGTTTAGTGCTAGTTCGGGTCGCATAACTTTGCAAAAAGTTGTTGTGGAATAAATAAAATCAAATTGCCTTCCTTGAAATACTCTTGCAATATTTTCTATGTGCGCCACATGCCAATCAATTTGCTTATGGTTTTGGTGATGCATCCACTCATTTACTATGGCTACACCAGTAGCGGAAAATCTAACAGAGGGATTAAGTTTTTGTAATTGGGCAACAGTTTCTCCCGCCCCGCACCCTATTTCAAGCGCCGCACCATTCTTCGCTTTTCGTCTTACTTGATCATTAAGGCTAACACCAAGCGCTTTATTTGATGCTGCTAAGTTTGCGTGAAAACTAACTTCCCAACCTTTTGTTCTGTCGTATTTTCTCGCATTTCGAAGCCTCTGGGAAAGAATTGATCTATATGTAACAACTTGAGGAGAAAACCTCTTTTCAGAATTAGCTGCAGAAGTTCTGCGTTTGTCATCAGCATTAACTGTTGGAAGGGTTGCTAAAAACTCCCTTCCTTTCTTTTTTTGAGATGATAAGAGTTTGCGCGGAATCAATCAAAAACACCCTTTGGAGTTTTTTTTATTTTCACCAAAAAGAACTGCTGTGTGTTATTGTCCTGCGGGTAAAGCCTTACACATCCTTCGCACAATTCGTTCTTTCGCATTTTTATTCCTTCAAGCTCAATTGGGATAACTCTTGCGGTCTTTCTCGCTCTCAATAAATACTGCACTACTTCTTCATTCTCTTCAGGAGCAAAGGAGCATGTTGAGTAAATCATTTCCCCGCCTTCCTTTAGATAATCAAAAGCATGCGTTATCATTTGTTTTTGGTTTGCGGCTTTTTGTCTCACCATTTTCTCTGACCATTCAAGCAGCGCCTCTCTTTTTTTTCTCACAACACCTTCGCTTGAGCAGGGTGCGTCAAGCAGCACTCTATCAAATTTTTTGTTGCGTTTTACATTCCGAAAATCAATTCTTTTCACCGCGACATTATCAAGCCCGAATCTTTTCCTTATACTCATTAATATATCCATTCGTTTTGAGTGAACATCCGTAGCAAGCACGCTGCCCGCAAGGTTGCTTAATTGAATTGTTTTCATTCCGGGCGCAGCGCATGTGTCAAAAACATAATCTGTTTTCTTGGGAGCAAGGGCGACTACTGGGAGCATTGATGCTTTTTCCTGCAAGGATATTTTTCCGGTGACATATTCATCAAGTTCGCTTGGTCTTTCATATTCAATTAGAAATGCCTGCTCATGAAAAGGGAGCTGGGTAAATTTAATTCCTTTCTTTGTAAGCGAGGCTTTTACTTCATCAATAGTCGCTTTGTTAGTATTCACCCAGAATGATTTTGGGCGTTTTTCCTGTATTGCGGAATAGAACGCGGGCCATTCCTCTCCAAGCATTGCTTTGTATTTTTCAATGAACTCCGGCGGAAAGAATGTTTTCTTAATTGACATAAGAAAAAATTGGGGTTAAGATATTAAAAATCAGGCGGTTGGAAAAGAAAAATATTACTGACTACTCTCCTAAATCACGGCGAGTTTTGGTCAGTAAGCGACTTGTCTATCTCGTTAAGCGAATTTGTTATTCCAAAAATATCAGTGCTAATATCCGCAACCGTTTTTGCAGCGTCCTTATCGGAAGTTATATTTGTTCCTCCGCCCGCTGAAGGAATGACGCATCCCGAGAAGAGCATTGCGCAGACAGCTAAAACTGCGAACACCAAAATTATTGCTTTATTCATAAATCCACCTCAAGTTTACTCAAGTAAGCTCATTAGCACATCCCTTAGGGTGCTGTCAACTATGTCCCTTATCACGTTCTTAACCTCTTTTGCTTTATCTTCAGTGAAATTATCCACATTATTTTTTATACTCTGTTTTATTGAGTCAAGTTTAATTGTCGCGTTATTAATTAGTTGTTTTGCGTTTGTGAATTTTGCAGCTGAGTTAGCATCGCCCTTAGTCGCATAATATTCTTCAAGTGTTGTAAGTTTTTCAAGCACCAAAGCAAGATTCATTTTCACGCTTTCAATCTTAAGTGCTAACCCAAGAAGGCTTGCCTTGTCAGTGAGAATTTGCTTATTTACATTTGTGTTATTTGTGTCCTGCGCCTGCGCTCCAACGCATTCAAGAACAATTAGACAGCCGTTGTCATCGGTTTTTGTCGCTAACTTGCCGCCTTTGCTTTCGCAATTAGAATATTTTTCTGACGGTATATCCGCAAGAGTTCTGCATTCTTTCGCAACATCGGCTTTTTGCACGCATGAATAAAAGTCGCATTCTTTTTCGTTCCTTTTTATTATTACTTCCCCATTGCCCGCGCCGCAAGAGTCTTTTATTGATTTTATCTCATCTATTGTCTGCGCATAGCATCTTTGGTCATTTGGCTTGCAGGAATCATTTGGCTGCAAATCCACAACGTAGCTGCACGCATTAGGAAGCTGCATTGAGGCTCCGGCTTGCGCAGTAGTTTGAACTGTCGCTGTCGCAACTGGTTGCGGCTGAGGAGAGAATCCAAAGAACCCGGATAAATTTGAGAAGAAATCATTTACACTGCCTTCGCTTGCTATTGGCACGGCAGTTGTGGAAGTTGCCGTGGGAGTGGATGTAATGCATTCGGTTTCGCAGGTTCTTCTCGCGAGTTGCTTCCACTCTGCATAAGGGGTGCATCTATCAGAACTTTGTTTGTATTCTCTTCCGTCAGAGCATTTCCAGTAAGCGCTTTTGTAGAAATCACTTTTTGGCGGCTCTATCGCAGGGCATTTTCCATTAGAAATAATTCCGGTGCCTGCGCACTTTGCCCTGCAGGCGTTGCTGTATGTTTCGCCGTTTGTTCCGCATACGGGCGCGTACTCGGCAGTGCAAACACATCCTTCAATTGCATTAGTGTCCTTTGGGGTGCAATCAAACTTTGCATAATCATCTGTCCCGTCAATTATTGTTGTTGCGTATCCTCCGCAAGTGCTTTTCCAAAGTAATTTTGTTCCTTTAATTCCCTCAACACTTGCGCCGCAGGATTCATTTGAACTAGTAGAATCTGGCGTAAGTGTTTCTGAGGAGCAGAAATATTCTTTGCCTTCGCTTACCGCCGAGCAGGTTTGGGAAGTAGTTGAGCCGCGAAATAAGCATTTTACTGTTTCGCTGACGATTGAGGAATTATTATCTCTTGGACAATCAGACGGGCAATTTACATAATTCTCCCACTCACTTTCACATGTTCCATTTCCGCATTTTGAGCAGATGCTGGTCCCAATTAATGGTATTATCTCACCATTGCGCACTTCAGTGGTTGGAATTTGTTTTAATCCAGTGCAGCATTGCGCGCCAGGGACAATTGGCATTGCCGTGCCCTCTTTATAACATTCCTGGCATTCCCCGACATTCACAAGTATTGCTCCTGCTTTCTCAAGTTCGCACTGGTTTATGTAAGTCTTTTTGTTTGTAGTGCATTCTCCGCCTATGCAATTAGTCGCCGAGGATGAAATGCAATTAGGACAAACCGTTATTTCCCCGCAAACAGGGGCATATTCTGTAGTACAAATACTTCCCCCTCCGCTCGCCGAATTTGCATCTTCCGCAAAGCCGATGGGCAGGATAAGTAAAAGTAGTAGCGTCGCCGCGAGCGCGAAAAGAGCATTTCTTTGCATTATTAGAAGAGAACAAACCTTGTATTTAAGGCTGACTATCTTTTTGGGTTTAAAAACAGCAGGTATTTTAGTCCAAAATCAAGTTTTTTAAAGAGAATAAGCATTATACTAGTAATGGTTCTGCCTCGGCAGGACGCGGGTGATAGGATGACAGAAACGCTTGAGGATTTTAAATACGAGTACGAAAAGGCTATGAGGGTTAAATCCAGCCTTGAAAAGAATTATGAAAGAAGAAAAAAGCTTAATTTGCTTGACGAGGACACTGAGTACTCATTGAAACAGGAAATTGAGGAAATTACGGGACAATTAAGCGACTTGAAGAGAAGAGTACGAGCGCTTGAGTCAGAGAACAGCCGCTCAAGAGTAATTTCTGAGTCAAACGAATCTTCCCCTTGGGGAGAATAAATATTTAATTTATGCTAGGGGTCGCCTACCCGCGGGCTCCGCGCATAATTCTCTTTTTTAACTTCTTTGATTACAAAATTGTGCATGTCGCAAAAGTTTTTTACCAAAGTTTCAGAGCGGACAATTAAGTGCCTCGCGTGCAGACATTACTGTTCTATTCCGGACGGCGCATTTGGTTTGTGCGGCGTAAGAAAAAACGTCCGCGGAAAAATTGTTTGTGTTGTTGAAAATCGGCCTTCTTCGCTCAGCCTTGACCCGATTGAAAAGAAACCTCTCTTTCATTACCTTCCAAATACGAAAACAATGAGCACGGGTTTTTTTGGGTGCAATTTTCGCTGTGATTTTTGCCAGAATTTCCAGACAAGTTTTGTGCGCGGAGCGGATGCACAGAAGCAGTCGCTTTTGCTTGAAGAGATTACTCCTCAAAATTTTGTCGAGCTTGCGATTAAGAAGAAAGCAAAGAGCATAGCGTTTACTTATAATGAACCCTCAATTACCCCTGAGTTTAATCTTGAGGCGATTCTTCTTGCGAAGAAGAGTGCTCCCGCGCTTGGAACAGTTTATGTGACAAACGGCTACACGAGTACAGAACAGCTTGAAGAGCTTTCAAAGAAAAAGACTAGGCTCGATGCGGCGAATATTGACCTAAAATCGTTTAGTGATAATTTTTACAAGAAAATTTGCGGCGCGGAGCTTGAGAAAACTCTCGCGGCAATAAAGGAGTACCATAGGAAAGGGATTTGGATTGAGCTCACCACCCTATTAATTCCTAAAAAAAATGATTCTGAAGAGGAGCTCAAACAAATCGCCTCATTTATTTCGGAGCTTGATCACAACATTCCTTGGCATGTAAGCGCATTCTTTCCTACACATAAAATGTACAATATTCCTCCAACAACCGTGGAAGAAATTAAGCGCGCGGTTAAAATCGGGAGAAATGCCGGACTCAGTTATGTGTATGGCGGGAATGTGCGGGAAAATCTTGGGGATACTCACTGCCCAAAGTGCAATCACCAAATTATCCGCAGGCAGGGGTTTGGCGCTGAAGTAATTGGCATGGAAAAGAACAAGTGTGCTAGTTGCGGGGAGAAAATCGCGGGGGTTTTTGAGTGAAAAGCATAGAGAAAAAAGAAATCAGGCGCCAAATTCACGCGGGAACATTTTACCCTGCAGAGAAAAAAGAGCTTTCTTCAATGATTAAAAAGTTTCTCTCGCAGGCAAAGACAAAAAAACTTGAAGGAGAACTTGCGGCGCTTATTGTTCCGCACGCAGGGTATATTTATTCAGGTTTCACCGCGGCTTTTGCTTACAATGTTTTGCAAAAAGCCTCCCCAAAAAAAATAACTCTTCTTGGTCCCAGTCACTATCATTACATTAAAGGGGCATATTCATTTTCAGCGCCTTGGGAAACCCCTCTTGGAGAGCTCAAAGTGAGAGAAGCAGATTTTCCAATTGTAAAAAAGGATGTGGAGCACTCGCTTGAAGTGCAGGCGCCGTTTCTTCAAACGGTTCTTGCGAATTTTGATTTTACCCCGATAATGTATGGCGAAATTTCTCCCGACGTGCTCGCAGGCGCGCTTCTCCCCCTCGCAAAAGGCACAGTAATTATTGCAAGTTCCGATTTGAGCCACTTCTTTAAATATGAAGAAGCAAAGCAAATTGACGCTGTTACAATTAACGCGATACTTGATTTGGATTTTGAGGAATTTATGCGCACAGGCGACGCGTGCGGAAAAACTGGAATCGCCGCGCTCATTCTTCTCGCAAAGAGAAATAAATGGAAACCGATTCTTCTTGATTACCGCAATTCTGGAGATACAGCAGGAAGCAAAGAAGAGGTTGTCGGGTACGCTTCGATTGCATTTGTTAAATAATTTCTCTCTTTATTAGATAATATTACTCTGCTGAAACAAACTTCCCGCCGCGAACGGTTTTCATAATTATTTTGATGAGCGGGTCGCCGCTTGAATCGAATTGTATTCTTCCCGATACCCCGTCATAATCAGTTTTGTACATGTTTTCCTTAATACATTCCCTGTTTGTATCGCATTTTTTCAGAATGTCCGCAAGAATATAAGTTCCGTCATACATTGAATGGGCAAACCCCGTAATTTCAACCCCGTATTTATCAAAATATTTTCTCTCAAATGCAATAATTTTTGGTTCGTTCATATCTGAAGAATATATATGCGGGTAAACAACTTTTTCCGCGAGCGCGCCAAGTTTTGGAATCGTGCTTGGGGATTCAAATGTGGGTGTTGCAAGTATCAGCGAGTTAATATCATTCTCTGTCGCCTGTTTTATAATATCAAGTACTTCCTGATAACCTGGAACAAATAATGCTTCTGGAGAGGATTGTTTTATTTTATTCAAAACGGATTTATAATCCGTGTCGGAAGGATTATAGGATTCAACAAGAAGAATCTTTCCCCCGCTTTCCTCAAACTTTTTCACAAACGCGTCGCTGAGTGATTTTCCAAAAGCGGTGTTTGAGTATAAAACAGAAGCCGTATTTATTTTCTTGCCAACAAGATAATCAACAGAAACTTTTGTGTAATAAACGGCTGAAGGGTGTATTCTGAAAATATAATCCCCCGCGTTTGTGATATCGGGAGAGATTGCTTCTGCAAGCATTGTAACTTTATTCTTCTCGGCTATCGGCGCAACCGCAAGCACTACTCCGCTTGACCAAGAACCCATCACAATTGGAACTTTATCTACTTCCGCGAGTTTTTGCATTCCATTTACCCCGACAGCTGGGTCAGCCGCATCATCCTCGTAAATTACCTCAAGTTCTTTTCCATTTATCCCGCCCGCAGAATTTATCTCTCCGCGCGCAAGCTCTATTCCGTTTTGTATTTCAAGTCCATACGATGCGTTCTTCCCTGTGAGCGGGAGAAGCGCTCCGACGCTTATTGAAGTTTTGGCGGGTGCTGCGGGAGGCAGAATAAATGCCGCTAAAACCAGCGCTAAAATAACAATAATCGCCGCGGCAAAGAAAATTAGTTTTTTCATAAACAAAATGTGAAACGAGGAGATTTTAAATAGTTTTTAAAAGAAACTCTTTTGAGTTTGATGCAAAAAAAGACAAATAATAAAATTCAGGAGTTTTTTCTGGATGACACTGAATCAAATTACTGCACGGCTCTTGCGCGAAGGTCAATTGAGTTCGGGCTTTTGAATGACTCGCTTTTCAGGCTTGATGCAGGGGAAGTAAAATCTGTCCCAAAGAAGCTGCTTGAAAAAAAAGCCTGTTTTGTCACTATTACAATTGACGGGAACTTGCGGGGATGCATTGGCCATCTTGTTGCAATTCAGCCGCTCTACCTTGACATTATTGAAAACGCTTTCTCAGCGGCTTTCTCGGACCCCAGATTCTCCGCGCTTTCAAAAAAAGAATTGCAGAGAATAAAAATTGAGGTTTCGGTTCTTACCGCTCCCGAAGAATTAAACTTTAAAAGCCCAAATGAACTGCTTGAAAAGATTGCTGCGGGAAAGGACGGGTTAATTATTACTAAGGGGCAGAGGAGCGCGACATTTCTGCCAAGTGTTTGGGAGGAGCTCCCAAATAAAGAGGACTTTTTGTCCCACCTTTGCATGAAGGCAGGGCTAAGCGATGAGGAGTGGCTCTCCCCGGGGCTTAGGGTGCAGAGATATTATGCGATTAAGGTTACTGAGTAACTCCGCGCCCCTTTTAGAGTCCATAAAATAAGCCTTTTTTGGCATTTTGATGACTTTATGTTAAGTTATTTAAATAGTTGTTTAGAGTAAATAAGTTAGTTGTTGCTGTGGTGGTTTGAATGGTCAATTTTACTGTTGTTCTTGATGATGGGGAGGATATTTTCTCAGCTCTTGAGACTTTTGCTAAAGAAAATGATATTGTTTATGGTTTCGTTGCCGGGGGCAAGGGCGCAATTAAGGATTTTGATATTATTTCTCACGGCCAGAGAGGCACTGTTGAGAGAGTTAATTATAAGCGCGAATTTGAAGTTAATGCTTTGAGCGGAAAAATAGAGTATAGAAATAAGGAAGCAAGAATAAAGATTAATGCTTTAATCTCAAGTTCCGGATTCACTCCGGTTACGGGAGAGCTCTTAAGCGGAAAAGCTGCCGGCTCCCTTCAAATCACTATTAAAAAAGTTGACCTTAAGAAAATGATTGAAGCATAAACAAGCTCAAAAGAATAACTATTTTTTTTATTCTTTCTTTCTTTTCGGCGATGGGCAGCTTATTAATTCGCACTTGTGCCCCACTTTATCAAAAGGCACTTCGCTTCCGCACTTAACGCAGAAATTTCCCCCTTTGAGCAACGAGTCGAGTTTAACTTTTTTATCAGCCATGCAAAAACACCTCTTTATCATTTATTGATTATTGCTGAGCACAACAAGAGTGCTCAACAAGTTATTTCTCAGAATTAATTCACTGAACAATGATTTTTCCGCTCATGCTCGGATGAACAGAGCAGTGATATGTGTATGTTCCCGCTTCATTAAATGTGTGCTGGAATGACGCGCCCTTCGCAAGGAATCCTGAATCAAATAATCCGGCAGTATCTGATGTCACGGTGTGCTGAGATGAATCACTGTTCAGCCAAGATACTGTATCGCCTTTGTTTATTGTAACCTCCGCAGGGTTGAACGCAAAGTTTGAGATATTAACTGCATAGTTCTGAGGATTTGATGAAGTTACAACATTATTGTCTTGGTTTGTCGTATTATTCCCGTTTGCTTGATTATTGGTTTGGGCAGTGTACCCGCCCTGCGTGCAGCCAAAAAATAGCGCGAACGCAAGAACTGCGAGTGCAAGTGAAAAAATAAACTTTTTATTACTCATTAGAATCCCCCCTAAAAGTGCAGTTCATTTGTGCAGGGAAGACTAGAAAAACTTATCTAAAGCAGAATTAGCCGGAATTATGTCCAACATAATGTATTTTCACGCCTTGTCCGGGATTCGAACCCGGGTCCCACCCGTGACAGGGGTAGATCCTAGACCACTGGACGAACAAGGCAGTCCCGCATAATTGGCTTCGCCAACACTATAAAATTAAGTGGATGGGAAAGGTTAAAAAGATTGTATTTTTAGACAAAAAAAGAGCTTTTTGCCTGCTTGTCTTTAGTAACAAAACAATTGAAAACACCTCCTTCCAGCACTTAGTATATGGCAAAAATACTTCAGCTGCGGGTGGGGGGATTTGATGACAACTTTTCATATCTTGTTCTTGGGGAAGGAAAACACTCAAAAGAAGCTGTTCTTATTGATCCCACAGGAAACAAAGAATTAATTGATGCTGCAATAAAAAAACACGACTTGAGAATTGTTCTGCAAACAATTACCCACAATCATCCAGATCACCGCGAACTTTTTGATTATTTCTCTTCAAAGGGAGTTCCTTCAATTATTCCTGCTTCAAAACAGCTTGGGGAGTTTGAAGAAAAAATTGTGGCGGGCTTTTCTATTAGATTTATTCACACTCCCGGCCACACAAGCGACTGCGTCTGCATTCAGCTTGAGAACAATTTATTTACAGGGGATACTTTATTTGCCCGCGGAGTAGGCAATACCCAGTATGGCGGAAACGAGTCAGAGCAGGAAGAGACAATCGCCTTTCTTTCACAGCTTGACCAGAAGTTAATCATCTGGCCGGGGCATGATTATGGCGGGGCAAAGTGCACACTTCACGAAGCGCTAAAGAACGCCCACCTTAAGCCAAGTAAGAGAGTTCTTGATTTGATTGCGAACAAAGTGAAAGAGTACAATTTGAAAGTAAAAAAATAAGTTCTAATTTTTGCTTGCCTAAATTAGATTATTTCTTAAAAATAAACTTATCCGCGGCGCCCACGGCTATTGCCCCCGCTACTGCGGTGCCAAATTGAAGTATGCCAAAAGCTGTGAGAAAGAGGGCTGGGACAAAACTATACGCAAGCATCACAAAAGCCGCAGAAAATAGCAGAGCGGTTTTTGCAGTTGCGCCCGCAAGCGAAGAAATCAAATAATTTTTATTCTCCCGCGCAAACATTCTCCGCATAAAAAGCATTAGCGTCGCGTTGCCCGCCCAAATAAAAGGAAGCATGTAAATCGTGGAGCTTGTCAGTCCGCCAAATAATACTCCTCCTGCCGCAACAGCAATGCTTGGAATTAGCGCCAGAAGAAAAACATTTTTTGTTTTCATTGAAATGGCAGATTTAATTAAAAGCGCGTTAACAATTGTCCCGATGATTAACTGGTGAAGCGGAAATAAAGGAATAAGAAACAAAACAAGCCCGTACGAGAAAAGAGTTTTGTTTTCAGTTGAGAGAAAATTTGCGTGCAGATTATCAAGCAAAAGATTGTTTTTGTATTCAAGGGGCATGCAAAGTTATTGAAAATTGAAGTAATTAAGCCTTTTGATGGGTTTATTTTCTGCCCAAAATATTTCTTAAGCGATTATTACTCTTCCTTTCGGCTTGCTTTCATCTCCGCCAGCGCCTTTTTCAAATATTATGTCGGCGCCCGCCGGGAAGTCCTCTTTGTATACTCCCTCAACCATCAAAACCACCTGCGCGCCGATTTTTGTGCAGTAACCGTCGCCTGATTTTGATTCAACGCTAATAACAACACTTTTATCCTTGCCCGCCATCTTCATTTTTTTTGCGACCGCGCCTTCGACAAGCTTTGCAATTACGCACACAGCATCCATTCCGACAAATTTCTCTGCTTTAATTATTTTCACCTTGCCTCGATTATGCGACTGCGCATTTATGCTGTTCATGCTTCCAAAAGTAAGTGTGCTTAGACTCAAATGTATCACCCGTTAATTGATTCCTTAGTTCTCAACTGGCAAAAGAAACCTAACTACTAATGTTTGCCTCATTAATAAACTTTTTTATTGAGTAAAGCGAACCAATAAGGCATGCTTAATTAATTTTCCTAGTGAACCCGCCAAAAGCAGCGGCTAAAAATCTCACTTAGGCAGTGTTCTTCCCCATGTCTTGAGCGCCTCTTTGAGCTCAGGGCAGTTCTTCGCTTTCTCCTCCACGCTCTGCTTGTCAAGGTATGCGTCAATTGCGGCGCGCATCGCTACGGCTCCAGCATAACTTCCTTTTGGGTGGCCATGTACTCCCCCTCCGAGCTGTATCATTATGTTTGTTCCAAGTAGTTTGATTACTTGATCAACTATTCCCGGGTGGAGTCCTCCGCTTGAGACAGGGAATACTTGTTTTAGTGTTCCCCAGTCCTGAGAAAGGCAATGCTCTCTAATGTTCTCTTTAGTTTTTTTAGTTGCGGTAAGTTCGGCTTGGCACTGGAGCACTTCTTCTTTTGGGCTCACGAGTTTTCCTATGCTTGTTCCTATGTGGAGCTGATCCACTCCGGCAAGTCTCGCAAGCTTTGAAATTACATTCATTGAAATTCCGTGGTCCGGATTTCTTGTGAATGCGCCGTGCATCGCGCGGTGAGCGTGTATTGCAAGCCCCAAATCATCGCACTCGTTTCTTAGGCTCGCAAGCGCGGTCCATCCGGAGGTAATAATGTCAAGCATTACATACTCTCCGCCCTGCTTTTTCACATATCTTGCGCGCTCAATCATCTCTTCAACGGTTGGCGCGGATACATTAACTAAATAGCATTTTTTTAGCCCGGTTTCTTTTTCCGCTTTATTTCTCATTTTCAAAGTTTTCTCCACTCTTTTTTTGAATGGATTAAACTTTTGGTTTGTTAAATTTTCATCATCCTTAAGCAAGTCAAGCCCGCCTGTCCATATCTGATATCCAATGTCCGCGTGCTCCTCAGTAGTCATCCCGACTTTTGGTTTTGGCACTGAGAGCATTAGTGGTCTTTCTGGAACATCAAACATTTTTCGAATACCGCTTATTCCTTTTCCTGGTCCGGGGTACTGCTTCACAACCTCTTTTGTGAATTGTATATCAGCAAGCCTTAGTCCGTCAACCGCTTTCATTCCAAAGTCATTTCCGGCGATTGAGGCGAGTATCTGGCTTATATTATTCTGTTCGAAATGGTCTTGCGGGTAGGCGATTTTTACCCAATACCCGTTTGGATTATGCTCTATGCTGAATACTTTCGCCGCAACTTTTTTTACGTGCGGATATTTTGCCCAAATGTTCAAATCAGCCCAAGTGCCTACCGAGCTTTCGCTTGCAATCGCCCCAAATGCCCTTTCAGGTTTTTCCCATTCAGGAACTTTTACCTTAAAAACCGCGATAATATCCTTTGGGGTTGGATGATAACCCAAGTCAACGAAATCCTCATATCCTGCCATTTAGACCACCAGCACAATAACTAACGCTTGCTCCATAAAGGAATTTTTAGTATTTAATACTTCTTAGTTCGATTTTTATAACAACCAGTGAAATCATAAAAAAAGAACGATATTATTCATTCATCAAGGATTATTTCGCCTATTTATTAATTTGAAAAGAGCAACACCCCATAGTCTTGCGGATTCATCCCAAGTAAATTTCCTTGAGTATTTTTTCGCATTAGCGCTGAACTTTTTCCAGAGCTTTTTATTAGCATAAAGCAGTTTTATTTTTTTCACAGCATCAGTTTTATTCTTCGCAATGAAGCCATTGTAACCGTCTTTTATGTGAATTTCCCCTACTCCCTTATATCCCACAACGGGTGTTCCGCAGGCCATCGCCTCTATAGGCACATTCCCGAATGTCTCCACTCTTGAAGGAAAGAACAATATTTTTGCCCGAGAGTAAATATAGTTCATGAACTCATGCTCAGTCCACCCCATAAAGAAAAGGTTTGGGATTCTTAGTTTCAGCAATCTTTCTTTTAGTGCCCCTCCATTGCATGCCAAGAACCGAACTTTTTTCATTTTTCTTGCAGCATAGACAAAATCATTTACTCCTTTTGATTTTTCAAGCCTTGAAGCAAACAGCACCCCTTCTCTTTCATTCCTAACCTCATGGCAGTCTACCCCATTTGGGACCAGCTCAATCTTTTGCGCGGGCGCCCCGTATTTGTCCATAATAAATTTTTTTTCAAACTCAGACTGGCAGATAATTAAATCGCTTTCATGCGCCATATTCATCTCAATTTTATCGCGTATTCCATTTTCATACGGCCGTTCATCATTGACTTCTTGTTTCATGCGGTTATGCATTCGGTATATCACGGCAAGCTTCGCTTTTTGGCTGCGCGCAATTCTCTTCGCAAGTTTCCATGTGATATAATATGAGCACACCACAACATCCACTTTGGGAAGAGTGGTGTCAGGAAGAACATTCTGCATTTTCCGCATATGGAGTTCCCTGTTTCCCGCATGTATTTTTGCAAGCGGCAGAAAACGTTTTTGGTTTATGATAAGCGTTTTTGTGTTTTCAATAAAGAATGGTTCGGGGAGCAGCAAAAATACTTTGTGCTTTTTTCCGAGTCTCTTAAACACTTCAATCACTGGAAAACTGGAGCCTGCAATAGATCCGCTTGTTCCAAGTTTTGCTGTTAGCACCATTATTCTCATAAAAATGAAGCACGCTAATCAGGACATCTGCTTAAACAGTTCTTTCTCAAGCGCGACTTTTATTTTATTCGCGTCAAATCCGAGTTTGATTAGTCTTGTCTGCCCCTTTATTCCTTTTCCTGACGCGGTTACTAAAATGAGTCCGTACATTTCGAGTTCGTTTATGTATTGGCGGTACCATCTGCTTGTGATTGTTCTTTCATCAAATTTTTTTGCGAGTTCCAAATATGTTTCAAATATTTCCCCGGAGTAAAGTACCCCTTTTTCTATTTCGCCGGTAACTTTTCTTAGTCCCCTGTCTTTTTGCGAAGCGAGCTGTGCGATTGCGTAAAGCACAAGCTGCTGCTGCTGGGGAAGAGTTGATATCATTGAGAGAATTATTTCTTCCTCAACACTTGCTTTTGCTTTTTCAACATGAATATCCGTCAGAGTGTTTGCAGACTCGCTGTCTGCGATTTCCCCCGCGCGCTGCATTAGCATTACCGCGGTTCTTGCGTCACCCGATTCCTGCGCGGCGATTGCAGCCGCTAGTGATACCGCAGGGTCAGTCACAACGTTTGGTTTGAATGCCGCGGCGCTTCGCTCATTAAGAATTTCGCGGAGTTCGTTCGCGTTGTATGGATTAAATACAAGTTCTATTTCGCATAGCGAGCTCTTAGTTCTGGGGTCAAGTTTTTCCTTGAACATTAAGTTATTTGATATTCCTATCATTGTGATTGAGCCCTTTTGAACTTCATCATTTCCCCTAGATAGCGAATAAACCAAATCATCAATATCTTTTACTTTATCAATCTCATCAAGCACTAGAATCAGGTGCGCCTGTTTATCATTCGCAAACTCCAAAAGCTTTTCATAAACAAATGACGCGCTGTATCCCAAGAAATCTTTTTCAGGGTAAAATGCGCGGATTGATTTTAGGAGCACTTTGTATTTGGAGGAGTGGCTGCGGCAGTTAACATAGCAGGAGAACGCGCTTTTATTATTTTTCGCGACGAATGCGCTTAATTGGTCAAGCACATGTTTTACTGTAGAAGTTTTGCCTGTTCCTGTTTTTCCGTAAATGAACAGATTATTTGGTTTTGAATTATTTATTAACGCGGAGAGTCCGTTAGTAATGTCCTCAATTTGTTTCTCTCTAAAAGGAAGTTTTTCTGGGATGTGGTGCGGGGAGATAATATCCTTATTTAAGAAAACCGTGTTTCTTAGTAATTGTTTTTCAAAAATATTCTCCAAGTTTCCCCACCCTGCCCTAAAAGTAGTATCCTTTTTGGTGGCAAACAAATAAAAATAGTGGTAGTAAGCCTTCCGAATATAAAGTTCCATTACTCAATTATTTAGGATAAATATTGGGATTAGTTATTGGCCAAATACCCGACTATAGTGCATGCTGCGGAGACCTCGTTTGAGCAGGAGCCCGATGCAAAATACCAGCATGTTGACTTCAAACTTAACTGCCCGTTGCACCAAATAGCATCAGTGCCGTGGCCATAAAGCTCGCCATAATTTATTCCGCAAAAATTTGCTGAAACCTGTTTTGCAGGGCAGGAATAAACCGCTGCGCCGTTGCTGCTTGCCCCGCACCCGCCAATTGTCCCTGGCGACTGGTCTGCGCTCCAACTACCATCAGCCAAACAAGTTTTTTTGTAACAATATGTAATAGGATAGTATGGTGTCCCAAACGCATTACAGTTTCCCCCCACTCCGCATATCGCGCCCACTGAATAAGTTTTTCCATTATAAGTGCATGTCACGGAAGATACTGCCCTGCATGTCACTGTCCCATCCTGATTAATTGTTGCTATTGCCTGTCCCGCGGGGCACGTGCCGCTTACTCTTGACTGCACAGCAGAAGTATTTACAGAAATACTTCCTGTGGAAGTAATTGTGCTTGGATTCAAAGTAATTCCAGTTCCGGAACTTAATTGAGTGATACCGGCAGAGCCAGTATTATCTGTCCCGCATGCCCATGTTGTCCCATTCCATTTCAGCACTTCTCCATTTGAGCAGGAGGGCAGTGTCGTGCCTCCGCCGGGAGAAACCAAATTCCCGCCGCAGACCCATCCGTTAGCGGCGCTGCTCCATTTCAACAAATTTCCATCAAGGCAGGAAACAAGCCCGATTCCGCCGGAAATATTGGCGCTGCTTCCGCACTTCCAGCTCTTTAATGTATTATCCCAATACAGAATATTTCCATCACCGCTGCACCCATTTAATCCGGTTCCGCCGTATTTCACCTGCAAAGTATTATTGTCATTCAAAATAGATTCCGTTCCAATCGCGATTTGTCTTGCATTGTGATACGGCTGGGTTGTGTCAACATTAAAAGAAAATGCGAATATCGTGCCAAGCACCACAATAAAAAACAGCAAAAGAATCTTGTCAAGTCCGCTAAAAAATGCCATGCAAAAGTAACGCTTTTGGATTATAAAAAGTTATTTGGAGAGAAAAATTGTCTCTAAAACAATTTCTTGAGATTTTTTAACCCCGGCATAGGGCTTTTAAATGTTTTACTCAAGAAAAGGTAAGTATACGCGCTTTTTCGCGGGGTGGTAAATTTGGGTTTTTTTAACAAAGTAATAACAAAAACTGATTCGGTGGACTTGGACGAGTTTTTGAACACTTTAGACCAGGTTGAAGAAGAAAACTATGAGAACGCTGACGCACTTGTTAAGCCTCTTGACTTAAACACTGACGTTGACGCTGATGTAGTTATAAGAGAAGTAAAGCAGGGCAACCTTGTTCTTGCTAACATAGCTGATCTCAATAAGAGAAACAAAGCTAAGCTAAAAGAATTGCTAGGAAGAATAAAACAGGAAGTAAAAGCAGTTGACGGAGACATGGCTGGTATCTCAGCTGAAAGAATTCTCATCACTCCTTCAAAAGTAAAAATCATAAAGAAAAAAGGACAGTGAGTTAATTGTATCTAGGCAATCCATTATTGCCTATTAATTTTACCTCTGCCGGCGCGGCGGACTCTGTTAAGAAGGAACTTAGTAAAAGGAATTGGCGCGAGATTGAGCTTAAGCCTTTAAGACTCGATTTAGTGCCATATTTTTTGTTTAACTACCACTACTTTATCGAGGCGGAGTCAAATGGCCACAAAGTAGTGAAAAAATCCATTGATGGTATTCTCGCTGTTGACGGACATAATGTTTCGATACGCGAAGATTTGGTCGAACTGCTAAAAAGCAACTGGAAGAAAGCGGCAAGCGGCACCCCTAAGGGCGCGTTTGACGAGAAGTGGTGCAACATTGAGAAGAAGGACCAGGAAGAGGTTCTCAAGATGAAGACCGCGGAGCACTTTGAGGTCCCTAAAGGCAATGTTGTTATTTCAAGCGCGAGAAAAATGTTTTTGCCATTATACAAAACAAGTGTTTCTTTGGGCGGAAAAGAATACAAATTAATAATTAATGGCGTTGACGGCGCGATTGAAGGAATAGACGCGGTCCCTGACAGGGAAAAAGGCTACCTTGAACTTACTTCTGAAACAATTAATGATTTAAAGACTCCCGCGAACTGGGGAAAGTATGCTAAAGAAATTGTCGGGGGCGGGATTTCCGCTAAACCAAAAGAGAAAAAGTTTTCCGCACAGGCGTCAGCGCAGAATACAAAATCTTCCAAAGGAGTTGATTTATCTTTCCTTGACAGCAAATTAGTTTTCGTTTTAATAATGCTCCTCGCGTTGTTTCTAATCTTCTTAGGAATGTTTAGAATAAAAGGAATCTGATGTTCTCCAAAAAGAGAATATTTATAGAATTCTTGCTAATTTGTTATGCAAATATATGTCGGCAACCAAGTTTCAGGAACTTTGTTATTAAATGGAATATATGTGCTCCCGACAGAAATCCTTGTTGTTGAAACTGGACATGTAAGATTTTGGTAGGCATCACAATATGCTACGCCCCAGGGCTTGCAATTAGCATTCCACCCGTCTGCTCTCTTATCCACGCCCCCTCCAACAACCAGGCCAGGTCCTGTCTGTGCTTGGCTTAAACATTTTCCTCCGCCGGCACTTGTGCAAATGTCCCCAACCACTCTGACCGTTATTCCATCATCAGAAATCTGCGAATCTCCAATTGTATTCTGAGCTGCCCATTTAGCAATCTTGTTTGTAGTGCCTGTCCCCAATACTCCGCTTGAAGCATTATCCCCACACACCCACTTGCTTTGTGCGCCGCTCCACTTCAAAACATTTCCATCCTGGCAGGAAATTAATCCTGTCCCGCCGGAGGCGGCAACAACGATATTATTCACATCAGTTAGAGACATTAAGTTTTTCCCGCACTTCCAGGAATTCGCGCTGGAACTCCAGACAAGAACATTCCCATCAAGACAAGTCACAACACCTGTCCCCCCATACTTCGCAAGCAACGCATTATTATCACCCAAAATAGATTCAGTTCCAATCGCTATCTGCCGCGCATCATGATACGACTTAGTGACATCAACATTAAATGAAAAAGCAAATATAGTGCCAAGCACCACAATAAAGAAAAGCAAAAGAATCTTATCAAACTCCCCAAACAAAACCATACGAAACACACAACTTTTTAATATATAAATCTGCATTCAATTAAAGAATGGCATTAGCTTGAGAAGGTTTGTCTTGTTATGCAAAGATTCGCGTCATTAATCGCATTTCTGTCGGCATTGAGTCCCTGAAGAACCTTGTCCTGATTCCAGAACACTTTCCATCTTGGGTTTGAAAGTGAATTGTCCTCAAAAACGCATATGCTTCCGTTCTTTATCCCGTTAAAAACTTCGTTTAATGTTTCAACTTTTGTGTTTGGATAATTTCCAACAATGTTTGTGATTGTGCTTCCGCACTTATTAGTCGAGTTGCCGTCGCAACTATACCCAAGCCACCTAAGCCCAAATTCAGCATCTGAAATAGTCAACTGCCCGCTAAGAACTGGGACATAAACAACCGTCTGCAGGTACATTATTCCATTCTGTTTATTTCCTGTCGCTTCAGGCATTGAAAAGTTTCCTAAGGAAGCGATTTTTGAATCAGCTGCCCTGTATGGTAGCGCTTTTTGAGTGAAGGGGTTTGTGCAGCCGTCAACTACTCCTGCTTTGTTCGGCTCATTGCTTGCTATTCCGGTCCAATAGGTGAATGTGTCCGCTTCATATCCGGGAACTTTAAAATTAGTGGTTGGTCCGGTGCCGGTGCGGTCACTTATCTTTGCCATAATTGGAATCGCAACTGTTTTGTAGAACTGTCCTGTTATGTCACTGCCCTTCTCAAATGTTAGTATTGTTCCTCTCGCATCCACATTTGTTGTGAAGAGATTCGGGTTCTGCGCAGGAGATATTTTTTGAGGGAAATTATCAGTATTCTTGTCGTAGTAGAAGAACCAGTCAAATTTAGGGTCCTCTTTCTTTTCCATTGACGCATTTATGCTAAGTCCGTCAGCTACTGTTTCATCATTCTTAAATAATTCGCTTGCGCTGCTTACTTCAGATAAATCAGAAGTTGTTATTGTAACAGTATATAGCCCGGGCTCAAGGTCTGTGTCTTCTATAATAGTCCCGTTTGAGGTTTTCTGGAATTTAATTGATGCGCTGAGATTCTTGAACTCGTTTTTGTTCATGTGTATTAGCCCCGTGCTTGCGAATATTTGGTCAGACACCGCATCAGCCGAGCCTGTTATTTCCGCAGGAGTAATGCTTTGTGCGCGCAGGTGCGCGTCAAAATTAAGGAGCGCAAGAGCGTTTGCCCGATGTATTTGCGCGCCTGACAAGTTATTATCTGCCTCATTGCTATTTGCGACTGCCATCTCGCCATAAGCGCCGCTTATTCTCTCGGCAAGCGCTACAAGGAATTCTCTCTGCGAGCAGTACACCCAAGAGTTATCGGTGTCACTTGTCTTTGTGCACTCATCTTTTGAAATTAATACTGTCGAACCTGTCGCTTCAGTTGAAGGGGAATTACTCCCAAAATACAAATTAACTTTTGGAGCATATTCTTCCCCAGTAACTCCTGGCTCCCCATCAGCGCTAATGCATTCCCTTTGAACAGGATTTTTTATCACGCTTATTTGGAAGTCTTGTTTGTCAAGAAGACCCGACTCGATTTTTGTCTGTGTTGAGTGCGTTGAGAAAACTAACTTATTGTTATTGTCATCAACTATCGGATGGCTCGCATCAGCCATAACATAATAATTCAAGTCAAGGGAAGAGAAAAATGAGTAAGGGATTTTTGTTTTATCAATTGTGACTCTTGCGGGAATTATCATTGATTCCCCTGGGAGCAGTCTAAACCCTGCATATTGCAGCCTTGCAGGGTCTGTTGGAGTCGGATCCAAATCAAGTGAGCAGGAAGTCCCTTCAGTGCAGTTAATTTTGTAATTGTCGATTACTTCAATGTACTTTGATTTATTTGATATTGTGAACAATGCGGTTTCAAGTGCCGACCCGCTTGACTCATAATAATTTAATCTCTTTAATCCCTGCTGTCCGAATACAAGAATGTTTGGAGTCCCCACAAAAACACTGATAGTTTTTTTTGGAACGGGCCAAATAACAGAGTCATACTTATCAACTCCTCCTGGCGAAACTGTTCCGAGCCGGAGCTGTAAAATGTGCGGTCCAAACATGTTCTCATTTAGCGGAAGAACCACCGAATCTACCCCGCCCATTCCCATTGTAAGGACTGTCCCGCATGAACCTTTTGGCGGAACATCAATTCCATTCATTATCACGCACGGACTTTTTGGACCATTTGAACACATTGGGCTGCTGGTATTAATTGGTCCGCCCGGGTTAGGGATTGGACCGCCGTTATTTAGCCCATTAGTCGCGACTATTATCCCGGTAGTAGTATCATACAAGTCAACATAATTTAGCGTTGCTCCGCTCGCCCCATCATCGCAATAGAAATGATAATTCCCAAATCCGGAGTAAGTAATTGTAGAGCCTATTGGAATAAGATAATTATAATCGCTTAGAGTGGTTGCAAATCCCAGGGGCGCATCAATTGTAAAAGAGGGATAAATTTCTCTGTTCACATCCGCTCTTAGGCAGTGAACTGTTACAGCGCCCGCAAAAGGAAGCAGAGAAAGCACAACTATAATCAGTAAAAGCGCGCTGAATAGTTTTAATTTCATTTTCGCTTCGCCCCCTTTACATTAACAACTACAATTACCAAGATTATTGCAACTATAATAAGAATCCAAACCGCAAGAGGCACAGGAGACAATAGGTCACTCCAATTTGCCTCCCCCGCATTACTTGACAGGCACTGGCCTATGCAGCACTTTCCTTCTATTGTGTCTTTAACCGCACCGCTGCATTGTGATTCAATTGAGCAGATGATTCCATTTCCATTACAGCTCAAAGGGTCGCTTCCGGCTGTCACTCCGCCTAAATTATTTGAAGTTCCATTTCCTAAAGGACTGGAGATTATTTTTTCAGGAGCAAGATTTATTTCAATTAATTTTTGCTGCTTTGCGTCAAAATCATCAACCGCAAGAGTAAGATTCTCTTTTGGCACCACAATCGCCCTGCTATATACCCCGATTCCTTCTGCTCTTTCGCCAAGCAAAGCGCTATCAGAGCTGTAAAGATTTATTTGGGCGTTTATCTTTTCTTTCTTAAGAGTTATTGTCAATGCCCCTGTTAAATTATCATAATTCCACGAAACATCAATCATTTTTGGGTGCGCGCTGTCGTATTCATTCTGTATCTGAAGAATTGGCACATCAACGCACTGCGACTCATACTCTGTTCCGTCTTTAATTATTTTTAGGCACATTTTGTCAAACAAGTTAGTTCCAAGAGAAAGACTCTTTGACATTATCTCTCCCGCTGCGATTCCGGAAATATTCTCCTCGCTTCTCAAAATGCTTGCTCCGTTGTTAAATACTTCCGCGGTGAGCGAGAAATTATTAAAATCCGGATTTGTGAAATGGTCCGGACTCCCAGAGAGTGTCACATCAACTGAATAACTTTTTGTGTCAAGCCCTTTTAATAAAAATTTTCTAATTTTCGCGGTTCCGCCAGAAACAATTACTCTGTTCTTATACACTGACTCTATTTTTTCTCCGTCATAGAGGGTCATTAGTATTTCGTAAGCCGAAGGGATTTTTGGTGCATTCATCTTTGCCCAGAATGAGGTGTAATCCCCTTTTTTCACAACAGGGACTTCAAAGAATTGTTCAGGGGAATCGCAGAAGATTGATGCCCACTCGCATACCTTAACTCCGAGTTTTAATCCTTGTTTATCAGTATCCATTGGGTTGTACAGCATTACAAATCCGCTGAGTTCCGCTTCGCTCTTAATTGGGAAACCCACTGGTCCCGCCACCAGGTTAAATGAAGTGAATTCTCTTGCAATGCTTACTCTTTTCTTTGCGTCACCCGCTACTTTAAATGATTCTGAAGAGGGACCCATTAGTATATTGCTTGCTCCAAGGAGTTTTGATTTTCCGGCCCATGAATACAAGTCAATCCTATAATCCCCTCCCGCAGGAGCAGGAAGCGAGAAATTTATTTCTTTTGAGGTTCTTGGAAGTATCCACCCTGAATCAATTATTTTTTCAAGAACAATATTATCATTGGCGTTGAACTGCGACGGGTACTCATATGTGCCCTGCGCTATGTGAAGAACTATTTTTCCGTTTAAAAGAAGCGCTTCTTCATTGTTGGTTAGAATAACTTTTCCGGTTATCGCTTCTCCCGCGGCGAAAGTTGTTTTGTCAAGCTTAAGTACCGCCATTCCGCTCCAGGTTAAGTTCTCAGGAGTGGCATTATCAGCAAATGCCGTGGCGGCGAAAGCCAGCAAGAACACCAGCGCACATGCAACTAAAATATTTTTCATATTACCATTACCCCGTTCAACAATAAATACTATCCTCATTGTGTTTCATTTCATATTTTTCATCAATGTCTAAAAATTAAATTTAATTCAATCTTATGACCCTCTTCTCCTTACATAATCCACCGTGGTGATTTTTCCATAGGTATTTCCGACAATACTTTTATCAACGAGTGTTAACTCGATGTTGCCGTCATTATACCCCGCATAATCTTCGCCCAAAAACCTTGCTTTAATGTATTTTCCTTCAATCCAAACTGCAATCGCGGAATTATTAAGGAGAGCATTGCCGGCTCTTGCGCCGGTAAGACTTAGTTCAATAAATGGACTCCTGCTTGTTGTGAGGCTTTCGCTCACTGAGGAATTTATTGCAAGCGTGCCGGGGAAATTGCAGTCGCCGGCTGCACTGCAGGTTATTCCAAGTGTGCCGCATACGGCCATTGAAGCTAAGTCAACTCTGGCGCTGTCAATCATTCTCTGTTGTAATGCTTTTCTGCATATTTCAAGAGCTGAAATCACATTAGTGCTGAAGTTTGCATCAAGGCTCTTTAGTATAAATGTTGTTCCTTCAAGGGGGTAAAGTCTAAAGCTTCCGCCTCCTATTTGCTCAATCGTCTGCCCCGCGGCGGGAACAGATGTTTGTATTTCCTCGTTGTAATCTATATATGCCATTGCCCTCACCTGAAGATTTGCTGAGTCCTTGTGGGCGACAAAGTTAATATCTATCTCAGAGACTTTTCCGGGAGGATAAGTAATATAATTAATCAGCCCGTTTAGTACATCTTGGCTTGGGAACATGTCAAGCACCTGCGGGTCAATTTCTCTTCCAAGCAGGCAGTGGGGTGGATTATCTCCAAACCAGATTGAGTGATCAAGCGCGATGCAGGAAAGCGAAGGTAATCCGCTGGTCATGCACCTCTGAGTTCCTTGTGTGCACGCAGTAGGATTATTAAGGTCAAAATTCAAGGCGGGCATCACAAGCTGATCTAGCGCATCTTGGTATTTCACAACAATAGGTCCATCGATTTTCGCGCCGTACATTACATCGCTATTAACATCCATCCACTTAAAGAATAATCTTCCGTTTCCACTTCCGCCATAATCAGGAATTGTGAATTTTAGAGAATATCTTCGCATATTAACATCTGAAGTGAGTTCAGAAGGCAGGCTCTGGATGTCTTTTGTCAAAATAACAGAAGCTGTTCTTGGAACAATTGTTCTTTGTGTTGTGTAAGCCCCGCCTGTAAGATTTAGAGAATAATTGAAGTCAATGTAATTATACTTTGGATTATTTGTGTTCACATCCGCCCCGACGAGCTTTAACGTAGCCTTTGGAATATAATAGTCGCCGAATGAAACGTACTGACAGAGGGCATCATTAACCACAAAGTCTTTGCTGTCATTTTGTTTTGTGAAATCAAATGTGTCTTTTGATATTGCGAAGCACCCTGAAGAATTGCTAAGGTGAACAAGCAAAGTGTCAGTAAGCGCATATTTTCTTGAAACAAAGTTCGGTTTTGCCTTAACATAAATTGGGAACACTCCAAGCACATCGCTAAATGGGTCGCTTAGGGAAAATGTTTTGTTTTTCCCGGTTATTATTGTTGAGCAGGATGCTCCGTCAGAAACTGCGGTATTATTGCATGCGCCGTCATCCATTAGCGCGCTTTCAATTGTGATGCTCATTGGAATCTCGCAGTTATTTTTTATTGTTAGGAGTTTTGTTTCGCCCCAGTCAGAATTTATTTCCTTAAACGGCTCATCAGGGTTTGAGCCAATTATATTTGTAAAAAATCCCTGCACGCAGGATAGTGTTGCGTCCTGCAGTGTTCCTGTTCCGGCATAGAATGTTTTTGTTAGGGCAGTGTACGCGGGGTCGCTTGGGATAATTGTTACTACCACACAGTCGGTAGTTGAAGAGTAAGTGCCTTCAATTGTGGCTTTGAAATAATTTGGAGGAGTTCCTGATATTGCCGCCGCGGGCCTCTCTGTAACAGTAGTGCAGTTATTGGTTTTTACTGTAAGCACTGCGCCGTTTTCAATCATCCCAACTTTTGTCATTCCGTCCCGCGAGTATACTTCTCCGTCAAATGTCTGATTAGGCACGCCCATAAAGAATCTTGCGCCCGAGATTATTAGCCCCGCTCCGTCGGATTTTGTGTCAATAAAAAGAGTATAAATATTTCCGTCAGTAAGCTCCGCAACAACAACCAAGTAACTTGTCGCGTTTGGGGCTGACTGAGTAAAATTAACTGCCTGCACATTTGAGACGGATGTCCTTGAAACTGTTGATGCTGCAATGTTTGCATCCTGCGCGGATAATGCGCTGTTACTATAACAATTTGCCCCGCCCGCAGCCGCGCCGAATCGTATTGAGGTTGAGGAAGCACAGCTTGGTATAAAAGATTCTTTAATACCCGAGTATGGATAAACCGAGAGCGATTTTATTGTCAGCGCGCGAAGAGTATTGTTTCTTAGCGAAACACGCATTGTGTTTATTTGATTGCTTGTAAATATCGGGAAAAGTGTGTCGTTCGCATCGGTAAATCTTTTTGTATCATTCGCATAGGAGAAATTATCTGAATTTGTCGGCTTTGTATTTAATGAAATTATAAAAGAGATTTTTGGCTGGTAATCCGCTGGATCCTGCCCCGGATTTATTATTACTTGGCCTATTGTGAAATTAATGTCATTCATGTCCTCGGCAGATCCGAGTGAATCACTTTCTTTTCCGGCAAAGTGTATGCTAAGCACATTTCCGTCGGCAGCGCTTTGAGAGAACTTAAATTTTGAGATTATTGAATAAGTCCCTCTTCTTATTCCTCCGCTCCAGCGAGCCCCTGCCGCCCTGCCTGGAGAGTTTGCGTCAGTAATAATGCATCCGGCATCCGCCTGAAGGTAATAATTATCATCATTTATCGGGAATTTTTGCGCCGGCAGGCAGGAATATCTTCCTTTTTCAGCGAACGAAAGATTTGTAACGAATGGAACGCTCTCTATTGATGCAATATCGCTTAGTGAGATCATTCCGAATAAATCTAAATAATTTAAATCATTTCTAATCACAGTGTCGGTTCGCAAATAATACTCAAGATTGTTTGACACGCTGCTGTTAGATAATGAAAGTGACTGCGCGCGGTTTCCCCTGATCGCATCTTCTGCAGTGGAATAAATTCCGTTAAAGAAAGCTTTTACATTTTTATCAAGCAAACTCACAGGGTATAAATATGCTTTGAACTGGTTCTCTCCGGAGATTAAAATCGGTATTTCAACAAAGCTTGGGGAATATCCGTCAAGCGTCACAAAAAGAACAAGCTTCTTTGATGTTTCATATGCCGAGCTGTTAAATAATCCGCTCTGTGAATTATACTGCAGAGTTTCAAGAGCTGTCTGGGAGAGAATTGATTTTCTATCTTCGCTTGTTTCATAAAGCGAAACAATCGCCCCTTGTGCGGTGCTTGCGCTTATGGCGGTTCCTGAATAATCAAGCAGTTGCAGCTGTATTGTTGCGACATTAAGATTTAATCCTATATTAAATGTTATTTGGCTCCCTGCGGATGCGATTGTTTGAGGATTAGTCAAATCAGAGGTTGCTGTGTGCATTGATGCTTTTGCATAATACTTGTAAGATTGTCCTGCCGGGAGACCCAAAAATACAGCTGTCCCGTTTGCATCAGTCAAAATACCTTCCTTTACAACTCTTATTTTTTTAACGGCAAGTTCGCTAGAATCAACATAAAGGTACGCGCTCGCGCCCGCAAGTAAAACATTTTGCGCGCTGTTTCTTACAATTATTTTTGCACTACCCCCTATTGCCGCATTTTCAAGCTGAATACTTAGCGGGGATTCATCAAGCTTCATCATCCTTGGCTGAATTATTTTTGTTAAGTACCCGGCGCGCGAAATTGATACCACTATGCTGCCCTCATCAGCGGTTGTTAATCCTTTAATTGTTATTATTCCATTTGAGTCGCTCACGCAGGAATTAACGCATGAAACTGTTGCTTCTCCAGCTACTTCTTTCCCGGATGAGGTTACTAAAATTTTTTGCGCATAAGCTTTTGCCCCAATAACAACTGTTCCTGCACTCCAGTCCTCTATTCTGAATTTTAGCATTCTTTTGTTTTCAGGAATTATTTTCTCCATTGTAATTACTGCTTCCGCAGTTGTACCCAATACAACGGTCGCGCCAATATTTGCGTCAATTCCGACTGAAGCATAATTTCCGTCCGGGCTCATCGCGGTTAATTTGTATCTTCCCTGATCAAGGTCGGAAATTATTGCAACTCCGCTGTTGTCAGTAAATCCAATTCCCGCGCTGTTTCCCGCTGAATTTATTGCAGTCACCTGCACAAGCGGAATCATTTTTTTGGGGAGAGAGTTCTTTTCAGAAACAAATATTTTTATTTTTCCTTTTCCCGAGGAAGTAATTATTTTCTGCAGCTCAATTATGTACTCGCTCCTGTCTTTGCTTAGTGTAAGAGGCATCCCGCTTGCTTCTTCATATCCATTGGCAGCAGCTTCTGTAACAGAGAACCAGCAGTTGTTTGCGTTCAGTGTGAACTTGCCATCCACTTCCCCGTCATCGCTGTCAAATGCGGTTATTGGATTAATTGTTTTGTTTGCGCAGCGAAAAGTTACATGCGCCTCTCCCGTGCTGTCAAGTATCACTCTTTTTGTTTCGGAATCTATTAGTGTTATTGTTGCGGTATCAGAGTAAATTCCCTCAAGCTGACCTGTGTCTTTTTGGGGCTGAGTAACTTTTAGCTTTTCAAGTTCTATTTGTATTTCCCTTGCGCCCGAAGGAAGCTGCGCTGAAAAATCAGAGTAACCTTCTTTTTTTGCCTTAACATTTCCATAGAGCTCTTTTTTTGAGCCGAATAATATTCCTTCCGCGATATCCCTTAAGCTGAATGAGTTTGAGGCGTATGCAGTTGCGTTTCCAAATTCATCAGTTGAAGTATCAAATTCAATCCCGTTTATTTGCCCAAGGAGCGTTACTCCAGAAATACCCAATTTTGTTTTTGAGTCAACTACCGAGAAATTGTACCGCATGCTCTCTGAGAAGTTTGCGAAATATAATCCTCCTAGAATCAGAATTATTAAAATGAAAATGAGAAGAAGAAAACTTGGAATTACCCTGTCGATAGGGTCTATTATTTTATAAACTGGAATTTTTTTTGCCAGCGCATCCAAAAAATTGTACCATTTATCTTCAAAAAAGTAATAAATGCCTTTAATTGGTTCCAACAAGCCCATTGTCCCCACTAACCCCTAAGAAAACTTGCTAGAATATGGGGAATCATTGTTAATAAAACTTACTTTGCCCCGCCAAAAGCAGCGAGAATTTGTGTTAAGAGAGTGTTTCCTGCCCGAGCACCCCCAAGTTTTTATTTTCAGCGCCCAAGGAAAGCTGTTTTGCAAGCGCCTGTGCGACTTTCTTCCCAAGAATTGCCTCGACCTTGTGAATATTCGCTTTTGCCTCGCTTGGCTTCTTTATTCCCGCGTTAAAGAGTTTTCGCGCCCTAACTCTGCCGATTCCCCGAAGTTCAACAAGCAATAGCAGCTCTTCCTTAACCCCGTAGTTCACTCTTTTCCCAAGTTTTTGCGCCTTAAGCATATGCCTCTCCTGCCCAAGCACTTTTGAGAGTTCAATTGTTGAATAGGCTAGCCACTCAAGGATTCTAGTTTTTCCAAAAAGCACTCCTGGAGCAAGACCAAATTCGGAGAATAATTCCTGTTCGCGTTTTTCATTTACCCAATGTTCAAGCATAAGAGCGGAGAAAAATTTCTCCATAGCTTCTGGCTCAAACATTGCTTTTTCTTCACGAAAAGGTATTTCCTCCATTCTGTTTGAGAGTTCTTCCATTAGTATCGCGCGCACATTTTTTGGTGGTCTAAGCCATGGAACAAATTCTGTGCAATTCACCCACGCGTAAAGATAGGAAAACGGGGTGAAGGTTTTTTTCTCAAGCAGCGCCATCACAAGCTCGTGCGCGCTGTCTGGGTCAAGGAAAAGATCCGAAACTCTTTTTCCAAGCACGGTTGCCCGATATTTTCCTTCTTTTTGCTCAACAAATTTGTATTCAATTAAATCCCCAATTATCTCAAGAACATTATCAAGAAGGTCTCCCATGTTCTGGAGCTGGTGGGCATAAAGCGTTCCCTCAAAAAATTTCTCGATGCTTTTTATATCATAAATGTAATCAGTGGAGATTAGTCCAAGAATGTGTGTTCTTAGTATCGGGATAATGGAGAGCTTTGATTCCACATTCTCCATAGCTCCATTCACAAATTGCCCCATCAGCATTTCTTTTTGTGCACTGCCGCTAGCAACCACAATGCTCTTTCCCTCGCTTGAAAACTTCGGCCTTCCTGCTCTCCCCGCACATTGCTTGTACTCGCGCACGCTGATTAATTCCATCCCGTATTTCTCAAATCTGTAAAGTGTCGGAATAATTACAACATCAGCCGGGGTATTTACCCCTGCAGCAAGGGTGGTGGTCGAGCAGAGAACTTTAATGCGCCCGTTTCTAAAATTTTCCTCCACTACTTCGCGCTGCGCGTTCATTAATCCGGCGTGGTGAAACGCTGCCCCAAGCTTAATTGTATCTGCAAGAGACGCGCACTGTTCCGTCGGACTCTCAAGCGCGTTAAGTACTTTTTCGCCCGCTTTTGCAAGCGCGGGTTTGTTTTTTTCTTCAACAAATCTTTTTGTCTGCTCCGCGATTTTTTTCGCCATCGCTTCCGCGCGCTTTCTCGCGTTCATAAAAACAAGCAGTTGCTTTCCCGCCCCAAGATATTTCTCAATCAGTTCCTCAAGATTCCCTTCCTCTTTTGTGTTATCATTAAACTCAGTTTCTTTTTCAAATAAAACCCCCTCGCGAAGCTTTGTGGGGCGGTATGAGCTCAAAACAAGTTCCGCGCCAAGCCACTTTGAGAGTTCTTCCGCGTTTGGGATTGTTGCGCTGAGCCCAAGAACTTTCACCTCGGGATTATTTATTCTCATTTGGGTAATTGCAATTTCAAGCACCGGTCCCCTGTCTGAATCAAGTTCATGTATTTCATCAACAATAATGCATCCGACATCTTTGAGCCACTCTGCTTTGTGGCGCAGAAGCGAGGCGAGTTTTTCATAAGTTGTCATCACCACATCAAAGCTTTTTAAGTATGAGGAGCTTGAATCAAGGTCGCCGGTGGAGATTGCGAATTTTATTTTGCCCGCCCCGTCTTGTGCCAATTCTCCTCCGCCGTATTTTTTCTTAAAATCATTATAGTGCTCACTTGCGAGCGCGCGAAGGGGGCAAGTGTAAATCACTTTCTTTTTCTCCTCAAGAACACTCGTGAGCATGAAGAGCTCGGCGACAATTGTTTTTCCGCTCGCGGTGGGGGCGCTTACAACAAGGTTTTTTGCAAATCCCTTTTTTATGCACGCCGCTTGCATCGGGTTGAATTTCTCAAATTCATTTGCCTTAAGCACAAGCTCAGAAATTTTGGGTTTATTGCCTGGCGCTTCTTTCATAAAGAAATAAACTCTTTCGAGGCAATTAAAAAGTTAAGGTGGGTGAGTTGCCGGTAGAAAAAACACTTAACTGAGAGTTTACTTTTTGAGTTTGCTCATTGCGCCAAGCGTTTTGTAGCATTCAATACCCTCTGTTTTTAGGGCGCTTGAAAACAACTGGCTCGGGTTTGCAAGGATTGCTGTTTTTACTCCCCTGCTCTTTAGAAGCTTAGCCAAATCAGATTCAATCGTAGAGACTTTTGGAAGGTTATTGTCAAGCACCGCGTAAGCATTTTTCTCTGCGCTGTAAAGGATAAAATATGGCGCCCTTGCCCCTGCAAGCGAGATTATTCCGCTCATTCCATTAGCGTCGGATGCAATCGCAACCGCGCTGGTTAATTTTGACAAATCAAGTTCAGTGATATCCGCTTCTTTGCAGTAATTTGGCGCAGCCTGCACTTGTTCATGAAGCACATTTGCAATCACTCCGACTGTTTTATAGCATTTTACTCCAGCGTTGTGCATCGCATCAATAATATCTTTTGATGGGGCGGAGAATGCGATAGCCGTTGCGCCATTCTCTTTTAGGAGTTTAACTAAATCGGCTGCTTTTCCCGTCTGACCCAAAAAAGTATTTTGTATTACTTCTTTTCCGCTCACTTTTCCAACTATTAAAAAGAAAGGCGCGTTTATTCCTTTTATTGAAACGTTAGATGCTGTTCCGCCATTTTCATCAGAAGCGATTGCAATTATGCCAAGTCCGTTAAGGTCGGATTTGTTCTCGCAGTATTTTGTGAAATCAAAAGCTGGTTTATTTGTATCAGGGGAAGTAACCTGTCCTGTTGCGGGAGAATTTGCGCCGGGAATGACAATAAAAATTGCCGCGGCTATTATCACTATTACTATTATTACTATTGCCGCAACTCCCGCGAAGATGGAAATCTTTCCCCCTTCTTGTTTTACGGTAGAATTTATTTCCTCGTTTGCCATATTAACTTCCTCTTGCGTCCTGCATTCCTACTATGAATTATCCTTTATAAAAGACTTTGGTGAGAAAGAAACTTTCTTTCCAAGTATATCCTTTACACTAATTAATATATGTTAAATTTAAGTCCCGCAGAATTGGGGATGCTGTCGGGAATAAGTGCCCAAGCACGCTTCCTGCTGCTGACCAGCTGCATCCGCTTAGCGCAGAGTCCCCTGTGCATGTTTGCTGCGCTGACTCATTTCCGCATGATAATCCAGTTTCGCCCGAATTTACACATCCTTGTGTCCAAGTGCTGTTGCATCCAAGTGCTGCCGTGCATGCGCTTTGATTTCCTGCGCATCTAGAATCAGTGCAGTTTCTTGAATCGGTGTATGCGCAGTCATTATTCCAGCTTGAGTAATCACTGCATCCAATCCAAGTACATCCTTCTCCGCTATATGCAGTGCATCCCGCTTGGTCTTGTCCGGAGCAACTTGGCGAGGACCCAACACATTTTCCAGTAGCAAGGTCAGTGCAACCAAGCATTGTGCTTCCGCTACAGTAATATGACCCAGTGGACCATCCGCACCCGCTTAGGGCATTGCAGCTAGCGGAGTCCCAAACGCTTATGCATGCGGTCGAGTTTCCGGAACACCCCATAAAATAATTGCCTGAGCATCCTGTAAAGTAATTAGATACTGTGTATGTTCCCCCGCATCCAGTGTAATATGAACCATAACTTCCGGAGCATCCTGAATAAGTTGGGTTTATTGTGTAACTCCCGCTGCACCCCGAATAAGAATTATAAGAGTAGTTTCCGCTGCACCCCATTCCAATTGAGCCGGAATCATAACCGCATCCCGCATTTCCGCAGGACATGGAGTCGCTGTCCCAAGTGTGACAGTCAGTGGTATTGTTTGCACATGCGCCGCTTATCATTCCGGGAGTGCTCCAAGAGCAGGAACCATACATATTTGGATCCGCTGTGCAATCCGCTTCACCGCCGTATGATTCGCATCCCGAATTCCCGGAGCACACAGCAGAAACCCATGAACACTCAGGGTGTCCATCAGTGCAATATGAGCTTGAACCATCGTTGCGGACCGAGCAGTCATTTACTGTTCCGCTGCAGCTCGGACTGCTTCCGCCGTCCCATGAACATCCTGCAAAGCCAAGGCTTGAGCAGGTCCCTTGGTCCATTCCGCCGCAGTATCCTGATGAGTTTGAATAATTAGTTTGACAGCCATATTGGTTGTTAGCATTACAGCTGCTCTCATCAAGGATTTCGCAGCTGCCGCTACCGCCACCGCTGTAACTCGGACTGCATCCTGCTCCGCTATTATTATTGCATGAAGATTCATCCATCCCGCTGCAACTGTATGATCCATATTCCCCCCAACACCCGCTTGTGCTCCCACAGGTTCCTTCATCCATCCCAGAACAGGAGTATGTTCCTCCGCTATAACTTGCGGTGCAGTCAGAATTGTGTGAATTACACGAGCTCTCATCAAGCCCTGAACAGTCGCTAGTGCTTGCGGAACAGCCTGATTGATTATTACAGCTCGCAGTTGAGCCAAATGTACTGCAGTCCGATGCGGTTCCGGCGCAAAAAGATTCATTTTGACTCCAGCTTCCGCCGATTAGTGTGCATGCTGAGGAATCAGTTTGATTTGAAGTAGTTAGTGTTCCTACGCAAGTTTGATCTCCGACCCATGTGCTTGCGCACCCAAAAGATGCCGTGCATGCGCTTGAACTTCCTGAACAATTAGTGTCAGCGCACGACCCATCTACCCATTGGCATAACCCATTATGATAGCTATTTGCAGAGCACAAGTCATTACTTTGTCCATAATTTGTCGCGCAGCTAGTACTATTTGGTGTTCCATTGCATCCTGCTGGAATTATCTGGTCAGCGAACAAAACAAGACTTGGGTCCACCGCGAATTGAAAGTATCTATTATGAGTCAAACCAGAAATATCAATATTTGTGTCGGCAGCGGTTGTCGTGCTGCTATAGTCGCCGGCGCAGGTGGTTGCGTTACTGCATGATTTATATTTTACTCCAAGAGTTGATGCTCCCTTGTCAAATAAACTCTTCACTTCATCAGCGCTTAATTTTCTATTCCAAACCGCAAACTCATCTATTTTTCCATTGAAATATCTTCCATAACTTGCCCATGCTCCAATCAGCGGAACTCCCCCGGCATCATCTGTAATTGAAAAGTTTCCGGAGGCGGTGCTATCTAGCGCCCCGTCAATGTATATGCTCGCAGAAGAGGTGTCAAATGCCACCACAACATTATGCCATCCGTTTGCACTTATTGCCGAGCTTGAGAGTACCTCTCCCTGATTGTTGATTGAATGAAAGCAAATCTTTCCAGAAGCCGACCCTACGCATCCAACGCCTACCGCAAAGATTGCCATTGAATCAACCCCGTAGTGCTCTCTGGAAAAAATCGTTTCCTCCGAAACATCATTTAAGTTTACCCACGCAGAAATTGTTCCAGCGGACACGTTATTCATTACATTATTTGGAACTTCAATATAATCCGAGCTCCCGTTTAGACTCGCGGCGTTTGTCCCCCATAATCCTGTGTCATAACTTCCGCCCTGCATTGTCGCGTCATTTAAATTTGCACTCGCATCGGCCGCGCTATTGTTGAAATGCCACAGCGCAACTAGCCCGCTTGAGAATGAAGTTTCTAAAAGAGGATTAATTTCTGAGCCAAAATTTTGCCCTCCCGCTGCGCTTGAGTTAAATTTCAGTGAAACAAAACTTGCGGAACTGTTGGCGTCAAAAACCTGCGAAACATATTCTGCGCCGGTTTGAGTATACAGCGAGTTAATATCTTCTGCGCTAAGCGCGGCATTCCAAATTGCCGCATCTGCAATTAATCCGTTAAAATAATCTCCCTCCTGCGCGCTTCCCGAACCGATTCTTAGAGTTGATGCAACAGTATTCAAACTCGGAGTATAAGTTCCCTCAAGCCTGCCGTTTAAGTAAAGAAGTACTGTTGTTCCGTCAAATGTTGCTGCTGCATGATACCATGCTCCTGTTCGCAAAGTTGTTGTCGAAGCTTCATAATCATCTCCATGCCCCCAGAAAAACAGGTGGCTGTTTTGTAATTGTAATCCAAATTCCTGGTGATCAACATAGGCACCGTAAGTCACAAGTCCCGCGCTGCCAAGAGAGTTTGCTTTAAACCACGCAGCGACTGTTCTTGGAGAAGCTCCCGTTGGGAGATTTATTGTCGCGGATGAAATGTATCTGCTTCCGTTAAAATTTGCGCCTTGTCTGTTGAATATTCCGTCTGCGTAGCTTGCGCCCCCGCTCCATGTACCATTAATCCCGGAGGAACTTGAATCGGCCGTACTTCCGTTTAACTGCCAATATGCAACTAAATTTGTTGGATGAATCGCCAAAACATTTCCGTCAAGCGTTATTCCGGAATTGCTTCCGGCTAATTTTGTGCTTGTAAATGTTCCGCCTGAAAAATCGGAATCCAGCTCGTAATACTTCGCTTTTAACTGCAAAATTATGCTGCTTATTTGTTGCGCAAAATCCCCCGCCCCCGTAGCGGAATCAGTGCAGGACACCCTTACATCGCCAAGGTATTCTATGTGCGGCACACTATCCGCAGAAGTGTAATTAATTTTTATGTTATAAACGCGGGATTTATCGGAACATGCCGCGACCCCGTCCGCCAAAAATGATTTTTTATTTCCAAGGGAAACTATGTCTGAATAATCAAACTCTGTGTTGTCTACAGTAATTTTTGTTACGCTGGCCCCCTCGGAGGTATTGTTCTGTAAAACTAAAAATAATTTTCCAGCGGAATCGGCAATTGAATCGGATAATCCAATATCCCAAGAAAGCACAGTAAGTTTATTTGTTGATGAGGAAATTGTTTCGCCAACAAGGGATTGGTTGGCGAGTACAGTCACTACCGCAAGGCTGATTACAACAACAAAGCTTACCGCTACAAGGTACTCAATACTTCCTTGCGCCCGCATTTTTGAGTTAAACATGACTAAAAAGAGCGTTTGCTTTATATAAACATTTCGAGGGGCAAAAAGAAATCTTCTTTTTGGAGAGAAATTTAAGAAAAATAACTTATTCAGCCCAATAATTCCTTTCTAACTGCTACTTCGTCCCCGGGATTTGTTATTCCGAGCCACTTGTCTTTTGTGTGAAGAAGCTTGAGAGTAATTTTCTTGTCTTTTGCGAGGGCTCCGAGTTCATTTGGCAGATAACACTCAAGTCTTCTGTCGCCCGCATTCTTTTTCTTATAATCAATTAATCTTTGTTCAAGGAGTTCGAGTGTTTTTTCTTTTAATCCGAATAAATTCATGCTTACTGCGGTTTTTTCATTAATCTCTTTCTGCGTCATGTTCTCTTTTTTTATGTCAAATATTTCCTCAAGTCCAATAACATTCTTTTTTGCATCAAGCAGATACTTTGCCCGATTTACTCCGCCCTGCTTAGAGAGCACATTTCCAAGTTCGTACCCCATTGTTGCGCATTCATCCTCGCTGGCGCTCTTTAATAAAAAGTCATGCATTATTTTGAATGATTTCTCGCCGTACAAATCATCCCCGTTGCACACCACAAAGGAACTTGTGATAACTCCCTTCGCGGAGACTAGCGCATCAACTGTCCCCCAAGGTCTGTCTCTTTCCGCGGGGTCAAAAGTTTGCTTCGCGTAAAAAACCGGGGTGTTCAAATACCCTGCCTTGAATTTATCCTTGAAGGGTTCTTCTGTTTTTTCCCCTACAATAAAAATTATCTCATTAAACCCTGCCTTGATTGCCTGCTGCATTGAGACTTCCATCAGGGTTTCCCCTTTTTTGCCTACTTCCGCGAACTGCTTTATTTTTCCGCCAAAGCGCGAGCTCATCCCCGCACACATGTAAACAACCGCGATTTTTTGATTTAATTTTGCCTTTTGCACCATGAGAAAATATTGGTTTTAAAGGAATATTAAGTTAGTGGTGCAATTTCAGGCAGGAGTTTTTTGCGGTCAAACTTCTCATTCTGCAGGAACCGCTTTGCCGTTTTTTATCACAAATACGTCTTCAACCCTGTTTTTTTGCATTCCTTTAGTTAAAGTTATTTCTCCGCCGCCGGCAAGCGGGAAGTTTTCAATCTTTCCAAGAGCGTCAATTATTCCTTGTTTTGAAAAATCAGTTGTGGTTTTTAGGGCTTCATCAAACACCCGCATTCCGTCATAGCCAAACGAAAAGAATTCTGCCATCACGGGTTCTTCCCTGTATTGTTTTATATAGTCCTGATTAATTTTTTCAAGCAAAGGATTGTTTGTAATGTAAAGATTTGTAAAATACACACCCTCCATTGAATCTTCCGCGTCACCCAACATGCTTTTGTAAAAAGTAAAATCCGCAGTCAAAGTTTTTGCTTGAAAACCCATTTGCTTTGTCTGCTTAAAAAATAGGACAACACTGTTTGTTGGGATGAATATATGCGCAAGACCTTCTGCTCCGCTTTCATTCACTTTTGAAATAATTGTTTTAAAATCCGTTTCTTCCACCGGCACTTTTTCCTGCATCAATACCTTTCCCCCTTCCTGTTCAAACTTTTTCCTAAGTGAATCTGATACGAGCTCTGCCCAAGTGTCCTCATGTGAAACAATCGCAAGCGTTTTCACACCCAATTTATTCTTGAAAAAATCAGCCATTATTTCTCCTGTTTTCTCCACTGAGAAACCTGTGCTGAAAATGTTCTTTGATGAGTTCATTTCGTTTGTCGAATCCCATACAACTATCGCGGGAGTATTTGTCTGCTCAAGAGTGTATTTTATCGGCCTGATTACTTCAGTTGTGTCTGCAATCACCAAGTCAACATTATCAACATAAATTAGTTTTTGCGCGGCAGATACAATCTTTTGGTTGTCAATAAATCCGGAATCCTCATAAATTACCTGCACCTTGAATTTCGAATTTTTGTCGACATTTATCTCGCGCACCATCAATTCAATGCCTCTTTGCATTTCCTGTCCAATTGCAGCGCCTTCCCCAGTAAGCATCAGTATCGCACCCACTTTGATTGTTTTTTCCTGTGCGTTAGCATGCCCAGAGTTTCCACTCAATGTAAATGCGCCCGTCACTTGTGAAAAATTTGCGGCAAGCGCGATGAGAATGAGTATTATAATAAATATTGCGGGGAGCAGCAGCCCTCTTTTTGAAGTCATTTTCAAAAACCCCTTAAATGACTCCTGTCATTACAGCCACTGCGAACACAGTCACAATGGTAGCAGCCATCATTTCCTTTGTTGTGCTAAACCCAAGCATCATGCGAACTCACCATTACGAAAGTGCCGCGCGCGGGGGTTTTATATTATGGTCGTCTTAAATCATACTACTATGGACAAGGGTATTTTTAGGCGTCTTGGATTTACCGAACATGAAACGGAAATTTACTTAATTCTCCTCCGAAACAGAGAACTCTCTGCATATGAAATCGCCCAGAAAACCGGTTTCTATAAGCAGGTGTGCTATGACGCGCTCAACCGCCTCCTTGAGAAGGGTTATGTGAATGCGGTTAGTGTGGGTAAGAGCCGTTTGTTTAAGGCGACGAATCCAGAGGTAATTTTTGAGGCGTTGAATGATGAGGTAGAGCAATTAAAGTCCGTGCTCCCGGAGCTACTAAAGGCGCATAAGCAGTCAGAGGATAATCTTTCGGTTGAAGTGTATAAGGGAAAGAATTTTGTGAAAATCGGGTTTAAGGATGTTGTTAATGAATTAAAGAAAACCGGTGGGGAAAATCTCTGCACATCCGTTGATGAGGCTGCATTTGATATTCTTGACCCGATTTCAATTAAGAAATATGTTAGAGATATTGGGCAGTACGGGATTACTGAAAGGGTTTTGATAAAAAAGGGAGTTAAGGGACAATTTGAGAATAAGACAACAAAGTACCGCACAATTCCAGAGGAATATTTTAATCCTAATCCTACTCAAATCTACGGCAACAATATTCAAATCTTTTTGCTTGGGGCAGTGCCTCACTTAATTATTATTCGTAATAAGGAACTTGCGGATGCGTACCGAAAGCAATTCAATATGCTTTGGAAGAGCGCAACTTTTTTGAGCAAGAAAGAATGAATTGCCCGCCAAAATTAATGTCGTTAGAAGAAACTTTCATTCGCCTTTAAGCGCAACGAAGTGGTATGCTTCCTGAAGCGCGAGTATTGCTTTTGGCAAATCAGAGTCGCGAAGGGAACTAGTTTTCTTCCATTCTTCCCCAACCTTGTAGCTTCTTTCCATAGTAGTAGTGAAGAACTTCTTTCCTTCTTTTGAGGAGTTCTCCCATACCGCAGCTTCTATCCCGCCAATTTTTACTTTCTTTACTGGACCCTTTCCTTCTTTTTCAACTTTTTCTTTTTCAACCATATTCCAAAACCCCCATAAAAATAATTCTCTTAAATAAAGCAAACCTTCAAATCAAATTTCCTTTCAACTCATTGCGTGGGGAGTTTAAAGGAGGCCAAAACGAAGCACTTCCACTTTATGCGCAGGGTGATGCTTTAAGTAAAATTGCTTCGCTTGACTCCATTACATTTTAATGTAAAAGAAATTCGGTGACCTCATCCCCGTGCACTCAATGAATCTTACTATTCTTGATTCAACCATTCAAATCATCTCCAGTTAGATTTATGGTCAGGGAAAAAATCCCCGACCAATTTCAAATCTATACCACTACCAGTTTTTTCGATTTATAAACGCTGGCTAAGTGCCGTGCCGGTGGTCGTAGTACAAACAAAATTTGGCGAACTATCTTCTTCTAGAAACAGGTGTTCTGGCCATCCAGCTTAATCCAGTTCTCCTACGAAAATGCTTAATTCCAAAAAGACGCGCCGCTGGGAGTTCACTTTTGAGTGTAGGGTGGGATGCTAAACGGTGCGTTCCATCCTCCATGGAAGAAAGAATATATCTATGCGAATCCGCAGATATTGTTGCATTGTTTGTAATCTGGTTTAGTGTTCGCTTGTGGCTTGACTTGAATGACTCAATGTTTCTTTTGGTTAATTTTATCTTTCTTCTCCGCATTGCTTCAATTAATCTTTTCTCAGTTATCGCATCCACGATTGTTCCAAGTTCTCTTTGCTGTGTAAACCTCTGCCCGACAAGTTTTTTCAACTTTCTATACAATTTAGCTGCGGATGGGTCGGTTTGTGATAATTCTCTTGCAAGCGAAAGTATTCTTTTATAATCCTCTGTTCCCCCGAAATTTGGAGCATAATTTCTCCCGCGGGCACGGATTATTTCCTCAATAAAAAGTTTTCTTAAGAGCGGGTCTTTTGGAACCACATATCTTGCACTGATTTTTCTCTGTGGGCTATCCCCCATTATCATTTTTCCAGCTCTGTTAAATAGTGCCCCTTGTTTTAGGGCTTCATCGTGAATTGGAGTTCCATTGTGGGCGTTGATAACAGCCATATTTTGGAATCCTGGGGCCGGTTCTCTCTTTGCACCGCGGACTATTTTTGCAAGCATGTTATAGTATGATTCCAAAAAATCTTTTGCCCTTGTGTTTATTCCTCCTGCAAGGAGATAACTTGTAGTTGGAACTCTCCTTGCAGCAAACTCATCGAGCACCTTAATCGCATCTGCTGCTTTGTATCTCCCCCCTTTTATTTCCGAAAGTATATTATCGTTTAAGGCCTCCGTTCCTAAATGCACGCCGATAAAATTGGCATTTTGAATTAGTCTAATAAGATTTGTATCCACCTTGCCGTGTTTTATAAATGAATCAATTGTTCCAACTCCAACAAATCTAAAACGCTTATTTAGTCCCGCCTTAATCATCCCGCCAAGGAGGTTCGTCGCTCGTTCCCTGTCAAAAAACAATTGCTCATTCATAAACTGAACTTGCTTTACGCTCTTATTCTCCGCAAGTTTCTGCAACCCCTGAATTATTTCTTCCACATTCATGCCGGATGGTTTTCCTTTTCTCATTACGCTGCAAAAAATGCACGCAAATGGGCAACCGCGTTCGGTGTATATGAGCACGTTGCCCTTGCTGTGCTTGGCAAAGACTGCTGATTCGGACTGAAGTTCTTCATTTGAAAGCATTGCAGGATTTTTTGTCACAAAAATCCTCCCCTTGTCCCTATACACTATCCCTTTTATTCTACTTACTGGTTTTGAGCCTTCAAGATTTTTTACAAGCTCTACTAGAGTATTCTCCGCCTCCCCCCTTAATGCATAATCAAGCTTTGCGCAAGAGAAAATTGTCTTTGAGAACGAAATCGCACCGTTATTTGACTGGCCGGTAAATGCGGGCCCTCCCCCGATAATTTTTGCCTGCGGGTAAAGTTCACGCAGCGCTCTTGAAAGAGGGACTTCTGTTCTCATTTCAGAGGGGCTGTCAAAAAAAGTCATTCCAAAATATTTCGCTCCGCGAAGCCTGGGCCCAAGCCGTGTAAGCTCATTTCTTATTTTCTGCTCGTTTTCATGAATGCTTGAGAAACTTTTTACATGTTCTCCCTTAACTGTGCGCCATTCCACCCCATCGCCCACTATTTTATTCAAATCGATTATTGAACAGGAGACGCCGTTTTTTCTCAGTCTCCTTTGGAGCAATAAAAGCCCGAGCGGCTGCATGTGCGAGAAAGTAAAGAAAACGAATTTTACCATAAAATATACTTGTCATGGTTCAATAAAAGACTTGCCAAGAACAGGTTTAATTGAGAAAGTGTCCAAGAAAAAGCGAAGCTTTAAACTTTTCGCAGAACATGCAGAGTGTGGTATTCAGGCACAATCGGCTGGTCTATTCCGAGGTGAACTGCTTTTTCCTGCACTAAACCGTTTTCCTCAAATAGTTTTTTCCACCCAAGAGGAGTATTGAAATTAAAAGGCACATTTACTTTTGTTTTGCTCTCCGCGCTATAATGAATCACTCTATTATAAAAATGGTCAAAGAAAATTCCTGCTTTTCTTTGCTGTTCCAAATTAAGCGCGCAGTAGTTCTCTGCATCTTTCTTTGCTTTTCCGCCAAGCTCTTTGCCGCTGGCTCCATAAACTGATTCTATTACAATAATTCTTCCGCCGCTCTTTGCCACGCGCACTGCTTCCTTAAGCACTTGGAGAGGATTATCGCTGTGATGAAGAACAGTCAGAAGAAGCACGTTTGAAAACTCGCAGTCATCAGCGGGAACTTTTTCCCCCTGCCCAAAAATCCGAAAACCAAGTCCGGTTTTTGCGATGTTTTTGTTTTTATAAATGTCAGACAGAATAACTTCATTTTTTAGCGAGCATAGTTTCCCGACTTCGCCGTCCCCACACCCAAGGTCAAGCACTTTCCCAAAAATAACAAATTCTTTTATTTGAGAATAAATCTTATCCGCCCTGCCGGAGAGTTTTTTTGGCACCGCGCCCACAATCCCTTTTTGCTCCAAAAGCGCGTGTGCCAAGGACTCATACTCCCCCTCGCTTTTTGAGTTCGCCGCAAGGGCAATGAATTCGCCCATTATTTCTTCGGCATTTTTCTTCTTCAGCCCCAGGTGGGCAAAAACATTAAGAAGCGTTTTTTGAATATAATTTGAAACAATCCTATCGGATAGTATCTCGGAAAAAGAGTATATTTTTTTGCCAAAAAAGTTTTGGGACAAAGAATCACCAAAAGAGTTTATTCCTTCGCCCACTTCTGCAGTTCGCGCAGAGCTTTTTCAGTAAGGTTTAGGTCGGCAATTGTTTCCTCAAGGTCTTTCACTTGTTTTCCCGCGGCACCCATTCGAAACCCCTGGAGCTCATCAGCATACCTCGCAACTTTTTTGTCTTTCTTGTAAATTATTGAGGTGTTCACTGTCTCCGCGAGCTGTTTTCTGTACTCAATATCGTGCACAAAGGTCTTCACCATTGGCTTCCACTTATTATCAGCGACAAGATGCACGGGTAATTTCACCGAATTAGCGTCTTTTCTATAATCCGAATCAACAATTGTTTTAGCAAGATGCTCCCAGTACAATGGCTGGCCGAATTTTTTTACCTGATTTACATTATGATAATTCGCGGCGGAGGAGTGCTTCTTCTTCCACTCGGAGAGCTTATCAGAATAAATTTTTTTCTTTTCAATTAATTCCTTTATTTTGGAATCAAGGACCCTCACATCGGGGTAAAGGAGTTTTGGCCATTCTTTTTCAGTGGCAATTGCTTTCACTACCCCGTGTATTGCAAAATAACGCTCAAGAGCATCTTTTCTTGCGCCCTCTTTAGGGGTTTTAGGGAAATCCTTGTCAAAATCCTTTACGGATGCAATTACCTTATGCATTAAACCACTTCGTCAAAAAAACACTCAAGTTCGCTCACAAGTGTAGTCCTTGAAGCTTAAAAAGTTTTTCAATCAGGAAATAGTAAGAATTGAGGTGTTTTTATGTTTCCGGGCGGGGTTAATCCAAAGCAAATGAACCAGATGATGAAGCAGTTTGGGATAAAGAATCAGGAAGTTGACGCCAAAGAAGTAGTAATTACCCTAAATAACGGAAACAAAATTATTTTTGATGCTCCGCAGATTCAGTGCATTGAGATGCGCGGAGAAAAAACTTATACGATTGCGGGCGCGACAAGAGAAGTGGGCGGTCTTCCAGAGGAAGATATTGAGATGGTGGCAGAGCAAGCAAACGTTTCAAAAGAGGAAGCAAAAAAAGCCCTGGCTGAATCAAACGGCGATATCGCCGAAGCGATACTAAAATTAAAGAAATGATTTTGGTTAATCAACCAAAAGTCCTTCTGATTTCCCGCACGTTTTTATCCCCAAATGTAAAATTGTTTGAAGGTGCTTTGGGTCTTCCGGGCGGACGCCCGCTTCTAATTGGAGCGCGCCTCTCTTTTTTTGGCACCCCTATGCGTTCCCCAAAATAATCGGCTGCGGCAAGCATGTGTATTCTTGCCACAAGAACTTCGTCGGAATATCCTCTGCCCTCGGCAGCCCAGCGTAAGTCAGTCAGGGATTTGAATTTTTTGCCGAACTCATCAATTGGCGCTTCTTTAAATATTTTGAGTATCAAAAAATCCGCTGGATGTTTTTTTGGCTCTATGCTTGCGAGTTCTCGTCTCAGTTTTTTTGACGCGTTATTATTTTTTTGCCTTACTGCCATTAATTTTTTAGGGTCCGTCTCTTCTTTCATTAGAACAAGTCTTGCTCCCTTTCCTTTGAGTTGCCTGCGCAATTTTCTGCGCAGCGCCGTCCTTGATAGGGGTTTTCCACTTTTTGTTCTGGCAATTCTTCTAAGGGATCTTAGTTGCATAAATATTCACTTTTTCAAAAATTCATTCACATTATTTTAATTCAGAATTTCATTTTGTCATTCCAAGCTCCTTTATTTTTGCCTGCATTCTGCTTTTGTCTGTTGGCGTACCGCGCTTCATAACTATTGCCGCTATTATCTTAAGATTCTCCTTTGAGTATTTTCCCTGCGCTTCAATTAGTTCCAGTAATCCGTTCGCCACAGCCCCTTTTTTTGCCAATTGTTTTTGGTATTCAAGCTGGCGCAAAAACGATACTTCTTTTTCATATGCGTCAAGCATTGATTTGATTCCTTCCTGCCTGTTGACCACATACCATGGGCTCTTTATTAATTCCGCTTCGGGTATTCCAACATTCACTTTGTTTGCATCTGCTTTTTTTCTTTTTATTACCGCTCTTCCTTTGCGAATGATTGTTGGGAATGAGCCTTTTCTAAAAAGAGTTGTGAGCCGCAGGATTAGCGAATCATATGGAATTTCGTGTTTTTTAAGGACGCTTGTCATAACAGGTGACGCTTCGCATGCCAAGCGCAAAGTATCAAGAGTTATTTGTTTTCCCCCAAACTCGCGGTAAATTTTCGTTATTGTCTTGTCAAGAATTGCTTTGCTTTCATTCGCTTTTCTTTTGTATCTTGCTCTAAATTTGCAATGAAGAGCGCTTGCTTCTTTTTTTGTGAGAACCTTTTTCTCTCTGATTCTCCAAAAACTTTTTGGGAGGAGGTTTTCTATTCTTTTGCCCAATTGCGCGTTAGTGGCGGCTCGCGGCGCAAATCCTCGTAGAGTCAGTACTCCTCCTTTTCTTACTCGTTTCATATAAAAATTATCTCTTCTTCCCGACTGCTTTCTGTATTGCAGCGTCAAATCTTTTTGCGACTTCCGCTTCCTGGCGAGGAGGATTTATCATAAGAACAAATCTTCTTGCTTCTGCTACTTGCCCATTAACCCCGTTTGCCCGCGCAATATTTTGCGCATGCTCAATTAAACCATTGTTGCCAAAAGACAACCATTGTCTGTAAAGAGGATGCGAAGTGATTTCTGGGTTTTCTCGTATTCGTTTCTCTCTCCACTCAGTCGCATTAAACACGGCGGGGGGTTTTGATTTAACGGTTCTTCTTCCCCGATTATCAAGGCTTGGACAAATTTTTGTTGTTCGGCAATCTATCTCAATTTGTTTTGCGCTAATTCTTCTTGAGCCAAGCGCCCCTTCAACCGCTCTTCTTAGCTCAGTAACTGTTTTGAATTTCTTTCTCTTTGTAAGAGAAAGAATTACCGCATCAATTTTGTGTTTTCCAACTGGAAGTTTATTCAAATAATTTCTTTCCTTTGATTGCTGCCTCAATTTTTCAGCTCTTCTTTCTGCCTCGCTCATTTTGGCGCGTTTTGGTTTTGAATTAATTGGGAGCTGCATTGACGCCCGCACACCATAAGGGTTTTTTGAGTTTGCATTCTTTGACACAAGTTTTGTCCATGACTTTAGCTGCATATTAAGATAGTTTGCGGGAAGTATATAATTTTTTGCTTAGAGTTAACTAAGCAGAATTAGCATCAATTGGCGCATTAGTGTCAGCCAAAGCATTAGCGTCAATCGGAATATTCAAATCCTTAATAGGGTTTTTTGTGAGGTTAATGGTTTCGTATAGGCTTAGCGCGTTAATAGCAGCGCCTTGAACAGTTATTGTTCCGTCTACCTGTAATTTATCTCCGGCGGCTGTTCCTATCATCGCTAGGGTCGGGAGTGTTGTTGTAGTGAATGAAAAGTTTCTGTCAATGTTTAAATCTGTGTTCTTTAGAATTACCCAAGCGGGGGCGCTTACTGTTATTTGCTTTCTTGCGTCAAACCCCTGAGTAGAATCAAAATAATTCAGGTCAATTATCTTCACGGCAACTCCTGAGGCATCGGTATTTTTCTTTAAAACAATGTCCGCGAGATACACCCAGTCGTTTGCGTCAAGATTGCTCTTTTTGAATTGTGAAGTAACCTTTGAAACCCCGTCAATTTTCAGAACAGCAGAATCAATTATCGTTTTGTCGGTGCTTGAAGTCATTAGCGCAATTTTCATTGACCCAAGGTCCTTTAGCGCGGTTGTTTCAAAGCTAAGAGTATAATCAAAAGGCTTATCTGTTGCCTGAGGCAGGTCATTTCCGGTTCCGGTATTAGTCCCGCTTCGGTCAACATAAATAAATGCGAAAGAAACCATGCTCAGCGCCATTACCACCGCAACAATTATTCCAACTAGTCTTACTGTCTTTGCTGAATCCATATTTACCGCTTGTGTAAATAATGCCTAATGTAGATAGTTTAAAAACCTTAAACAGTAAGTTCGGTTTAGATAGAACAAAAAAGGAAGGGGATTATTATCGCTGAGAAGAAAAGAAAAAT
>CABMEU010000037.1 GCA_902385225.1 uncultured archaeon | reverse complement strand
CTGCAGGGACAGCAGCAGACCTTCTTCAGCTCCGATATGAATGACCTCGCAAACGCGGCATACTTATTCGGTTACATACTTGTAATGACAATAATACTCCTCGTTCTCCTCCGCATGAGAAAAACACGAAAAGTAATTTGGCTTGTTGAGGCAATGGCAATATTTGCTACAACCGTAATCGTGTTCAGCGCATTTTTGCCGACAAATGATTTGATTGTTTTAATAATCGCCCTCGCGGTTCTCGCGATAAGATACTGGAAGCACAAAAATATTTGGATAAGAAATATTACTAGCGTGCTTGCGGTGGCGGGCGCGGGCTCAATAATTGGAATCTCACTCGGGCTAATTCCTGTGCTTGCATTCATAATCGCTCTCGCGTTATATGATATTGTTGCCGTGTTTTACACAAAGCACATGATTTCAATTGCGAATGCGGCGAAGGAAAATAATTTTGCTTTCATGGTGGCGCTCCCCACAAAAAAACACGTATTTGAACTGGGAAACGGGGACTTAGTTATCCCATTAGTAGTTGCTTCAAGCATTATTGCAAACAGTTCGTTTCACAACCCGGGGCTCATCGCGGGAGCGGTGCTTGGCGCAAGCTTCATCGGATTAATGTCAAGCATTTACATGGTTTCAAAGAAAAAAATCCCGATGCCCGCGCTTCCTCCGCAGACACTCTTGATGGTAATAGTGATAATTGCTTCAATTCTACTGGGCGCTTAATTTCCTTTATATAGTTTTTGCTGGAATCAATTATTATTGAGTTGAGTAAAAATGGCGAGTTACGAGGATTTGTTAGTTAAGGCATACAACAGCATACCGCAGAAGGCGCAGAGCCACGAGAGATTTGAGGTTCCAAGGGTAGAGAGCTTCATACAGGGCTCAAAAACAATCGTAAAGGGATTTAACCTGCTAATGAATAATATGCGAAGAGAAAAGAAACACTTTTTGAAATACTTGACAAAAGAAACCGCTTCCCCAATCACTGAAGGAAATAACCAATTAATAATCAGCGGAAAAATCGGGGCAATACAATTGAACAGATTAATTGAGAGCTACTTTAACCAATTCGTTTTATGCCCTGAATGCAAAAAACCCGATACAAAGGTAGTAACACAGGACGGAATACGAATGCTCAAATGCGAGGCATGCGGAGCGGTAAAGCCGATAGCGGGACTGTAACTTTTTCTTTTACTGATAAATATGATGGCAAAAAAACACGAGGTTGAGTACAAACTTACTCTTGCGGTGTGCGACAAAGAACACATCGGCAAAACATTTGAAGAAGGAAACATCTGCTTCACCGCCTCCGAGAGATTCTACAAAGGTGAAGAGGTTACAAAAGAAGAACTCCTAAAACTGCTTGAGGAAGCTGATTCAATAAATTTATTCGGAAACAAGTGCGTTGCAATAGCCATCGAAAAAGGACTCGTCGGTGAGAAAAGCATTATAGTGATAAAAGGAATAAAGCACGCGCAAGTATATCGGCTGTAGGCAAGTTAGACTAATTAATAACTTTGACGCATATATTACACGCCAAAAAGGGTGAAATAATTCAATCACGCGCACAAATCGAGAAAAATATTGAAAGATATAAAAAAGTCTCAAGAACTCTCAAACGCTATGATGGCCATAAAGGCATCTCAATGGTTGCAATGGATCTCGCAAGAAAGCGCGGACACATTGTTGATGAGATGGAAGCAAACGCCGGAAGAAAACTTCATTATTACTCCGGAGTGCTTGCAGAAATGTCAAAGCGCATCGGGGGATTCAAAGGAAAACGGGTTCTTCACATTGCATCCTCAACAGGAATTTTAACAAGATTTTTACAGGATAGAAAAGCGCTCGCGGTCGGACTTGAGTTTGATGAATCACTCTGCCATGTTGCAAGGCAAATTGGCAACCGAACAATAATACGCGCAGATGCCTCGCTTAGGGCAAATGCAAAACACATACTTCCATTTAGCAATAATTCTTTTAACTGCCTAGTAACTGACCGCTTCGCTTTTTCAAAATACAAACTACTTGACCTCACAAAGGAGCATGAGGGCAGTCAGGAAATCCTCAAAGAAGCCGCAAGAGTTTTGAACCCAAAAGGAGTTTTCATAATAAGCGGAGTTGACCCCTATTTGGATCCGCATGAACTAATACAGATTTGTGAGAGATATTTCAATAAGGTAGAGCCGTTTGCTTATGCGGAAAACAAAATACTTATTCCATGCTTTGCGTTATCAGAGCCAAAAAAAGCCCTTTAAAACCCCCCAAAAGCAGGTTTTAATACCTGATGAATTACTATTGATTTATTGTAACTGGTGAGAAATGTGGCTAACTTTAATTCGCAGAAAAGAAAGAACCAAATGAATAAGAAGAAAACATTCGGCCAGCCGCAGCAAACCACTGAAGGACAGGAGAACTATTATCAAAGAATGAGACTGCCTAACCCTGAAGAACTAGAGCAGTTCGCGGTAGTTACACAACTAATGGGCAGTAATCAAATCAAGGCGCTGTGCGAAGACGGGGAAGAAAAACAATTTAGAATACCGGGAAAACTACTCAAAAAAGTCTGGATAAGAGAAAACGATGTTATTATTGTTAAATTATGGGACTTTCAGCCAACCAAAGGGGATGTCGTTTGGAGATACCTTGGAAATCAGGTAGAGTGGCTAAAAAGAAACGGAAAACTTGGCAAATTGCCGTTCTAACTAGCGCTAAACGCACAATTAAATAAATTAAGAAACACTAATTCTATTTATGAAAAGAGAAATTGAAAGAGAAGACCGGGCGGAAGACCCGCAGGAAGTGCGCTCAATTGAAGACAGAATAATCAAAGAAGAGCGCCTCATTAAGGATGAGGAAGCAAGGAGCGTTTTTAACAAAGTATTTGACAGGGCAACACTTACCTCGGTTTACGAGCTTGCGAGAAAGAAGTTCTTTGAAGAAGTTGAATTTATTATCTCCACAGGAAAAGAGGGAAATGTTTTTCGCTGCCACGGCGGGGATAATTTTTATGCCCTAAAAATATTCAAAGTAAGCACATCAGAATTTCGCCACATGCAGAATTATATTATTGGGGATGAAAGATTTAAAGATATTAGAAAAGATAAACTTGAGATTATAAAACTCTGGACAAAAAAAGAATTTAGAAACCTTGAGGAATTCGCAAAAGCAAAAATACGCGCCCCGCTTCCAATTGCTTCAAATAGAAATTGTCTCTTGATGGAATTTATTGGCAAAGAAGGAATTCCCGCTCCGCGCGCAAAAGACAAACCATTTGAGGAACCAGAGAAACAATACCACATTCTTTGTGATTATATGGCAAAAATGGTTAACGCGAAACTAATACACGCTGATTTGAGCGAGTACAATATTCTGAATAATGATGAAGAGCTTGTGATAATTGATGTCGGGCAGGCAGTGACCACAATGCACCCAAACGCGAAAGAATTCTTTGAAAGAGATGTACTCAATTTGAGCAAGTACTTCAAAAAGCAGGGCGTTGACACTGATTATGAAAAAATGTACGCGGAGATAAAGAAATTATCTGGAAAAATGAAAATTGCGTTTGATAAAACACAAAAGAAAAAGAAATACTAAAATTTCTTTTACATTAATCAGCTATTCAATCTGCACAAATTCCCCGTTCTTCACTATCTTAAAATTCGGTTCTCTTTGCGTCGAGCCGTCCGCGCCCATTGTAATTAATCCGCTCGCGCCGGAATAATTCTTTATTGAAGAGAATTCATTTCGCATGCATAAAACATCTTTGCCGCACTTATTCAGCGCCGAAACTTCAAGCATAAGCGAATCATACGCTATTGCGGCAAGCACATCAGGAGATTTGCCAAACGCTTTTTGGTATTCACTACTAAAAGCCGAAATTTGAGGGGTAGTTATTTTAGGCGAGGACGAGGAAATTATCATCCCTTCTGCCCCTCCCTGCGCAGAAGATATTACACTCGGGTCCTCCGCGGTGGACTGGCTGATAATTATTGCGCTAAGCCCAAGCTCCTTTGACTGCTTAAGAAATAACCCAAGCGAATTAGCGAGCTGAATAATATAAACAACCTCTGCGCCCGAATTCTTTATTTGCGCAATTTCCGTCCGATAATCTGCTTTATCAAGTTCGGTTACGTGAGTGGAAAGAATTTTCCCGCCAAGCGAAGCAAAGTCCTCCGACAGATGAAGATTATAATCGCTGCCAAGCTGGGTGTTATAAAAAATCACTGAAGCGGTTTTTGCATTAAGGTCACGCACGGCATAACTTGCCATATCAAACGCATCTGATTTTATTGATTTATTCAGAGTGAAAACATAATTCTTATCAAGCATCATATCGGGGCTTGCGGCAATACTGAGCGAAATAATCTTTTTCTCTTCAGCGAGGGGCATTACCGGAACAAAACCAATAATGCAAAATGATGCCCCCAAAATATCTATTTTGTCAAGACCCTCAAGTTTGTTAAAGGCGGAGACAGTGTCCTTTGGAAGACAAACATCCTCATAAATTATAGAAAGAGAAACACCTTTATTTGCTTCAATATCCTTTTCTGCAAGGTCCATCCCATTCTTCACATTATTCCCTATTGTTGCATAATTCCCCGTGAGCGGAACAAGCGCGCCGATTTTATACTCTTTTGCTGTTTGAGCGGGCGCAATACAGCCTAAAAGCAAAAGAACAATTATGCCTATAGAAAGCAGAATAAGAGAAGCCTTTCCTGCGTTTAAGCCCATATCAACCGAATAACTAAACCAAAGCATTTATTTAAACCCTTCTAGAACTAACTTAATTAGACACAAGTGAATACAAAATGGAAGAAATTGTCCGCATACCTGAAAACAGAGTTGGTGTTCTTATTGGACCAAGCGGAGCAATTAAGGCGAAGATTGAGAAAAAAACAAAGGCGCACCTTGAGATTGATTCGGGGAGCGGAGAAGTAGAGGTTATTGGCGAAGGAGAAAATTATTTCAAGGCAATTGATGTTGTAAAAGCGATAGGAAGAGGATTCTCTCCGGACAGAGCATTTATTTTATTCAAAGATGATTACCTGTTGAAAATAGTTGATATTACTGAGTTCACCGGAAAAAATCCCTCAAACCAAAAAGCTAAAAGAGGAAGAGTGATTGGGAAAGAAGGACAGGCAAGACTTGAAATTGAAAAGAAAACCCACTGCTTAATTTCAGTACAGGGAAAAACGGTTGCAATAATCGGACTCTCGGGGGAAATAGAAGACGCGATGCGAGCGGTTGAGATGCTCCTATCAGGCGCAAAGCACGAAACAATGGAAAACTTCCTTGATGGATACAACAGAGGAAGATTTGAGCTTTAGAAAGGGGTAATCAATGGGAAAAATAATTGAGCGGGCGGTGGACCCACACCAATATGACTTAGAAGATTTAAACTGGAACGGCTACAACTCATCCTCATTTAATGAGAAACTCTTTTACAAAATCTTGATGAAACAAATCAAAAGCTGGAAAAACAAATCCGTTCTTGAAATTGGGGCGGGCTCCGGATGGTTAATTGATTTGGCCTTAAAGGGCGGGGCAAAAATAGCTGAAGGAATTGAGCCCTCGAAAAAGAACATGCTGCTCGCAAAAGAAATTTACAAAGACTTGCTGATTCATAATGACACAATAGAGAATTTCAAAACCAATGCCAAATATGACCTAATAATTTCAATAATGGCTTTCAGCCACATAAAAAACGTTCCACAAATCTTTGGCAAAATCAAACCAATGCTTAACAAAAATGGAAAGTTGATTATAATTGTTCCAGATTATGATTACACAAAAACCCCAAGGTCCGGCTACAAAATCGAGCAGGAAGAACTCAACAGCGAAGAATATGCGGTTAAAATAAAAAGAATTTTTGGGGTTCTAGCGGATATAGTGAGAAAAACAAGTTATTATGAACGAATGGCGAAAGACGCGGGACTAAAGATGACTAGCGAAATACCTTTATGCCCAAGCAAAGACGCCTTAAAAGTTAATCCAAGATACAAAAACCTCGAGAAAACAACAATGCACCAGCTGTTAATATTCCAGGAAAAGAATGAACTTTGAGCAAAAAAATACCCCTATTGTTGGTATTTAAAGCCCCCAATAAAACCACTCCTTTCACCCACTTATTGGCAAAATGTTGGGCTTGGGCTTATAAACCTTTTGGGTTCTGATTTTACTAGAAGCTAATTTTGGTGAGCAAGTGAGCGACGAAAAAAAAGCAAAGAAAGCCGAAGGAACAGCCGAAGAAATCGAAGCGGGCGCGGTAAAGCACCTTGACAGCGAATTTAAGGAACACTCAGTTGCGGAATTCTTTAAGAAGAACAAGCAAATGATTGGCTTGTATGGAAAAGTGCGAACACTCACAATGGTAGTACACGAATATGTGACTAATTCTCTTGATGCGTGCGAAGAAGTAAGCATCTTACCAAACATTGAAGTTAAAATTGATGAACTTGGAGAGGAATACTATGAAGTAACCGTTACTGATAACGGACCGGGTATTTCAAAAGAGAATGTTGGAAAAGCATTTGGAAAACTCCTTGCGGGAACAAAATTCCACAGAATGATGCAAAGCAGGGGTCAGCAGGGAATAGGCGCTGCAGGATGCACAATGCTCTCGCAGATGACAACAGGAAAGCCGACCAAAGTAATAACCGGAAGAGGAAACGGCAAATGCCTCTCGCTTGAACTGACAATTGACCCGAAAATGAACGAAGCAAAAATGACTAACATAAAAGAAATTGATAAGGACTTTCGCGGAACCGCGGTGCAGGCGAAGTTCAAAGGAGTTTTGTACAGAGATTCCGACCAGGGCGCTCTTGAATACTTACGAAGAACAGTAATCGCTAATCCCCACGCGCAAATCTCATTTAGAGACCCAATGGGGCAGAAATTTACTTTCAAAAGAACGCATAATGCAGTGCCAGATAAGCCGGAAGAGATTAAACCGCACCCAAAGGGAACCACTGTTGATGATATTTTGTCCTACTGCAAAATGACAAAAGGAAGAACTGTGTCAACTTTCCTTACAAATGATTTTGACAGAATGGGGGCAAAAGGAATTGAGGAACTAAAGAAAAGAGTTCATTTTGATATGAATAAGGACCCAAAAACTCTCACTTGGGAAGAAGCGGAAGAAATTGTTAAGGCATTCAAGGCAATTGACTTCATCGCGCCGACAACTGACGCATTAAGACCAATCGGCGAGGACCAGATAAGAAAATCACTCCAAAGCATTGTGCAGCCGGAATTTTTAACAGTACTAACAAGAAAACCCGCGGTTTATGCCGGAGGATATCCCTTCCAAGTAGAAATCGCTATCGCTTACGGCGGAAGCGCTGGAAAAAAAGTAAACGACCAGACACAAATGGAAATAATGAGATTCGCAAACAGGGTACCTCTTTTATTTGATGCTGGAAACTGCGCACTAACAAAAGCAATCCAAACGGTTGACTGGAAGAGATATGATATTAAGGATGTGGAGAATGCGCCAGTCACAGTATTTGTTAACTTTATCTCAGTGCATATTCCTTACACCGGAGCCGGAAAACAGGCAATAGCTGATGAAGAGGAAGTGCTTGAGGAAATCAGACTTGCCCTAATGCAGACAGGAAGAAAAGCCGGAATTTATATCGCACACAAGAGAAGAGAAGCGGAGAACCAGCAGAAAAGAATAATGTTTTACAAGTATATTCCTGAAATATGCAAAGCAATCAGCACAATTACAAAAGCAAATGAGGACACTTTGAAGAAGAATATGGAGAAAATGGTTCTCACAAAATTAAAACTCGAAGAAGCAAAGGAAGCTGAAGAGAAAGCGAGAGTTGACAAAGTTTTGGCTGCGGACGATAACAGCACAATAACAAAGTTAAAGCAGCCGAAAGAAAAAGCTGATGAGAAAAAAGAGGATAAATCAAAGGGAAAAAAATGATGTTTAGAGACAAACGACTAAAAGCGCGATGTGATGATTATGAGTGAAAGAGGAAAAAGAAAATCAAAGACTGTTGAGAAGGTAAGCCCAAAAGAAATTGCGGGGCGAATCGAGAAAACAGCCCAAAGCATGGTTACGCAGATAAACAAACTTGAGGACCCTCAATTTACCACAATGCAGAGAGGAAAAAGCAATGTTGTCTGGGATGAGAAGAAAGGGTACTTGGGGCTTGGAGAGAAGGAAGTAACTAGAACATTTTTGAATATCGCTCATGCGAGAAAGTTCATGCAAACCTCGATGATAATGGCAAAAACACAAGAATACTTAAATCACAATAAGACCGCATCTATTCGTGAGATTTATTACGAATTGAAACACACAGTAGCCGACACCAAAGAAAACACTTTTGAGGGACAGGATGAATCAGACCCAATCATAGTTGATCTTGAGCACAGCGTTGACACAATCAGAGAAAAATTGAATTTGCACGCAAACCCGAAGGGAACACTTTACGGGGATATTACTCTGCTTGACAGAATGCACCACAACGATAAATTCAACGCATCAAAACTAGGAAGAGGCGGATGGAGCATAATGTCACGCGTTGAACCAGAAGAAATTGAGATTATTGATTCTAACGCAGAATACTTGCTTGTTGCAGAAACAGAAGCGATATTTGAGAGACTAATTGAGGAAGGCTACCCAAAAGACAATAAGTGTCTCTTAATCGGAACAGGGGGACAAGCCGCACGCGGAACAAGAAGATTAATTCACAGAATACACAACGAACTTGACTTGCCCACTATTGTATTCACAGACGGGGACCCGTACGGATGGTATATTTACTCTGTAATTAAGCAGGGCTCAATGGCGCTTGCGGCACACTCAGAATTCATGTCGGTTCCTGAAGCAAAGTATGTTGGAATGACTATTGATGATGTTAAGGACTACAAACTCGAAGCGGTTACTGAAAGAATGACTGAAGGGGACATTAAGAGAGCAAAAGAAATGCTTGCTTATCCTTGGTTTCAGAACAAAGAATGGCAGGACCAATTGAACAAGGCGCTTGACCAGAAGATTAGGATAGAACAGCAGGCTCTAGCAAACAAAAGACTTGATTTTGTTGCGACACACTACCTGCCTGAAAAAATTAAGAACAAATTGTTTTTGCCTTAACGGGCAAGAGCTCTTGCGGCGCTAGTTCCATTCTTCTGTGAAATAATTTCTGTAATCTTTTCAAATATCTGCGGGCTTATTGGAACCCCTGCCTCTTTTGCAGCAAAAAGACGAGCCCTTGCTTCCCTTAACTTCTGCGCACCAGTTGCATCAAGATGCTCCTGCCTCTGCGCGGCAGAAAACCCGTTTTTGTTTATCTCGCCTGCCCCGCGTGCAGTTGCAATATACCTTGAACCGGAGTGATTTTGTATTTCCTCAATCAAATGCGCGCGTTTTAATTCAGATAACGCTCTCAAAACATGCTGCACACTTTTCTCGCCGGAAAGCGCGACAATAGCAGGAACTGATAATGCAAGCGACTCATGTGAAGAAATCGCAACAATCCATGGCAAAACTGTAATTTTTATGTTATTGATTCTAACCTGAACACCTGAACCTCTTCCTCTTCGCTCCCTATGCGCCGCAACATAAGACTTTTTGATTTGGAGCCTCTTTGCAAGCTCATCAGTGCTCAAAGCATGCCCAGTTTTGGCATCCATTTTGTGAATCTTTGCGACAAGAGCTTTTTTTCTCTCGGCGGCTAAAGTAGTGCCTGCAATATTATGAAGAGCATTATGCAGCTGCTTATATGTTGGCAGCTTAACCTCCGCAAGAAGCTGGTCAAGAGGGATTTTTGGGTTTCTCTCTAAAATAGCCGCAACTTGCGCAGGAATAGAAACTAAATGCCCGCTGGTTTTTGAAGTCGCCCTCAAAAAAGTTTTCCCGCTCCTAACCCTTTCCAAGCGAACCTCCCCGCCAATCTTTTTCATTAGCCCCCTGCTAATTGGAGCACGAGGAGTAATCGCCTCCGCAATCTCACCATATGTCAATCGTTCATGCGCAGGAAGTTTTTGATTTAAAAATAAGTGCTGCTTTGCCTCCTTCTCTTTTTCTTCCGACAAGTACATATTACTTAGTTTAGGTTTAATCGCTTTCATCACAGCAGCCGCTTCCTTTGGAGTAAACATACTTCCCCGCGCCCTTTTACCAGTGATTTGCCTTGCAAGAGACGTCAAAGTCCTTAAACTAGCCTCGCGCCCGTATTTGTCCTTAATGTGCAAAGCAATATCCTTTGGCGTGAAAACCTTTCTAACCCTCATCTAACCACTACAGAAATAGCAACGCTCAAGAATTTAAGCGTTTATGAGCATCGCTTCAGCTTTTTCCATCTCCCCAGTTGAGAGGAGCTCAAATAATCTTCTTGCATCAAGCCCCGCTAGACCTGCTTCCTCAAGATTCTTTTCAAGAACATTTACCCCGACTTCCGCAATGCTTTTCTTTTCCATCTGCAATCCTTTCAATCCCTCTATTTTCTTTTTAAAATCATCCGCGGAGAGGCTCTTTGAAACCGAGAACACGGCTTTGTTTGCATACTTTGAGAGATCAATTGAGACATCGCCTTGCGTAAATCCTTTTGCAAGCGAACCAGCGAGTTTAATTCTTACAAGCGGTTTCATTTCATATTCCTTTGAAACGATTTTTTCTATTTTACTATTCACAAGCGCAATTACTTCCTCCGGCCGTGATTCACTGCAATTAATTTTCTCATAAAATAATTTTCTCTGCGCCGGAAATGGAACAAACTCAAGTCTCTTTGATTTTGTCTCAAACAAAAATATTCCCTTTGGAAGCTCTGACTCAAGTTTCTTCATCTGCGTAAAAATCGCGGAGCCAGTTAAGAGAAATCTTTTTACTTCAAGCCCCTGCTCCTGCGCCCAGTGCAAGTGCCCATCAACAATCAAATCAAATCCGCTTGGCAGGTCAGTTAGCGAAAGAGTCGCAACCATCTCATCCTCCGCAAAAGGCAAATACTCTGAAAAGGACTGGTGCAAAAGCAAAATATTTGTCGCATTTGGAAAGGGCTTTGGATTATATTTTAACAGCGCTTCTTTTGCGTGCTTCTCGGGAACTCCGCCCATTCCATGAATGAAAACTTTCTCGTCTTCCTTTTCAAGCAAAACATGACCCGCGTGCAAGTGCACAAGACAATTTGATTCCTCAAGAATATCAAGGGCGTTAGCAAAATCCTTTCCCCTAAACTCATGCGTACCGTGAATCGCAATAATTGGAGTTCCTTTTACCTCAACTTCTTTTTCTGCGCCCAAATAAGTTCGCTTCATTTTAGTTAACTTGCTGTTGTTCTTCGCAAAGCACTCAAAGGATTTTAACCAAACTTCCTGGTCGGGAACAGCCTCATCAAACAAGTCGCCCGCATGGAGAATATAATCAACTTTTCTGTGCGCGAAAATATCCAAAGACTCCTTAAATCTGTCAAAAGATTCCAAAAATCGGTCCTCGCCCCTAAAACCCAAATGCGAATCAGAAAATATTCCCAGAAGCATGAACTAATTAACGCCGATAATGTTAATTAAACTAATGCAAAGCAAAATGCCGGCGCTTTAGGGCGAATAATAAACACATTAAAACAAAAGCGGGGCAAAGGCTTTTACCCCAACTAAATCAGAATCCTTCTTTGCCTGCGCTTCATCCCTTGCGGCGGAGAAAAAGCCCCTTAAGTCATGCACTGTATAAAGTTTCTTCGCTTCCTCAACTGAAAAACGCTTAAATTGATTATAACAATTAAATTTCTCAATTTCTGCGAGTTCCTCTGGGGTTTTATCTCCAACAAGTATTACACTGCAGCCTGTTTTGAGCAAATCCTTTGCGAGAAGAACAATGTCACTCCCTTTAACTCCTGCTGAAACAATTACTCCTGAATACCCCTGTACCCCGACAGGCATTCCTCCGGCGCACTCCTCCGCCTTAAAATAAATGTAAGCCCTATCCTTAAACGCCACGCAGTGAATTTCTTTCTCTGGAGATTTTAATTTAACTTTAAGCTCTGGACACGCGTCAAGCAGCGCTCCCCCAAGTTCTTCTTCCAACTCTTTTGAGCTGAACTCTGGTGAAAAACTCTTCCCCCTTGCCGCAAAAGTCCCCCTTGTTAAATATCTTGAGCTTAATTCAGCGCCTTTTTTGCAAAGCGCCTTTAGTGACGAATATTCTTCCTCTCTTGCAAGGTAGAGGCTGTGAATTCCAAAGCACTCCCTAATGGCATAAGCACCTTTTGTGGGCTCTGTTGAATAAATAAATATTCTCCCCGCGCTTGAAATCATTTTAGTAAAAGGCACTTTTGCGTGCTTAAAATAAAGCCCCATGTTCTTCTTGAGGCGCTTTTGCATAAACGCTCTTACCTGGTTTCCCTTAATTGCAATCTCGGGGGCTGGATGAACAATTACGCAATTCGGCTGGAACATAAAATCACTAAACGAGTACTTGAATTATTGAATCAATATCATTAAAATCCCTAAAAGCAAAATCCGGTTTCTCTTTCTTTAGTGTCTCTAAATCCTCTTTCCCTGTTGCAACAGCCACTACTTTTACTCCGCCTTCCCTTGCGCACTGAATATCCCTAATCGTATCCCCTATTATGAAAACGTCTTTCTTTTTGAAAGAAATCCCTGTTTTTTCTTTAGCATCCTTTATCGCAATCGCAACAAGTTCGCTTCGAACAACCGTGTTGTGCCCAAAAGCGCCTACTTTAAAATAATGCCACAAATTTGCACTCTCAAGTTTTAATTTTGCGCGGTCAGGGGTGTTTCCGGTCAGCACGCCAAGAACCACTTTCTCATTTTGAAGTTTCTTTAAAAGTTCCTCAACTCCCTCCACCTGCTCAACTCCGTGCTCATCAATTAATTCTTTTGTAACATTCACAAAATCCTTTATCGCGACTTCAAGCCGTGGATCGTTTTCGGGATTCTTTATTCCTGCGCCCTTAAGCCTCGCAATCAATGCACCGCGGTCAGTCATACCGCTCACATATACTTTTTTTGGGTCAATCTCAACCCCAAAATGTTTTTTTATTAAAATCTTTGATACTGAAGGCACGCTTTTTGAGTGAATGTTTTTGAGCAGAATCCCGTCAATGTCAAATAAAAGAAGTTTCATCACAAAATCACCATTTCAAAATTCCTTCCTTTATGCAAAACGGAAGCAACTGCTCTTCAAGTGAAGGCGGGAGCTTGATTCCTTTTTCTTTGTAATCTTTTGGAATAAACCCAAATTCCTCAAGTTCAGGGTCTGAGATTTTTGGGTTTCCAATTAATTCTACCAAATACCATGAGAGTTTCACAATAGCATCATCAAAAATCGCTTTTGATTTAAAGTCGCCAATCTTTCGAATTATCTTTGCGCCGCAATCAAGCTCTTCTTTTATTTCCCTTAGGAGTGCTTCTTCCTCAGTTTCATTTCCCTCAGGTTTTCCGCCTAAACCAGTCCAAATATCTTTCCCTGCCTTTCTTACCATAAGAAAAGAATTATTCTCAACTACCAATGCAGCGATTTTGTGAATCTCTTTCATTGCATCACATCACATATTCTCAATTAACTCTTTTACTTTATCAAATCCCTGCCAGTCATTATTCATTACAAATTCCTTAAAGATAGGAAACATTTGATCAAACATGCTTTTTGAAGCATCAAGAGACAAAATCTTATCTCTTATCTGCGGAAGAACCTCGATAAACTCTTTTATGTGCTCATCCCGATTATGCTTTACCATATGCTTCCAGCGCTTAACTGAAATGAATTCTAATTTATCAGCGTCACGAATAATTCTTCCCTCAATGGTTTTTGGGGTTGGCGCGTTCCAGCTATGGTCAACAATCGCAAGAGCAATTTGCTTTGCAACCTCTTTATCCGCACCGATTTCTATTAAGAAATCACTCGCCATTTTCGCGCTAATCTGCGCATGCCAATCATTTGACTTTGGTCTTCCCGCGTCATGCCACCAAGCAGCAGCCTCAATAAACTTTTTATCAACCTCGGGGAATTCTCTTGCGAGCAAGAGCGCGGCATCAACGACACCCTGAACATGAACAATATCATGCGTCGGGTCATCAATAGTTTTTGCAAGCTTCTTTGCTTCCTTAATTGCTTTATCTAAATGGTCCATTAAAATCATCTTTTTTAGATTCATACTTTTGGATGAAAATTAACCTGGTACTCGGGAATACCAAGTGAAATCCCATATTGCTTTGCCTCATCATACTGCTCTTTGCTGTTCCTATCAATGCAAAACACTTTCTTCCTAAAAATAATATAGTGAATTGTATCATTCTTAAAATCAGCGTACCAAGCGTGCTTTGAGTCAAGGGAATTACTTAACTCTTCAGCAATTTCTTCCGCTTTCTTAGCAGAAACTCCCACAGTGTGCAATGTCCACCGCTTAACCCAGGGAGTTTTGTGCCTCTCAACCACTTCCTCAACTTTTGTTTTAATTATTCTAACCTTGCTCAAAACGGCTTTATCTTCAAGGCTTTCTTCGATTATTACCCCAACAAAATCAGCGCTCACTTAACCACCTTTTTTTGAATATTCAGCTGTTGGTCTAATGGCGGATTAGAAAAATACGCCCGCACATTAAACGCCGAATCCATTAACTCAATCATCTCAAAATCTTCGCGCTGAATTAACTTAAACCCCTTTTTCAGCAGGTATTTTGTTTTAAACTCAGTATAATTTGAGACCGTGAAATCAGCGTCCCCTCGTTCTGTTCGTGTTAAATCTGGTGCGCGTATTTTTAGCAATTGAAGCTTTCCCGCCACTGTATCCAAAGGCTTTATTTGAAATAACGGACCCGTTTTTGTTTCCTTAATTATTTTCCCTACAGAATTAGCTATTTCAATTAAAGATTCATATTCGCTTTTTGTGTGGGAAAATATACAGGCATAATTCACCGGAGCACTCTTTTCCGAGGTGTATTTGTTCTTCAAAGCGCAGGATTGTCTGACAATATCCTCAACGAGAGTTGTTAGTTCGATGCTATTCATTTAATTGCCTCTTCTATTTCTTTTAGATTTTTTACAATATCATTCTCAGTAATAACTCTTATTCCATTCTGTTTCAATTCCTTTGCCAGGATTCCATCGCCCGGGATTAATTCTCCCAAGAAGGTGCCGTCATATATTTGCCCACTGCCGCAAGAAGGAGATTTCGCTTTTAAAATAGCCAACTTGCAATTAGCCATTATTGCAATTTTTAGAACTTCTTTTGCGCCACTAACAAAATTGGATGTTACATCCACACCATTTTTTGTAAATACTTTGCCTTCTTTTATTTCAGCGGGCGTTCTTGGGGTTGATAACCCGCCAAGTTGTTCAGGACAAATAGGAATTGCCTTTCCTTTTCTAACCAACTCAATAACAAAAGCATTAGGTTTTGATTCGCTTTTGTAATTACAATTTATCCCAGCTAAACAACCACTAACAATAATCATCTTTTCTTCACCTTTAGTAACATGCAGCCGCCGGGAATTGAACCCGGAGCTCAACCTAATTCCATTTTTCGCATCGGGATATCGAGCGCCTCGGGCGCGAAGATAGCCCTTTCGCGAGCCTTAGTTAAGGCTCTGGGAAGGTTGCATGATACCACTTCACCACGGCTGCATTAGCTAAATCATGGTTTCGAATAGTTTAATTGCTTTTCACTCAGCAGTTTTTTAAACAAAACGCAGGACATTTTCTTTACCATCGCAAGGCTTAACAGCCCCGATTTTAGCGCAGGTTTTGCGGAGCAAAAAGTGCAGGGATGGCAGAACGGTCATGCACCCGCCTGCAGAGCGGGTTAAGAGGGTTCAACTCCCTCTCCTTGCTTAGGGAACAATTGTTTTTTGGACGCTCCTGACAACCTTTTTAAAGGTTTCAGTGAGCAAGTATTTCGTAAGGCTTAGAGAATAAGGCTTATTTTTAATTTATTTAATATCTGGTGAGTGAAATGGGATTACGACCTGCAAAGTGCTATAGAAGCCCAAGAAACAAAAAGAGACTGAGAAACGGGGCAAGCGGGCACTCAAGAAGAACCAGATTTCAGAGAGCTTATACTAGAATCGCAATTAATGTTCCTGATAGAAACTATATCGGGGCAGCACCGCAATTAAAAATAAGACAATTTAACATGGGTAACCCTTTGCTAAAATATGACACAGTTGCTGATTTGTTAGTAAAGGATTCAATTGATATTAGAGATAACGCGCTTGAAAGCGTAAGATCTACTGTTAACAGAAAACTCGTAAAGGATTTAGGAAAAGACGCTTACTTCATGAAACTAAGAGTATTCCCAAGCAACTTAATGAGAGAGAATAAGCAGGCACAGGGAGCTGGTGCTGATCGTGTATCCCAGGGAATGACACTTGCATTTGGAATACCAATCGGAAGAACCGCAAGAGTACGCGCAGGACAAGTAATCATGAGCGTTCTTTGCATGAAGGACCAGAAAGAAAAAGTTAGAATTGCATTACTAAGAGCAAACGCTAAATTCCCATGCAAAATTGAAATTGTTTTCCACGAGGACATAAAGTCTTTAGGAACTTTACCATCAAAAGCAATCGAAGAAAAGGTTGTAGAGGTAAAGAAAGAAGTTACTGCAGAAGGAGCAGCAGCTACTGGAGCAGAAGGAGCAGCAGGAACTACTCCGCAAGCAGGAGCAAAACCTGGAGCACCAGGAGCAGCAGCACCAGCGGCAGGAGCAAAACCAGAAACAGGAAAACCGGCAGCAGGAGACAAGAAAGCACCTGCAAAGAATCCTGGAAAGAAAGGAAATTAATTCTTTTAATTATGGAGAGCACAAAGAAAGTGCTCCCCAAAACTTTTTTCAAATCCTTTTCTTGCTTAAGAGCTCGCCTAATTCAAACCATTTGTTTTTCTGAAGTTTTTGTTTGAAGAATTTTCCTTTGCTCCAAAATATTTTGTAAGCGCTTGTGCTTTTCTTTGAAGTAATTATCCTTGCTTTTTCTCCAACTACTTCAAGCGCTGAACAATTTTCAAGCGCAATTGCAACTCCGGGAATTCTCTTCATCATTTTCTTCAAGCTAGTTTGTCTTTCTGCTTCCACATCATAATGCGGGCAAAGAAAGACATTCACAAAGCCCAGGCAATTCACTTTTATATAATCAGCATTTTTGTTGCTGAACTTTCTTGAATCCGAGTTACCAAACCTGCACCAGCAAAGCGCACCCGCACTAACTCCTGAAAGAACAATTCCTTTCTCGCGTGCTCTCGCGAGGATTTTGCTAAAACCTGTTCGTTTCCAAGTGCGAAGCATCTTGAAAGTGTTTCCGCCCCCTACATAAATAATATCGCTTGAGAAAACTTTCTTTTCAAGCTCCTCTTTTGAGAACTTTTCTTTCCTCAAAAAAAGAGGCTCCACAATACACCCCAAGCGTTTACCAAAGTGTTCTTCAACAACACTAGCATACCCGCTTGAGTCTCCGCTCGCGGTCGGAAGAAACAACACTTTTGGGTGCTTTTTCCCCGAGAGCCTAATTATTTCCTTATCAATTGAAATGGTTTCAACTGGATAACGCCCTCCACCTTCTTTCGGGCGACCAATTTCTCCACCTCCAATCGCAACAATCTTTTGAACCATAACATCAACTCCAATAACTGCTTCATTTAATAAAAAACCCGCTGGAAGAAGGAGAAGCGCTGAAGAATTTCCTCCAAGCACCAAGGCTTGGAATAAGGGCCCCCTGGCTAGCCCTAATTGATGTTTGAATTATCGTTTAGTGCAGCGGCTAGCAAAATAGAAGAAGAAACCCCTAATTGAGGCATCAAAATTATACCTTCAAGCTGCATAAGGACATTTGCGTAACCGCGATTAATAAATACTTTCAGCGAATAAGTGTAACAAAACATACACAAACGAGATTTCTTTGAACTATTCTCCACCAAAGTAAATGTTTTTCACTTTCTTATCATGCAATAAGTGTTTTCCGCCCTCAAGAGCGATTCTTCCCTGTTCAAGAACATAGGTTCTATTCGCTATTTTCACCGCCTGCTTTGCGTTCTGTTCTACAATAATCACTGAAATACCTTCCTTATTAATTTCCTGAATCTTCTCAAACACTTCCTTCATCGCTTTTGGGGACAAACCTAATGATGGTTCATCAAATAAAATTAATTCAGGGTCCTGAATTAATGCGCGTGCAATTGCGAGAAGCTGCTGCTGACCGCCGGAGAGAGAAAAAGCATAATCATTCTGCTTTTCTTTTAGGAAAGGGAATTTTTTTAGCACTTCAGCCATGTTGCGCTTAACTACTTCCTTATCAGCTATTGTGTAAGCACCCATTTCCAAGTTTTCCCGCACGGAGAGGTCGGAGAACACCTGCCTTCCTTGGGGAACAAAACTAATTCCCTCCTCAATCAAATCATGCGTCGGGAGCTTTGTAATATCCTTATCCTTAAACATTATTTTTCCTGAATGAACTTCGCACAAATTGAAAATGCTTTTTAGGAGAGTGGATTTACCCGAACCATTCGGACCAATAATCGCAACAATCTCATTTGGACGAACCTCAAAGTCAATCCCATGAAGAATTTCATTGCCGTTATAGCCGGAATGTAATTTGCTAATCTTTAACATATTCTCACCATTAATCCCCCAAATACGCTTCCAATACTTTTGGATTTTTTCTTATCTCTTTTGGCGTGCCTTGGGCAATTACTTTGCCCTCATCAAGCACAATTACTTCGTCAGCAATCTTTAATGTGAAATTCATGTCGTGCTCAATTAGAAGAACCGTTTCTCGCTTCTTTTTCATTTCAAGAAGCATTTGGGAAATCTTATCTCTCATCGCGGGGGTTACTCCGGCAACAGGTTCATCAAGCATTAAGAGTTTATGCGGTTTTAGCATTGCCCTTGAGATTTCAATTAAACGCTTCTGGCCAAAGCTCAGTCCCCTCGCGTGAGAATTTGCTTTTGCTTCCAAACCCACCGCTTTAAGTGCGTCCATTGCAATAGCGGTATTTTTCTTTTTGTCATTGTATAAACCAAAGAAACTTATCCAAAAGTTCTTGCTCGGCGTATCAAACGCGAGGAGAAGATTATCAAGCACAGAAATATTGTTGAAGAGGCGGGACTGCTGAAATAACCTTGAAACCCCCATCTCGGAAATCATTTCAACACTTTTTTTTGTAATTTCTTTTCCCTCAAGCAAAATACTTCCCTTATCAGGAACAAGAACACCCGAAATTAGGTTAAACAAAGTTGATTTACCAGAACCATTCGGACCAATGAGCGCGGTAATTTTTCCTTTCTTCACTGAGAATGAGCAGTCATTCACGGCTTTTACCCCGCCGAAGTGCTTTGAGAGATTATTAACACGCAACATAAAAATCACTCAAGCTCAATCTTCCCATCAATTCCCTTTGGTCTGAATAAGAGAATTATCAATAACAATAGCGCATAAATGATTTGCCTTGCCGGACCCACTACACTTGAAGGGAAACCAATAAACCTCAATGGCTCCGGGAGCAGAACAATAATAATTGCCGCAATAATTGTGCCTTCTAAAGATGCGAGACCCCCAATAATTACTATTGCGAGAATTGGGATTAACTGAAGCAGAGTAAAGGAACTCGGGTCAATAAAAGTAATGTAACTTGCATACAATGAACCGGCGATTCCTGCGAAAAACGCGGAGAGAGCGAGAGAGTAGCATTTAACCCTAAATGTTTTCTTCGCGAGGGTTTTTGATGCAAGCTCATCATCCCTAATTGATTCAAGCACCCTCCCAAATGGAGAAACTACAACCCGTTTAATTACCAAATATGAAATGAGCGCAAGAATTGCCGCAAGACCAAGGAACGCGAGGTTATCAGAGAATACAAAACCAAGGAGTTCGGGCTTTGGAATTCCCGGCAAGCCTAGTGGACCCCTTGTAAGTTCAACCCAATTTAACGCGATTGCATAAATCACAAACGAAAAGCCAAGCGTGGCAAGCGCAAGATAATCGCCTTTGAGCTTATTAGTTGGAAACGCAAGCACAATCCCAAATACAGCGGAGATAATTCCTGCCGCGATTAGGCAAACCCAAAACGGGAAACCGTTTAACGCGAGGAGCGCGGAAACATACGCACCTGTGCAATAAAACGCGATGTGACCAAAGTTAAACAAGCCAGTGAAACCCATGCTGAGCTGAAGAGAAATTGAGAGAATAATGTAAATGCAAATAAGAATTGCCAAGTGAATTAAGTATGCTTCAATCATTTACAACACCAAAACCAAATTATGCTCCAGCCTGCTTATCTCCCTGCTTTTTTATTCCCAATATTCCCTGCGGTCTGAATATTAGGAAAATGAATAATATTACAAATGCAATCGCGTCCTTATAACCGCTTGGGAGGAACCATATCCCAAAGTTTTCGGCGAGACCGAGGAGAAATGAACCTAAAATTGCGCCTGGAACGCTCCCCACACCGCCAATAATTGCCCCAGTGAAACCCTTAATCATTAAATTAGTGCCCATTGTGGGTTCAAGATTCTGTTCTAACCCAATTAGAATACCCGCTACCCCCGCAACAGCGGAACCTATTACAAAACTCCAAGCGAAAATCTTTGTAGAAGAAATACCCATTATCTCCGCAACATCCTTATTATCAGAAACCGCGCGCATTGCTTTCCCTAACTTTGTTCGTTTCATGAAAACGAAGAGCAATGCGAGGAGAACGATTGAAGTAACTATAATTACAATCTGCAGAGGAGTGATTATTGCGCCGAAGAATTCCAAACCTTTCTCCACTTTAATTAAGTTAATTGTTTTTACATCCGCGCCGAAGAAAAGGAGGATAAGGGATTCAAAAAGTATCAAGAGAGCGATGCTCGCAATGAGAAGAATTAATCCAGAAGCTTTTCTTTTTCTTAACTGCGAATAAACGGCTTTGTCCATTAATAGACCAAATGCGCCCGCAAAAAGAATTACTAAGAAAACACTCAAGAAAAATTCAAAGTTAAACATTGAAAAGAGAAGGTAAAGGAAATACGCGCTAACCGCTACCGCGCTTCCGTGGGCAAAATGAACGAATTTATTTGTTGAGTAAATTAATGAAAAGCCAGATGCCACAAGCGCATAAATCGCGCCCGCAATAAGGCCGTTCATTAAGAGCTGCAATACTAGCGACATTTTAACACACCATAATTATGTAAAACCACTTTAATAAAGATTAATCCGGGCATTTAAAATCATTAAATGTAGTTGAACCTATACTCTTTCACTACCATCACTGTTTCAATTGTTTTCACAATATCCGAGAACTTATCACGAATGTCATCAACTATTTTATAGAACTCCTCGTTTGATTCAACCTCAAACTCGGCTTCAATATCCCAATCAGCAAGGGCAACAACCGAATGAATCATATTCGGGTGGGAGTCGCAGTAGCCCAAAAGAGCCTGGCGCCGTTTCTCCGAAGCATTACCCAAGTAAAGACATGATTTGAAATATTTGTAACCGATTTTTTCCAAATCAAGAGAAACCCTATACCCCAAAATAACTTTTTCTTTTGAAAGTTTATTCATCATATAATTAACCATTCTTGGGGAAAGGTTAGTAAGTTTTGAGATTTCGAGTACAGATGCACGCGCGTTTTTTGTCAGCGCCCTAAGCAAAACAAAGTTTTCTTTTGAGAACTCAACTCTTTTAACGGTTGATTTCTGCGCCATTGGCGAACCATCTTTATGTTTTTTTCCAGTCAAATAAACCCTGCTTGAGGTTCTAGTTTCGGTCATTATAGAAGTTGTTTTGGTTGCGACAAAATCACTATATTTTTCCAAGAACTCATTCTTTATTTGCTCAAATTCTGAAATATTATCAGTAACAACCGCAAAAATTAAATCACACCAGCCATTGCAATCAACCACCCAATTAGTGTTCTTTGAAAGCAAAAAACTAACTATCTCTTTGTGTTTCTCCTCGCTAATGTGCTGAAACTGAACAAACATTTTAAACGCTTGGAATCCAATCTTAAAGAAATCAATAATCGGCATGTAATTCTTTATTACACCACGCTCCTCAAGGCGCTTAATTCTATAATTCACAACCTCCTGCGAGAGACCTGTTTTTTTGCCTATTTGGGAAGCACTAGCGCGGGCGTTAAGTTCAAGCTCAAAAAGAATTTTTCGGTCTTTTAGGTCAAGCTCAATAACCATCAATAATTTAGACAAAAACCACTATAAAAATGTATTTTTTATTGAAAAAGACTTGAGATATTTAATATAGTATGCACGGCGAGGGTGTTTATGGTGAGTTGATGAAAAGGCTTGTTGGGGCAGTAATAGTAATAATTTTAGCAGTAATACTATCAGGGGTGTTTTTTATCACCCCAAACATAAACGGGGCATTCACGCAGCAAAGCCTTGGAGAAATAACTATTGGTGTGCTTGCACCGCTAACCGGGGATTTAGCGAATTACGGAGAGGGGGAAAAGAATGCTCTCCTGCTCGCGGCGGATGAAATAAATCCAATAGGAGGGATTAACGGAAAAAAAATAAAACTGGTTTTTGAGGACAGCCCGTGCAATCCGACAGAAGCACTCACTGCAGCAACAAAACTAATTGAAATAAATAATGCCAAACTGATTGTCGGGCCAATGTGCAGCGGGGAATTACTCGCAATCGCTCCAATACTTAACCAAAACAAAATAACCGCAATCGGACTCGGGGCAACAAGCCCAAGCATCACAAACGCAGGGGATTATGTGTTTAGGGATTCACCTTCGGATGATTTGCGGGCAAAAGTATTTGCGGAATATATTTACAACGAAAAAAAAGTGACCGAACTGCAAACCATATATGAAAATGATGACGCCGGCGCCGCATTCAACAAATATTTTGTCGAGTATTATACGGGGCTTGGAGGAAAAGTGACAAAAGAAGAGGCGTACGAAAAAGGGAGCACTGATTTTCGCTCTGTGCTTACAAAAATTAACAGCACCCCTCACGAAAACATCGCAGTATTCTCATTCCCTTCTGAAACAGGAGAAATTCTAAAGCAGTCAAAAGAACTTGGAATAAATACAAACTTCTTTGAGGGGTTTGAGGTGATGAGCGACCCGCAAGTTAAGCAAATAGCGGGAAATACTACTGAGGGGGTTGTGTATATACAATCAGCCCAAGCAAACAATGAAGCGGCAACTAACTTTAAGAAAAATTACCTCGCGAGATTTGGAAAAGATGCTCCATACTACTCAGCGGAAGCGTATGATGCACTAAAGATATACGCAGAGGCGCTCAAGAGAACAAATGGCAATGCAAATAAAGTAAAAGATGAACTATACAAAATCAAAAACTTTGAGGGCGCAAGCGGAACAATTACCTTTGATGAGCAAGGGGATGTAATTAAACCATTTGAAATAGGACAAGTGGTGAACGGGGGGCTTGTGACTATAAAGGTTGTTGAATAACTATTTTTTGGGGAGTAAAAATTACCTCCCCGCAACCCTTTTAAAATCCAACAACCTCTTTTATGCGACATGAAGAACATTCTCTGGTTCCAAGAAATAAGCATGAACGATGTGGCTAGCGTCGGGGGCAAAGGGGCCTCCCTAGGCGAAATGGTTAATGCTAATTTTCCCGTACCAAACGGCTTTGTTGTGACGAGCGGAGCGTACTTTAACTTTATTGAAAGTATGGGGATAAAGAAGAAAATTGTTGAAGCAATTGACGCGATTGATGTTGAGAACACACAGCAGCTAGAGATGGTAAGCGCTAATATCCGCGAACTAATTGAAAAGACACGAATGCCGGGACAAATACGAACAGAAATCATGGAGAACTACAAAATTCTAAGCCAAAACGAACCCGCAATTGTTGCGGTAAGAAGTTCTGCTACCGCAGAGGATTTACCTGAAGCATCATTCGCCGGACAGCAGGAAACTTACCTAAACATTCAGGGAGAAAAAGAAGTTGTTAACGCGGTACAAAGATGCTGGGCCAGTCTATTCACAGCACGCGCGGTGTATTATAGAAAAAAACAGGGATTTGGAACAGAAAAAGTTGGTTTATGCGCAGTTGTACAAAAAATGGTTGAGAGCGAGGTAAGCGGAATAATGTTCACCGCAGACCCCACCGGAGATTTAAGCAAAATAATTATTGAAGCAGGATTCGGACTCGGAGAAACTGTTGTATCAGGAAGCATTACACCGGATAATTTTGTTGTAGATAAAGAAAGCGAGAAACTTGTTTCTAAGAAAATTAACAAACAGGAATGGATGCTTGTAAAAGAAGGAAAAGAGAATGTGAGAATAAACCTCGGACCAGGAAAAGCGGGAATGCAGAAAATGAGCGACGAGAAAGTTGTTGAGCTTGCGAAAATCGGGAAAAGAATTGAGTCACATTACGCAAAACCAATGGATATTGAGTGGGCGATGGAGAACAACGAGCTCTTTATTGTTCAGGCAAGACCAATCACCACCCTTGAGAGAAAAGTTGCTGGGCAGGCTGTTGAGACAACACAAAAACCAATACTTGAGGGGCTCGCTGCGGCACCAGGAGTAGTAACTGGAATAGTAAAAGTTGTTCCTGAAATTGAGGACATTGAAAAAGTAAAAACCGGGGATATTTTAGTAACAAAAATGACTTCCCCATCATGGGTCCCTGTAATGAAAAAAGCAAAAGGAATAATTACAAACGAGGGCGGAAGAACGTGCCACGCCGCGATTGTATCGCGAGAACTTGGAATCCCTTGCGTTGTTGGAACTGAAACTGCCACTGAAAGCTTAAAGGACGGGACTGAAGTAACAATTGACGGGTTCACTGGGAAAGTATATGCTGGAAAAGTAGAAATAACTCACACAAAAGAAGAAATCAAGATGTTTGAGGAAGCCGAAATTGATGAACTTGAGGAAGAACTTGAAGAGGATTCAAAAGAAGAGGGAATGAGCATTGAAGACAAAATGAAAATCAAAGTAATTGAAACACAATTTGGGAAACTTAAATACAAAGAAATGAATGCAGAGCAAAGGGAAGAGGAACAAAAAGAACTACTTGAAGTGCTAAAAGATTTATCAATAAAAGTTAAAGTAAATGTAGCACTCCCTGATGCGGCAGAGCAAGCAGCCGCGACAAAAGCTGACGGGGTCGGATTACTGAGAGCAGAGCATATGATAACAAGCAGCGGAATGCACCCTGCTGAATTTATTAGACAGAATAAGGATCTCGAACTCAAAGATGTTGTAAAAAAAGGAATACGCGTAGTTGCGGAAAAATTCAGCGGACCCGTTTGGTTTAGAACATTTGACGCACGAAGCGATGAATACAAAGAACTAATCGGCGGGGATAAGGAGCCAAAAGAAGAGAACCCGATGATTGGGTGGCACGGAATAAGAAGAGACCTTGATGAGCCAAGACTGCTTAAAGCACAACTCATGGCAATAAAGGAATTACACTCCGAGGGACTAAAAAATGTCGGAGTAATGCTGCCATTTGTTGTAAGCGTTGATGAAGTGCTTGGTGCAAAAAAAATCGCGGAAGAAATTGGATTACAAAAAGAAGTTGATATCGGTGTAATGGTGGAAACACCCGCTGCTGTTTGGATAATTGATGAACTCATCCCCCACATCAAATTTGTTTCATTCGGGACAAATGATTTAACACAACTCACACTCGGAATGGATAGAAATAACGAGAAAGTGCAGAAGAATTTCACTGAGCTCCACCCAGCAATTTTGCGACAACTGGAATATGTAATAAAGAGATGCAAACCCGCGGGAGTAAAAACAAGCATCTGCGGACAAGCGGCAAGCAACCCTGAAATGGTTACAAAACTCATTTGGTACGGAATAGACTCTGTATCAGCTAATATTGATGCTGTTGATGAAATAAGAAAAACCGTGATAATGGAAGAGAAAAAGAAAATACTTGAACACTACAAAAAAGCTAAGTGAGCCAAAAAATACCAGCAGAAGAACCATAAAAACACACCCAAACCAAAACTACTTAATTATTGCGAAATAGGGTTATTTTATGCTAAAACTAGAACTAGGCGACGCGGTAAAGCAGCTCAAAAAACTTCATGCGAAGAGAGTATTTTTGCAGGTGCCTGAGGGACTCAAAACCAAAACTGAAGGAATTATTGCTGAACTTGAGGAAAAAGGATTTGAAGTAGTCACTTCCATGGACCCGTGTTTTGGGGCATGCGACTTAAAGCAGGATGAGGCAAAACGAATGGAGTGCGACGCAATATTACACTTAGGGCACACTGAGTTTGTGAAAAAAACAAGTGTTCCGGCAGTATATGCTCCGCTCAAATACGAACTCGGGGAGAGATTTGAGAGAATCATAAAAGTAATTACTGAATATTTGCGCGACGAAAGAATTAACGAAGTCTGCATTGTGACAACCGCACAATTCTTGCACTACTTACCGCTTCTAAAAAAGGAACTTGAGAAAATTAAGGTGAAGGTCAGAATTGAGAAAGGAAAAAGAGTGGAAGAGGGGCAGGTGCTTGGGTGCAATTACTCCTCCGCTGAAACAAAAGCCTTGGCAATAATTTACTTTGGGGACGGCCTTTTCCATCCCCTTGGAATACACTTCGCGACTGGAAAGAAAATAATAATTGCAAATCCAATTGATTTACAAATAAGACCGCTTGAGGAAGAGAAAGATGATTTCTTAAGAAAAAGAATAATGCTAATTGAGAGGGCAAAAGAAGCAAAGAGCTACGCAATACTTGTATCAACAAAAGAAGGACAAAACAGAGCAAGCGAGGCGGAGAAAATAAAAAAAGAACTTGAAAAGAAAGGAAAAACCGCAAGAATTTACACTATGGACTTTATTTCACAGGAAGCGCTCCTCGGAATAGAAGCGGAAGCATACATTAATACCGCGTGCCCAAGAATAAGCATTGATGATTATTTAAATTACAAAAAACCGATAATAAATTATCCTGAAGTTGAATACCTGCTTGGGAAAAAGGATTATGAAAAATACAAGCTTGAATATATTTACTAAAATTTGAGGCGGAAATTATGAAAACTGATTATAAAGAAATACTGATAAAAGAAAGAAAACACCATAAGGCAAAATTAAAAGAGCAGGCGAAGGTTGCAAAGGAACTCCGAGAAGAAGTAAAAAGAGAATTCAAATCAAGATTTTTTTACACAATAGCAACTGCACTTGGACTTGTCACCGCACTCTTATGGCAAACCGCAATCATTGATACAATAAAAGCGTTTGTTCCAATACAAGGAGCTTGGCCTTATGAAATAACTGTGGCGTCAATAATAACCATATTCGCCGTGTACCTGATAATAATTACTTCAAAATTAGCTGAAAAAGAGAAAAAGAAAAAGTGAGCGGTAGAGAAAGCATTTTCTTTGAATTATTCTTTCTCTTCGTCAACCACATTACTATCGGCTGAAATCGTTTGAACAATTGTTCCCTTAAATTCCATTCCGCGAATTAGATTCTTGAAATTCTCAGAGTCAGAGCCATTAATGAAAAAACTTCTTATTTTGCTTCTGTCAAGAATCGCCGCCGCATGAGCATCAACAAAAGAATGCCCGCCGGGCTTTGAGGCCTGGGCTTTCAAGAGAGAAACCATTTTCACGTGCGAGAGCTCCTTGTACATCTTCGCATTAGACTCTTTTGCGGGGTCCGCGGAATAAATCCCGTCAACATTACTCAAATTAATAAAATCCGCGCCAAGGAGCTCCGCAATACTTGCACCGACCGCATCAGTCGTCTGCCCGGGAGTCGTTCCCCCAAACACAGGAGTTTTATTCAAAAGTAGAACCCTCTCCGCTTCCTTTGGGTCAGTGAGCACACCCTTCCAGGCATTCTCAATCCCGTAAGTAAAAAATAACGCATTTGCCCGAGTAACCGCGATTCCCACCTCATCAAGCTCGAAATTATTTGCCCCAAGCGCTTTTGCCCCGGCAATGTACACTCTTGCCACCCTTCCTCCGCCCACAACAACAACAAATTGGTAGCCTTCCCTGATGAATTCATTCAATATCTCGCAGAACTTTGCTATCTCTGGAGCACGAAGCTTCTCATTAAAGAAAACACTGCCCCCAACACTCAAAACAAAGGTTCTTTTGCCTGAAGAGTAATTTGGAGTGGAATATGAAGTGGAGGGAGTGGAGTTTGGACCCAGTGAAGCATAGGGATCATTCTGTGCGG
>CABMEU010000036.1 GCA_902385225.1 uncultured archaeon | reverse complement strand
AAGTACAAGGCTATATTTCCGATTTTCTTAAGATTTCCTAACAAACAAATCTCTATTTCTGATGAAATAGTTATTAAAAAATTGTCCGATAAGGAAAGAAGTAAGTTATTTGGCATTAACGTAACTTATAATGCAAATGGGTTTTGCACAGGAATTCGAAGCACTAGTAAACCAGAAATACGAGCATTTAATTTTTATGACAAACAGAGTGAAGCTAGAACTGCACAAGCAATAATTAGCTTTGATAAATTTGAGGAAAAAAACAGAAAATGTCTTGAAATTTTGAATTTATCCATAAAATTATTAAAAAAAGGCTACTCTGGAACTCCTTATGGATTCGGCTATGGAAAAGAAGATGAAACAAATGAAGTAACTTCTATGTGGTTAGTTATTCCAGACCCTTTATTTGATGAATATACTAAGGAAGTTGTTAATCTTGAGCCTAAGGAAATAAAAAAACTAAGGGATATTTACAAATTAGTTGAAACAAATTATAAAGGTCGAACAAAACTGATTATTGACAGGTTCGGTCTCGCAGTATCTGGGAATAATATCCCTAAACCATTAAGATTTGTAGAATTGTATGGTGTTTTAGAGATGATTTACTTGCCCAAGCAGAATTCTGAGCAGTCATTTAGGCTAGCTTTAAGGTTGGCTAAACAACTAGAAACACACAAACACGAAAATGGTTCGGAAGTTTTTTTAAATATTAATAAAATAACCAGATTAAGGGGAAAAATCATACATGGGGGCGCTTGCAGCGCGTCTGAATTGGACTCTTATTTCCCAATATTATCCAACTATATGAGAAAATCCTTATTATTATATCTTAAGAATCAAGCACCATTTGGGGAAAAACAACTAAATTCAATGTTTTTTAAAACGATAAAAAACTAATTCGCGCCGGCAAACCACCAGCAGAGCATTTAAGAAAACTAATTCACTCAACCCTAGAGTATGGCTAATTGCAAGAATTGTAAATTAGAACTTAAACCAGATTGGGCTTACTGTCCTTACTGTGGCAAATCTATTGAAACTAAAGGTCCAATAGAGATTATAACAACAGCAAACTACGCACCAGCAAAAAAAGTATACGGAAGATTACGTGAAGACCACTATGCGATAATGGAAAAAATAAAGAGAGAATCACCTAATGCATATAACCCTTGGACAAAAGAAGAAGAACAACAACTAACACAACTATATAATGAAGGCAAACAAATAAACGAAATAGCAACAACCTTACAAAGACAACAAGGCGGAATAAAATCAAGACTTAAAAAAATAGAACTAATCAACTAAAAAACTCTTTAATTCCCTGCAAACCTGCACGCCCGCCCCGCACCCCGTTAAGCAATCTAGACAGTTTACGGTGACTCCGCGGATTTTCTTCCGCGCAGAAAGCTTCTTTTAAAAGAGCTCATTTTTAGAAACTTTTTTGACCGGCACAACACCCAAGATAATTATTTATAGGAGTTCAACTATTACAATCTGCGTTAAGATTGATTTGGCGTGTTGTGCGCAGAACTTTTTGTCGGACGCAGAGGAAGATTCGGATTTTCTGATTTGTGTGTGCCTAAATGAGTTCAGTTTTTGTTATAAAGAACGCTCGGATATCTTCTTACAGGAGATGTTTGGTATGCAGAATAATGAAAGTGGAAATCTTGATTTTCACGATTATGATAGGAATCTGAAAAGGTTGCTTGAAAGAATAAATGGAAAAGTTCCACAATATGAGGGTAGACGCGGGAATATGAATAAAGCAAAGGATCTCTCCAAGTTAACTCCAAAGAACAGAGAACTTTTGTTGAGAGTATACAATGATTGTATTCTCAAAGGGAATAGTAAAGCTCGAACACTTTGTCGTGTTCAACGACTAGCCTGGAGTTTTATTTTATTTGAGAATAAGGATGTTGATACAGCAACTAAGGAAGATTTTCATGAAGTTTTCTCTAAAATCATGACTGACTCAAATAATGGAGATACAACAAAACGTTTACGTGTTGAAGAACTCAAACGCTTTGACAAAGAGTATTATGGGAACGGGGAAGATTATACTCCACGCACAAAGTTCATGAAATTTGCGCGGTCTTCCAAGTCTAGATATTTGCCTGAAGATTTGTTAAGTAAGAAAGATGCTGAGAAAATAATTAATAGTGCGTATTGGATTAGGGATAAAGCCATGCTTAACACTTTGTGGTCTACTGGTGCAAGAATTGGAGAAATCGGTAACCTAAAAGTAAAGAGCTTTGAGTATTTGGGTCAAAATAATGCTGCCCATCTAATGTTAAATGGAAAGACAGGAATGAGAAAGGTACTCATAGTAGAACCAGTACTCGATATTTTAGCTTGGATAGATAGCCACCCTAACAGAAACAAGCCAGACTTCAAAGAATCATACCTATTTACTACAATAGATGGTAAACCGCTTAATCATGCGTTGGCTCAAACGATTATAAGAAAAGCCATGAATCGTTCAGGGATTAAGAAAAGAAATAATCCCCATTTGTGGCGTCATTCTCGTGCAACATATTTGTGTGGTAAAGGTTTGGGCGAAATGCAAATGCGCCACTACTTCGGCTGGGCAAAAGGCTCAGACATGCCTTCAATATACATTCACCTAAGCCAAAAGGGATTAGATGAAGCTATGCGAAAGACACTCGGAATCGATGAAGAAGAAGTAAAAGAAAAAGTATGCAAAATATGTGCACATTCAAATATCCCTAATGCAGTAAATTGTCTTCGCTGCGGAAAACCACTATCACTAGAAGGATACATACAGCTCGACCAAGAACGCAAAATAATGGATAAAGAAAGAGAAATATCCCAAAAAGTTCTAATAGAAGCAATGCGACTAGTCCAAAACGGATTAAACCCAGAAGAAGCACAAAATCAGGCAATAAAAAGTATTGCTCAACAGCAAGTAGGGCAAAAGCCAGTGATGAAAGTAAGTGCGTCAAATTGACGCACTTATTACCAATTCAGAAAAGATAGTTATCGGCAAAAAGCTCAAGGAGGATTTAAAATGACAATTTCAGATAACAATCCAAAGGAAGGCAATTGCTATGAATGAAAACTTTATTGTATTGACATTCAAAGATGGAATAAGAAAAGTCAACAAACTAGAACTTACTCAAGACCCATATCTGATAAGCGATTTTCATTTAAGCCACAAAAATATAATATTGTATTCAAACAGGCCGTTTAAATCAATTGAGGAAATGAATGCTGCCTTGATACACAATTGGAATTCTGTCATTGAAGAAACAGACATAGTTATTTTTGTAGGAGACTTGTTTTTGGGACATAAGAAAGAATTAGAAAGGTGGCTTTCTTTGCTTAAAGGAAATATTATTTTTATTAAAGGAAATCACGATTCAAAAAGCTTTAACGCACCAAAAGAACTTATAATAGTTTTTCAAGGGCAACAGTTTTTTGTTACCCACAACCCCGCAAATAAACCACTTGATTGGCAAGGCTGGATGATTCACGGACACACCCACAATAGCAACACAAACAAATACCCATTAATCAACAAGGCAAATAAAACAATTAATGCGAGTTGTGAACTCATGAATTACACCCCAATACGATTAAGCGCATTACTGAAAAAAATTGAGGCTAACGATTCTTGAAGAATGACCTATCCATAATTAAGGATATATCCATTAATGTGAATATGTGATTATTTTAGTATAATTGTTAGTGGTTTTTTGCTTACTTTTTTTATTTCATTTTTTTTAAGTAGTTTTGTTATTTGGTTTCGTATTGTTGTTTCTGGGAAATCAATTTTTGTTTGTATGTCTTTGATGGTTATTGGTTTTTTTGCTAGGTAGAGAATGCTTTTTTCTAAGCAAAGATTAGCTATTTTTTTGGTTATTGGTATTTTGATGTTCATTCTTTTTTCTAGTGCTTCCAAATGGTCAAGAATTATGAGTTGTTGGTTTCTTTCAAGGTTTTTCTCTTGGGCGAGTATTTCAGCGTAAATGGTTTTCCAGTCGAGCGTAGTTTTTTGCAGTATGTTTTCACAGTCTATTAAATCAGAGTCTCGTGAGGAAACGCTTTTGAGTAAGAATATGTCTTCAAGTGAGGATAAATAAATTTCTATTTTGCCTTGAGTTATTTTTGTGCTTCTTTCCTGCATTTTCTTACTAAATTCTAACGCATCACAGACTTTTCTTACAAACAAGTCTATTCGAGGAGAGTTTTTTCTTTCCAGCATTGCACTTGTTTCAAGCAAGCCATATTGGAATTCTTTTTCTGCCACATCAGTGAAACCGATTTTTCTTAATACGTTTACGAGAGTTGCGGCGTGGTTTTCTGATATAAGTACTACATCAATGTCTTTGGTTGAGTTTTTTGCTTTGTGTTAGATTAATGCGTTTCCTCCAATAAAGTATACTTGTATTGTTTCTTTGATTTCTTTTTCTAATTCTTTAAATAGTTCCTGAATTTTTTCTTGATTATATCTTGGAATTGTTTCTAGTTTGTAGAGTTGTGCTTTTTGCTGAAATTCGTGTTTTGGCAAAAAAAGTAATTGGTTTTTTACTGGCTGCCCATCAATGTAACTCACCATGTCAAACCAAGTATTAATTTCTCCGAGTTTTTCACAATTCTTTTCTATTTCGTTTACTTTTGCTTTGGTTCTATTTTGCAAGTAAAAAAGTATGCACAATGCAAGGTCATTAGCATTGTTTGAGAATTTTACTGCATGGGCAATAATTTCTTCTAAGGTTAATTCTTTTTTTGGCAAATAGAGATATTTGTGTGAAGGGTTAATGGGCAATCCAAATTCGGTGAAACGTGAGAATGCTGTTAGTGTGCCTTCGGCTTGAAAATCAAGTGGTACTTTTTGAAGTTTTTCTTCTCCTTTTTCACACGTGTAGTTTTGCATATTCTTCATGTGAATTAATGAGAGTAGATTAAATAAATCTGTGTTTGACTTCGACAAGACATAAGTGTTGTTTTGTTTAGTTAAAAATTGGGAAAATTTGTTTATGAGATGGCTTGTTTGGGCAACCGAAAGGGTAGTGGCTTCAGATAGCTCGAGGGTTGTTTTAGGGGTCAATAAGTTTGATAAAAATACAAGATTTTTCTTTGAAAGTAAAGAAAGATTGAATCCATTGAACAAAAGTTTCTTTAGAGCCCCTGAAATTGGATTGTCAAGGAGTGTTACGCTTAGTTTGCTTTTGTTTTTTGAAATAATGCCTAGCCAATATAATTCCCCAATGGTTTTTTGATAGGTATAGCTGGCTATTTTGAGTTGCTTTATTTTGCCGCTATCTATGCCCCCCTTAGTGTACAATTCCTTAATGAGTTCTTCATTCATACAAAACACAATTAATTATTACATATCAGCAACTCTTTATAAACCTTTGCTGAAAAACCATAATTAAACACAATTGGAGGGTTGTCACATAACTTACTCATATGACAACCGCACCAACTGCTTAAATCTCCTGTCTGTCATCTAAATCAATAAGAACAATTTGATGATTATTTTCTTTATTCATTCCAAAGCACACAGAGTATCTCCTATTGGGCGAGTATTTGTTACCTACATATAAGCGTGGCACGTTGATGAGGTAGTGGTAGTCTCTCGTCCCTTCTCCTTTAAGCCTTAGTTTTTTGTATGATTTCAGGCAATCGTTAAAGGCGAGGATTATTTGCTCGCCTTTGACGCACAAGTCAACCCAACCGCTAATGTTTTCCATAGGCTATCACTTAGTTTGCGTTCTGGGCTTCTCGCAGGACAATTTCTTCTTCCATTGAAAGAGCGCCTCCTGCTTTTTTGTATTCTTCGAGATAATGTGCGAATAATCTTGATATCATTTAAATCACCTTAATTGATTCCTTTCTGCTTAGATTATTCTTAAACTTTTAGTCTCATTTTTCCGGAATTCTCTGGAATTTTTCCGTTTTTTCCGTAATTCTAAGACAAAATCTTTAAATACGCGGGGCGAAGCAAGGACATGTTATGAGAAAAAAATTCTCAAAGAGGTGTATGTTGATGAAAAAGAGTTTAGCAGTTTTTTCGTTACTCCTGTTAATATCACATTTTGCTTTTGCAACAGAAGTCAACGACATTACTGCGCCCATAAACAAAATCTATGACCTAATCAAAGGAATCGTTTCAATTGTTGGAATAATCGCCATCACAATCGCAGGCGCAATGTACATGATGAGCGGTTCAAACATACAATCCAGAGAGAACGCCAAGAACATGGTATCCTATGCTCTTGTTGGGCTTGTGCTCGTTTGGGTTGCACCACTAATAGTAAGTTTCCTGACTGCGCCAGTGGGAGCGTGAATGTAGCGTGAAGTTATTTGAGTTTTTAGTGCCAGTGTTGCTCATAGCGTTAATGCTTGTGCCTAATGGCTATGCCATGGACTTGGGGTCTAGCGCAACCGGACCCCACAGTCTACCAAAAGCTCCCCTACTTGCTCCCTGGATTGATTTTTCCGGAGTGATTAGTGCAATTAATGGAAATGGACAAAGCAATACAAGCGCATTAAATGACACAAAAACAACCTTGAATAATACAATGATTGGATTGCCCTTTGATATAGTAGGCTTATTCACTAATTCTATAAAAAACTCCGTGAGGTCCTTTAACTCCGCCCTCTTGGGCCTCACCGGAGCCCTCCTTGCAGGAAACCCTGACCCACAATTAATGTATGGTGTTTGGCAATCAATTATTTTTGTTATCTCTTCGCTTTATTTAATAATTTTCTTAATAGTTGGATTTGGTTTCTTCTTTTCTGGGGCAAATATTCAAAAGAGAGAGGAAGCCAAAGAACGGCTCAAGAAAACAGTGTTCATGATTATTGGAGTAAATGTTTCATTTGTAATATATCAATTAGCACTTGAGTTATCCACTGCGATTACTCAATTCATGTGGACTACTGGCTTTGAACAATTCTTTAGCAATTCAATCTTTTCAGGGCTTGGTTTTGCAATGCTATTTGTCTACGCGAGTTCACTATTCATTACAATAATTACACTCTTCCTACGCTACTTATTCTTGCTAGTTGGTGTTGTTATTTTCCCAATTGGAGTATTCCTTTACTTTGCGCCAAAAATGCGGAGTTGGGGCAAACTAATCTTTGAATTTCTTGGCATGATGCTCGCAATGCAACTCGTGGATGTGATTGTGCTTATTGCTGTCGGACAAGTAATGCTCGCACTATCAGGAACAGCAGGCTCTGTTCTAGTTCCTGCGCTTGGTTTCATTGTTATTGCATTTGTGAATGGCTTCATGATTATCCACTCCATAATGAAATCAGCAAACGCAGTAGCAGACTCAACACCAATAATTGGAATAGCAATAGGTGCTCTTTCTGGACAAGTGGGAGCACTTGCTTCAGTAATAAAACCTGCGCCAAAAACAAATGGAGGAAATTAATATGAGTTATGAAATACCAAAAAACCTAAAATACGAGGAAAAAGTAATTTTCAATTTATCACTCTGGCAAGCAGGATCAATTGGAATTTGCGCGGGGATAGCAGCAATTATTGTTTTCAAAACTCCTTTACCAATCGAAGTAAGTGGAACAATCGCATTGCTTTTTGTTGCTATTGGTGGGGGACTTGCTTTTTTTAATCTAAAAGAATACGCACTTAACTTTGCTAAATTCATTTTCAAGCCAAGACAATTCGGTTACCTTGACAAAGAAATGAAGAAGTTTATTGAAATTAGTTCGGTAGAAGAGAATGCAATATTTCTTAGTAATGGTTTGATTAAAGCAATAATCCAAATACAACCAATTAATTTTCATATACTTTCTCCGCGCCACCAAGAAGCCATAATCTCAGCTTACAAGGATTTTCTAAACTCCCTGGACTTTCCAGTGCAAATAGTAATGAGAACAGTTAACCTCTCAATAGAAGAATACTTATTCAAACTCGAACAAAGGGCAAAGAAGACAAAGAATGAGAAAATTAAGACACAATTTAATGAGTTCCAAGAATTTGTTAGAAAGTATATTGATGAGCACGCAGTAAAAAACAGGTTATTCTATATTGTAATTCCTTCTAACGAAAAGAAACGCATAGATGCACTAAACCAGCTTAGCATTAGAGCAACTCTCTGCCAAGAAAAACTCAAGAATTGCAATTTGACAACAAAAAGACTCTCAACTAATGAACTAATCTCCATGTTCTCCAGCTACTTCGAAGGCTTCATTGAGAACTCTAATGAGTATCGTTCCGTTTTGACATTTTTAGACCAAAAAAGGAGAGTGATTGCAGCATGACTTGTTACATGACAGGATTTGGAAGTGCACTATTTCTAAGCACAATAACCAAAGGAATAGTACCAAGAAAACCAAAGAAAAATAGTGAATATTCTGGAGGTGAGGAAGAATGAGCCATATGGTCACCAGTTTTATTAATGGACAAATAAGTTTCAACTTCGTTGAAATTAAACGAATTAGAAATAAACTCGCAATAAGAAAAGTGAAAAAATTGAGGAATGTTTATGCCAGAGCTAATTGATATACTAAAACCCTCTGGGGTAAAAAACGAGCCGGACACGATTCAGGTTAACGAACAGCTGAGCAGGATAATTATGGCTGTGGGTTACCCCAGAACCATTCGAGAAGGCTGGCTTGATTCCATCATCTCTAGTGAAGGGAATTTTGATTTGAGCATGCACATAAAACCCACAAATATTGACACAATCCTATCCCAACTTAACCAAGAGCTAGTAAAACAAGAAGCTGATTTGATGGCTGCTCAAATGAAGGGTATTGTTAATCCATCTCTAAAGATTCAACACCAAGACACACTAAACATCCTTGAAAAGTTGCAGAAAGGAGAGGAGAAATTATTCAATATCTCCCTTTACTTAGGAGCAAGAGCTTATGACAATGAAAAACTTAATTTACTAACAAAAAAGATTCACTCAGAACTAAATTCTATTATGATTATCCCAAAAATACCATTTTTGCGCATGCTTGACGGCGCAAAATCAGTATACCCAATACAAGAAGACAAACTTAATATTAATCGGAATATCCCAAGCGATGCATTAGCCGCCTGCTTCCCATTCACTACCGCCTACTTGAACATTGATTCAGAAGGAATACTATTCGGATTGAATAAAAACAATAACATCCCAATAATTCTAGACCCATTTACCTTCGCAAATTACAACGGCTTAATCTTAGGAACTTCTGGAGGCGGAAAAAGTGTTACTGCAAAATTATTCATCTTGCGTAATGTTTTGCGCGGAGTAAAAACAATGATAATCGACCCACAAGGAGAATACATAGAATTAACCAAAGCGCACGGGGGACAAATAGTAGAACTCCACCGAGAAAGCGAGACAATCATTAATCCATTTGATTTAATGGGCGCGGACTTGGGCGAGAAAACAATAACCCTAATGGATTTGTTTCGAATACTTTGCGGAGAGCTAACTGAAGTGCAAAAAAATATTTTGGATAGAGCTGTGCATGTTATTTATCAACAAAAGGGTATTTTGCCCGATAATCCCCAAACTTGGTCCAGAGAACCACCCATAATGCAGGATTTGTATAATGAAATATTAAAACAGAAAAAGAGTGCTTCTCGATTAGAAAGAATGACTTATGAAGCACTAGAAAATAGATTAAGGATTTATGTGCATGGTTCGTTTTCTTTCATAAACAAACAAACAAGCCTTAATTTGCAAAATAATTTAGTTTGCTTTAACATAATGAATTTGCCATCGCAAATCAAACCAGTAATGATGTACTTAGTTCTTGACTTTGTTCATAAAAAAATGCAAAAAGACAAAGAAAGAAAAATACTCGTGATTGACGAAGCATGGTCTCTACTTAGGTTTGCTGAACAATCACGCTCTATCTTTGAACTCATCAAAACCGCACGAAAAATCTGGCTAGGAAAAGTGATTATTACTCAAGAAGTTGAATATTTACTATCATCTCCTGCAGGAAAAACTATATTAGCTAATACTGCTTGGAAATATTTATCCCGCCAAGAACCAGCTGCTATCCAAGAACTTGCTGATAAATTTCATTTGAATAATGAAGAACAAAACTACTTACTAACAGCACTCCCCGGCGAAGGACTACTATTTGCAATGAACGACCACATACCCCTCAAAGTAATACCTTCACCACAAGAACTAGAATTAATTACTACAAACCCTGATGAAATACGAAAAAGAGAAGAGAAACTCAAGGAATTAGCTAAAGAAACCGAGAACCTAGAACCATACAAAGCCGATAAAACATATTACCTAAAGAGTGAATTAAATCAAAACCAAATTGATTTTCTTAAGAATAATGGCTTTGAAGAAGCCCGATTACGAGGATTAGATAGTTTTCCACAAAACTATTTAGTAAAGAAACCGTCCGCAAACGAGAGCATTGAGCATTACTTTTTGGTTCAAACAACCGCTGACCTGATAAGAGGTTATACTGCTAAAGTCAATGTTAGGAATACAAGTGAACCTGACATAATCTTTGAGGTAGACTCAAAAGAAGGCCCAAAGCGTTTTGCATTTGAAATTGAAACCGGCTCCCATCTAAGCAAACTTACTGATTTGCAAGAAAAAGTAAATAAAAACAATGTTGACTTAACCACAGAAGACTGGTGGTTTATAGTAACAAACAAAGAAATCCAAAACGACTTTCAGAAATACCATAAAACTCTTCGCAGAACAGAAATCAAACCCTTATTAGACCAATTATTTGCCAAGGGGGTGAATACAAATGGTGCCAAGAATGCTCCCGATAGTACAAGTTGGCAATAAAAGATACTTCCTTGACGAAAGACTCAAACAATTAAGGAATGTGAAGAACCCTTATGATTACATTGATTATTAGGTGAAAATATGGATGAAAAAAAGAAATTATTAATGCTTGCAAAAAGAGCCCGCTCAGTCAGAGACTCCCTCGTAAAATTAATTGATTCAGGCAGAGCTTACTCTACAGAAGTAAGCAACATACTAGATGATTACTATAAAATATTTGATTCAGCTAAATCAATTGATTCCGATATTGATGCACCAGAAGTAAACAAATACAACCCTGTTTATTTATCAGGGGCTTACGATGCACTAGAATCAGCAATTCGCATATCCTCTGGCGAGGGACTAATAGATATTGATGCATTAGAAACTGAAAGAAGCGAGTTAAAGAAACAAAACTCCGAGTTAACTAATTCATTAAGTAGATTAATCGGTTCTGAAGAAATGAAACCTGATGAAAAGTTTCTATCACTATTACCAGCAAACCTAAGAGATAGAATTGTTGAGGCATACATTTGCTCTAACAGGGGCGCATACATAGCCACCTGCCTACTTTGCGGCACAGTAATGGAAGGACTAATCATAGAAGCAACCGAAAACAAAGGTCAATTCCATAACCTAAACGAGAGAATAGCCTTTCTAATCTCTAATAAACAAATCAATCCTAATGAATCTGGCAAACTACTCGGAGTTATGAAAGAATACAGAGACTACTCAGCACACCCCACAAGCAAACTATTTGAGAAACCAAATGCGAGTTTGTTCATTAATGCATTGATAATTTTAACTAAATATTTAAAGTCAAAATGATTTATTTTAATAATGATTAGCCCAGAATATTTCAATGTGGTGTTTGTAGTTTATGGTTGAAAAAGAACACGATTTAGTAGAAGGTCTGATTCCAGACAAGATTCAGCAAGGAGATAAAATTAGGGTTATTTCTCCAGCGCGGAGTATGTCAATTATTTCAGATTCTACAAGAAATATTGCTAATGGACGTTTTGCGCAAATGGGTTTAAGTGTGAGTTTTTCAAAGCATGTTTCCGAGATTGATGAGTTTAACTCGTCTTCAATAAGTTCAAGGGTTGATGATATTCATAATGCCTTTTTAGACAAGAATGTCAAAGCAATCTTCACAACAATTGGAGGATTCAACTCAAATCAGTTATTAAAATTCATTGACTTTAATTTGATTAAAGAGAATCCAAAAATATTATGTGGTTATTCAGATATTACAGCTTTGGCAAATGCAATATATACAAAAACCAGTTTAGTAACTTATTCTGGCCCACATTATTCTACATTTGGGATTAAGCATGGCACAGAGTACACTATCGAATATTTCAAAAAGTGCTTAATGTCAAGAGAAAATTTCACAATCACCCCATCTGAGACATGGAGTGATGACAAATGGTTTATAGACCAAGAAAAAAGAGAATTCATTAAAAATCCAGGTTATAATGTGATAAATAGTGGCAAGGCAAGAGGGACAATTATTGGTGGAAATCTTTGTACACTTAATCTTCTACAAGGAACAGAATTTATGCCTTCTCTGAAGAACACAATATTATTTATTGAAGATGATTATATGTCAAACCCACAATTATTTGACAGAGATTTGCAATCTTTGCTGCACTTGCCAGATGTGGATAAAGTAAAAGCTGTGCTTGTTGGAAGGTTTCAGAACGAATCAAACATCTCGGATAAATTACTCAATAGGATTCTTTTAACTAAAAAGGAGTTAAAGGGAATCCCACTAATTACTAATCTCAATTTCGGGCACACAGACCCAATAATTACTTTCCCCATTGGTGGAGAGGTTGCTATTGACACCACTGATAAACAGAAACCCTTAATAGAAATTATCAAGCATTAAAAACCAACCACAACTGCGGAAGAGTAATTGTTATAATCAGATTCAACTCTAAATAAATCATGGTTAAACCAGATTTACCAACCCCAATAATAACCCGTAATAACCTAAATCAATTTAACACAAATAACATTGACCCAAGAGAAAAAATGTCAAGTTTAATTAATTTATTCTTAGAGTTTTACCGCGCAAAAGGTTATTTTGAACAAGAATATGTAAAGATTACTGCCGGGATTGACCCAACAGTACACTTCATAGGTTCACACATAAGCGTATATAAAAAATATCTAATAAAAGCGAAAATTCCGGATATTGGTTGCTGTATGGCACAAAAATGTATTCGTAACCACAATCTCAATAATTATTTAAAAAAAAATCAAATATCCAAATATTCCTCATATTTTTATAGTCTCGGATTACTTACATCATCCAAAAGATTGGATATGGCGTGTGCAGAATTCTTTGAATTTTTAACCACAAAACTTATGATTAATCCAAATAATATCAAACTTAGAATCTTGAGCAAGGATGAAAGTTTAGTACAAGCATGTATCAAGGCAGGAATGCAAAATAATCTTGAATTAGACACAAAACCAAATATATACTATACACACAAACTTGGAATGGTTGACTACATTGGGCACAGTTTCAATTTTGCTATTTGGGATGAAAAATTAAAAGAGTTTTCTGATGTGGGCAATATAATATTAATAAAACATAAAAATGATGATATTGCAGTTGAAGTTGCTTTTGGGGCAGGTATAATGATTAAAACAATTCTTGGGTTAGATCACGTTTTAGATTGTTATACATTACAAGGTTTAGAAAACCAAGAAACAAGCCTAAGAAGAAAATTTGAAGATGTAATAATAACTACGGTAGCACTTTACGAAGACGGGTTAAGACCAAAGAACTCGCCAACCAAAAATAGAATATTGGGGACATATGTCAAACTATTAAGTTATTTTCGCAAAAAAACAAACATGTCAATTATGGACTTAAGTAATATATTGAGTTGTTTCTTATACAAAGAATTCCCAACAGCAACCCAAGATGTTACAAAAGACATAATTAAGTATATAATAAATTTTGAGAAAAAGACAATCATTTCCACTGAATTTTATAAAAAAATCGAATCAATCTCTTGAAGGTTATTGATATGATACTTACTGGGAGTGAGATAGAAAAACAAGTAAAAAAAGGCTCAATAGTAATAAGCCCATTTAATTCAGATCAGGTAAATCCAAACAGTTACAACTACCGCGTTGGAAATGAATTAATTTACTTTAATATTAAAAAAAATAAAAAAACCTCACACAAAATAGAAATCCCCACAAAAGGATTTATCCTAAAACCTCACACAATGTATTTAGCAAGCACATTTGAAGTTTTAGGCAGCAAGAAATATGCAATGTCATTAATCGGAAGAAGCTCTTTAGGCAGATTAGGATTATTTTTGCAGGTATCCGCAAATTT
>CABMEU010000035.1 GCA_902385225.1 uncultured archaeon | reverse complement strand
TACCAGTGCGTGTTCTTCTGCAGTCATCCCCATCCCCTCTAAAACCAATAAAATTAACCATTTTCCTCATCGTTTATACTCTATTCTATTCTGCACTCTCCTTAAAAACAATTCTTTTACCAAAAAGAAAAAGCTGCTAAAAAGCACTATTCAACCTTTTCTTCAAACTTCTTGGTCAGCTCAATAACGCTCTTGAGCTCATCATCCGTGGGGGCAACGCCCTTTGGAAGCATTAATTGCAACTGCTCTACCTTCATTGGAAGGATATTAGCGATTTCAAATCTCAATAGTTCGTGGTCCTTTAGGAATGCCATATCAGCAAGCGCAGCGAGCAAATCGGCTGTCTGCTTTTCAGTTAGTTTACCAAATTTCTCAACGAATTTGTAAGTCAAATCCTGTTCATAATTAAGTTCCTTATCGGTTTTTCTTCCCTTTAGAACTTCCTTTACCTCATGTAAAGAAACAGGCTTCATTGAAACAACTTTTGATTCCATAACCAACACCAAAAAACATTTTTTTCTGTTAAAAATAAAAAAATTCACTTTAATTTTCTCATATGCGGAGGAGTAGTTACTACTCTTAACGCCTGATTCCACTTCATAACATCAATTACGTAGCCTGAGCCCCTCTTCTCAGCAACTATTCCAGTCATACCGTGGAAGCTCTTGTCAGGAAGTCCTGAGTGCCAGCTTGAATCCGCAACTACCTGAACCTTATCGCCGATAGTAAATTCCTGCATAACATCATTAACACTAACCTTTGCGCCGTGCTTTTTGAATTTAGATCTAGTCTTTCCTCTCTTACCCGGTTTTCTAGGATGCCCTGATTGCTTCATTTAAGACTCACCATTTCGAATACAAAAATTGGCAAGGAAAGCTTTAAAAATGAACTTACAAAGCTCGCCAAAAAATAACGAAAAAACATTTGATGCTTGCCTGCGCCAAAATTCAATCAAACCCAGGATTTTCCAACCCTTATAAACCCCCCTTTATAAACCCTTCATTTCCACCATTTATATATTGGGTCTTTAAAAAGGGTGTTTGGCTGCCAAAATGGCAGTCGAATTATATTCCTGCCAAACACACTTTTCCGAAAAGGCCTTTTTGGGGTGTTGGAGATGAAGTACACTATTGTAAACATGGTTGCAGCGGCTTCTTTAGATCAAAATTTGGATTTGTATTCCCTCGCGGTAGGAATACCTAATATCGAATACGAACCGGAGCAGTTTCCTGGTGCTATTCTGAAAATTAAGGAGCCAAAAGTTTCAATGCTTCTATTCAAGAACGGAAAAGTTATCTGCTCAGGAGCTAACTCTGAAGAGCAAATCGAGCAGGGAATTAGAAAAGCGAATAAAATGATTCACGAAGTGCAAAAAGAAATCAAAATCAAGAGACATATTGAATTTGAAATCGTGAACTTTGTTGCAACTGCATCCCTCGATATTAACTTGGACCTATTTGATGTTGCGATGAACCTTGATAATGTTGAATACGAACCCGAACAATTCCCTGGTGCAATACTTAGAATGGATGAGCCAAAACTAACTTTCCTTCTATTTAAGAACGGAAAAATGATTTGCGCTGGAGCAAAGAAAGAAGCCCACCTAAAACAAGGGTTAAAGCTTGTTGAGGAAATGGTTAAGAAAAGGGGAAAGAAAAAAAGAAAGACTGAATAAGGTGAATTAATTTGCCTCAACCACTTTCTTCAAGAGTGCCGGGCTGGCTTCTTAGGGAGCATTACAAGAATGTGATGCGAAGAAAAGCCAACCGGTTTGCAATAAACTCCGACACAAAGGGCGCGCGAAAAACAAACAGCTACCGGTTCGCTCAGTCACTATACCGAAGCTATCAAATCCCGAATCTGGCGAAATTGCTTGAATCATACATAGAATCGGGGCAAATAACAAAAGGATTTGCAGACCACATTTTATCTACACAACTGAAAGCATTCACAGAACTCCATGAAAAAATCAAAGAGCAGGAGAAAGAGATTGTAAAAAAACCAAGGCAGTCAATAGAGAAAACCATGGGCAGGTTTGGGGGTTTTAAAAACGTGTTTGTTGATAAGCAAAATAATGTTGAAGCAATAATGACCGCTAACGGAAAAGGAGTTACTCTTCTCATCAAAGCGCACAAACCCTAACCTTTATAAACTTTCCAATACGCAATTTAATTGAAGGCGGCCAAACCGCGATGGAAACACCCGGACCCATTCCGAACCCGGAAGTTAAGCATCACAAGGATTGGTCTTGGCACTGCACTACGTGTGGAGCCTGCCGAACGCTGCCTTCACTGATACTTATTCTGAGTTGATTAGATTTGCCACTAGTGCTATCACCAGATAGCACGAATGTAATTCGTCTGGTCATGGCGAAACAGGACCTTCACTGATACTTATTTTTTAATTAGTCTCTCTGTTTTCTTGTGCTCTTCTTTTTTACAAAGAGAATTAGCTGCACGGAACTTGGTCTAACTCGCCAACAAAGCAGCCACTAAGCTCAGAGGAGTAAATGTGGCTTTCAATATTTTTTGAAACCTCAGCAGGACTGAATGTATAACACGCACTTTCATTTACCCAATTCCAATCTTTTGAGCATGCAAAAAAGGAATACTCTTTTTGGGTTTGTATGTTAACTAATGTCAAAGTCCCTTCATAATAACCAGCCGACTGCACATATCCATTTGTGTCCGCTGATTTCTGTATATCAACTAATTTTGCAGTAACTAGTCCGTTTGAGCTTGAATTATCTGATATTAACACAGCATAACCGACAATTACAAATATTATGGGAATCAAAAACAGCAATTTATTCATCCAGAACTCGTGTTTAAACTCAGATTTAAGGATATCCTTTTTAACAAAAACAGCGCTTAATTAATCATGCCTAATGCGCCAAAATTATCCGATTATACTTGGGATTATTTTAGACAAAAAGAGAATTTAGCCGGAAGACCGGCAATGGCTTGTTTTCTGGTTTTGCGTTACAAGGGGAATCCAATCGGGCAGATAGAATATGAAAGAGTTGGAAAAGAATTAAAGATATGGAACCGAAGTGTATTTGGGGCGCCTGAGGATAGGAAGAGAGCGAATGAGCTTTTCTCAAGGCTTCCGGAAAACAAGGATAATCGTTCAATCGGAGAGGAAGTCCTTATTCAGGCGATTAAAAAAGTGAGACCAATCGCCATCACTACCCCGCATAGCACCGAGTCGGCGATATTTTCCCACGCAAGACTAAGGGAAAAGCACAAAATAGTTTTTGGAAGAGAACTCCCAAAGGGACTTAGGACGGTTATTAATACAAGAACAACCTTTATCAAAAGAGGAAGGAAGTGAATAAGTGAAAGAAATCGCGTTTCTAAAGCCGAGCTGGAAGAAGCTGTATTGGCTGTTCCTAGTTTTCCTCATCGCCGAGTTATACAATAGTCTCATTGCCCCAATGGCGCCAAATAATGTAATCGCGCAATTCGTCTCCTTTGTGCTTCATCCAATAAGCTTAGTTTTCTCACAGCAGAGAGGAGTAGAAATGGAAATAATCCTCCCAATCGCAAGAACTATTGATTTGATGTGGATGTATGTTGTTGCGTGCATCCTTGCAAAAGAAATCAGCAAAGAGAAAAGTTGATTTTCTCTTTTGGCAACTTAGCTTTTCTCTTTTTTAAAAGAGAAAAGGCAGGGCGGAAATTATTTAAACTCATCAATCCTTCTTTTAATTTAGTAACGAGGTGAGCTAGGAATGGCATTCAAAATAATACAAGATCATGATGCGTGTATCGGCTGCGGAGCATGCGCGGCTATCTGCCCTACTGATTGGAGACTCGAAGGAGACAAAGCAATCTTAGTTGGCGGAAAAAAAGAAGGCAAAGTATTTGTAAAAGTGGCAAAAGATGCTTCCTGCAACAAAGACGCGGAAACAGCTTGCCCTGTTAAGTGCATCAAAGTAGAGCAGACAAAGTAAAAAAGAGCTTTTTCTTAATATCAAAGGACACATTTGTCCTTTGATAGATATCAAAAGACATCGTGTCTTTTGATTAGAATTCTTGTGGCGGTTAATCTGCCCACAAGAAATATTCTCTTTATATTTTATAGTTCTTCAAAAGTTTTCTTCAATAACAATGCGTCCTGCTCAATATTTGGTGATTCGCACACAATAACCCCGGCGCAATTAAAATCCTTTAACGCCTGCATTAACTCCTTGTACTTAAAATCTGATTCTTTGAGCACTAAGTGATTTTTCTCTCCTTTTTCAGAGTACGCGATTCCAGAGACGTGGCAGTGCAAATTCTTCAAAAACTCTTTTCCAAGAGCCTTCTCGCATTTTTCAAACTCTCCGCGAAATTCATTATATGAATTAAATTTTCCTCCCGAGCGGGCGTGCAGGTGAGAGAAATCAATGCAGGGGAGAACTTGGTCAAGCTGGGAGCTAAGTGAGAGGAGTTCTTCAAGCGAGCCGAACTGTTTATTTTTCCCAGTAGTCTCAGGGCTCACCCATATCTTGTTCTTAGTTGCACGAAGCTCGGAGACTATCTCCGCAAGCTGTGTTTTAATATTTGAAAAAGTTTTTTTTGAAGAGTCTTTCAGATAAAATCCCGCGTGAAAAGTCATTGAGAACGCACCGCTCTCTTCCGCTCGGCGCGCGCTGGCAAGCACTCTTTCTACTGATGCATCAAGCTTGTCCTTCTCAACCGCGTTGAGATTAATGTAATATGAGCCGTGGCAGGAAAGAGTGAGCCCGTTTTCTTCGGAAACTTTCTTTACAAGAGGGGCTTTCTCGGAGGAAATGTTAACAGAGTGAACAAATTCAAGTTCCATCCCGCTAAGACCAAGTGATTTTACTTTATTCAGCCCGTCAATTGTTGTGTGCGGCTGGGGAGTGCTTATTGGAATTCCCGCGGTAGCGAAAAGGAGTTTTTTGAACGCCATGATGTTAATGAGTTAGATGTTAATAAAAAATAAGAGGTAAAAGAGCGGGCGAAGGAAAAAGAAAATAAAAAGGAAAAAAGTTTTTTTTCGGGTAAAATGCTTTTTAAAGCGTTGCGTTCTGTATTAATCCGTTATGGAAACTCCTTCTGGCGGGGAAAAGGCGGATAATTCACACTCGGAACACGCGCACGCACTTCATGAGCACGCTGTTGAGCACGCGCACGCGGTGCATGAGCACCATAAGGAGCATTCAAGCGAGCAGCATACGCAGCATAGCGAGCACACTCATTCTTTATCACACCACACACAAGTGTCTTCTTCAGAGGGCAGCGCATTTGATAAAGCAAAAGCGTTTTTGTGGAAGCACAGAGTAATTATTGTTCTTTTAATCGCGATTTTCTTAATAGCGTTTGGAATAAGAGGACACCTATTGAGGTATCACTACTTGTTCGAGTTTGATGCGTTTTATCACGCAAGGCTTGTTGAGGAACTTGTGACAACGGGGCACATAATCAGCCCTGATCCTATGGTTTACTACGAGGTTGCCGGCGGAGTTGCGGCTCAGCCATGGTCACTATATCACTCAATCAGCCAGGCGTTTTATTATCTTGTCTCAATAGGACAAAGTTACAGCAAGGATACGCTGATGTGGTCAATGCAAATTAACCCAGTGATATTCGGCTCACTAATCTGCATACTAATGTATTTCCTCGGAAAGGAAGTATTCAATAGCAGAAAAATTGGTTTATTTACTGCATTCGTTGCCGCGGTAACACCCGCTTTCGCTTATAGAACAATGGCCGGAGCGCAGGGAGATAACGCGTTTGGATTCCTTTGGATGGTAATTGGATTTATCTTTTTTGTGCGTGCGGTGAAAAATAATTCGCTTGACCGCTCAGCGCTAATTAATACCGCGGTTGCGGGTATTTTCTTCGGATTAATGGCAATGACTTGGAGAATGTATCTCTTAATCCCTCTAATCGTAATTGGATATTTTATATTTGGAATAATACTTATCGCGAGCAACCAGGAAGAAGCCTCAACAAAACTAAAGAAGAACCACGCGTTTGCTTTCTTTGTTAAGACGCTTATCACAATGGCTATTTTCCATGTAATCTCTTACATGTACGGGGAAGACTGGATAGGGGATGCGCTTGGGTATGTCGGAAGCGCTGTGCATATGAGTTCAACCACAATACTTATTGCGACAATAATCATTGGAGCGATAGTTACAATCGCAAGCGTATTTTATATTTCAAAATTAAAACCGGAGACAAAAAAGTATCTTCCGTTCCTCATTGTTCTTGTGCTATATGCCTCAGTTGTCATTATCGCGTTAATGTTCGCAACAGTGCCTGATCTTGTTGACAGAACAACAATTCAAAGTATGGTTGGGGAAGAGGCTGTGGGTCACAACTTCTTTGGGACAAAATATAACGAACTTATACTCTTCCCATTGCTTGCGCTGATAATTTTCCCGCTTAGTCTTTGGTTATTTAGGGAAAAGAAAAACATGCATCTTGGGATAATATTCTTCCTGTGGGTGCTAATCACTTTATTCATGGCGTGGTATAAACTCAAATTTACATTCGTTTTCGGGCTCGCAATTGCCCCCGCCGCCGCTATGGCAATATATGTAATGCTTGAGGGCTTAAAGAAATTCGAGATTTCAAAGGGACTTGAGGCGAAAATAATATTTGTTGTAATATTCTTACTTGTTGTTCTTGGAGTAGGGGCTTCGGCAAGATTCTTCCCTGATTATGTCCCTTACGTTGATGAGAATCCTCAGTGGCAGGCGGCGCAGCAGTGGATAATTACTAACACTCCGGCTGACGCGAAGTTCTTTAACTGGTGGGACCAGGGGCACATACTCGCATTCACTACTGACAGAAAATACTCCACGGATAACAGAAACGCCTCTGAGTGGGCAAACAAGGAGCTCGCGGAGTTTGTGATAACAACTGATACAAACAGGGGCTACACAATTGCAGCGAAAGAAATCGGGGCTGATTATCTGCTGCTTGATTCTTCAATGTTTAATGATGCCCCAACATTTGAGTTTTATGTCGCGGGAAAAGTTGATTCAAAGCTCGCGCAAAAATACAGCGCGGGAACATACAGGGTGCTTAACTGCTCGCCCCCAACTTCAACAGCCGTTTCGTGCGAGGGAAACAGCATCGGCATAAGCGACTGGAATAAATTGTCAACAACATGGAAGCAGGTTCCTGATGACTTCCAGAACGGCTCATTGCCGCTATTCTATTACAAGACAAATGACCAGTTAATAGTGCTCAACCAGCCGATGAACAACATTAACCTTGCCAAGATTTGGACAAACAGCGAGGAAACAAGCAAATACTACGAGCAGGTTTACTCAAACAGCGGAATAAAAATCTTCAAGATAAAGAAGTAAAACCTTTTTTATTTGCTAATTTTAACACAATTTTGTTGAATTTCCTGTCTAAAAGAATCGTACCAAGCCATTTATAAATAAAAAAATTCTCTTGTTATTATGCTTTCGATTGTTCTGCCGTTAATACTCGCGCTCGCAAGCGTGCTAGTCATAATGCCCCCTTTTATACGAAGAATGCGCGCACAGGGTTTTTTGGGCAAAGACATGAACAAATACAATAAACCGCTGGTTGCGGAGCTTGGCGGAGTGGTTGTTTTCTTAGGATTTAGTTTTGGAATATTCTCGGCAATTTTTCTCTCAACTTATCTTCACACATTCACAATTGATCTTAGTGTTCTGCTCGCGGGATTCTCAACAATCGCGATGATTTGTTTTATCGGGTTCATTGATGATATTATCGGATGGAAAAAAGGAATTAGGCAGTGGCAGCACGCCCTCTTCCCAATAATCGCGGCTCTTCCATTAATGGCGATTGCGGCGGGAGAAACATCAATGTTTATTCCATTCATCGGACAGACACAGCTTGGAATAATTTACTCCCTGATACTTATACCAATCGGGGTTACTGGCGCAAGCAACGCGTTTAATATGCTCGCCGGGTTTAACGGGCTTGAGGCGGGGCAGGGAATAATTCTTACTGCAACTCTTACAATAATCGCTCTTCTCTCAGGTCAAATTACTGCGGCGCTTTTTGGAATCGCGATGATTGGGGCGTTAATCGCTTTCTTAAAGTTTAACTGGTTCCCGGCAAAAATATTCGGCGGGGACTCACTCACACTAATGGTGGGAGCAAATCTTGCGGTAATGAGCATAATTGGAAATATGGAAACTATTGGATTGCTCGTAATCGCGCTCTTTGTAATTGAATTCTTAATCAAGGCAAGGCATAAATTTCAGAGCGAGTGCTTTGGAATCCCGAATAAAAAGAATCAGCTCTCTGCAAGTCCAAAGGGCGGTTCGCTTACCCAAATGGTAATGCGTATGGGAAGAGGAAAACTCAAGGAAGCCCAGGTAACAGGAATAATACTTGGAATCCAGTCAATTCTCTGCGCTGGAATAATGATATTCTATCTTTTCAGAATCATATAGAATTGTTTTGAATTAAATTTAGAGTTTTTTGAAATTATACAAAGTTTGAGTGAATCTAATGAAAAAAGCAAAAATCGCGTTTAAATATTTCCCCAGGGAAGCGGTTAAAGAGGATGATTATTTTAGAAACTTTCTTGACAGGCACTTTGAGTGGGAAGAAAGCGATGAGCCTGATTTTGTGCTGTTCTCCTCATTCACCGGTGAAAAGGAAAAAAAAATGCCTAACCTACCAGGCAATTTTAAGAAAATATTCTGGACAGGGGAGAATATTCGCGTGGATATGACTAAGTGTGACTATGGGTTTGGATTTGAGTATGAGGATAAAATGAAGAATAGAGATTATCTGCGCCTCCCCCTTTATGCATACTATGGCGCAGGAATCAATCTCACAAAAAGAAAGAACCCGAATGAGATTGCAAAGCATAAAACAAAATTCTGCAATTATGCTTATTCAAAAGACGCGAAGGAACGCGTGGAATTCTTTAAGGAGCTCTCAAAGCACAAAAAAATTGACGCCCCGGGGAAATCAATGAATAATATCCCGCCAATAGTGCCACAAAAACTTGGACACTTTATCCGTCCTCTCCAAAGAATAGAAAGAATAACAACAAAGAAGCATACTCTCTCAGCCCTTCTCTCAAGGCACTTGGGAAATTGGAGGCAGGATGTTATTAATTTCCAAAAACCATACAAATTCACAATCGCTTTTGAGAACTCGTCATACCCCGGATACACTACTGAGAAGATTTACCATCCGATGCTCGCAAACTCAATACCAATCTACTGGGGAAATCCAAAGATAGGGCGGGATTTTAACACAAAGAGCTTTGTGAATTACTTTGATTATAATGACGTGAAGAAAACCGCGGATGTTGTGATTGAGCTTGATACTAATAAAAAGAAATACTTTAATATGCTCAGACAGCCGTGGTTTAAAGGCAACAAGCCAAATAAGTGGTGCAATGAAGAAAGAATAGTAAAGCAGTTTGAGAAAATATTTGGGGTTAAGGCTCATGAATGAGAAAAAGAATCCAAAGGTTTGCATTGCCGCAAACGGCGGAGGCCACTTAACAGAGGTGCTGCAGATTAGAAAAGCTTGGGAGAATAAGGAGCATTTTTATATTTGCGACAGAAGAGTAAACTCAGAGGGACTTGCGAGAAAAGAGAGAGTGTATTTTATAACCCCCGCAAGGAGAAATCCAATCAAATTTCTAAGCGGTTTTTTTAAAACTCTAAGAATACTTCTAAAAGAGAACCCTAAAGTAATTATATCCACTGGGGCGGATGCCGCGTTTCCGGCAATACTTCTTGGCGCGCTCCTTGGGAAAAAGGTTATTTATATTGAGACATTCGCGAGAATCAGTTCCCCAAGCATGAGCGGAAAATTGGCGTATCTTTTTGTAAAAGATTTTTATGTGCAGTGGCCCGAAGCAAAAAAGTGGTTTCCTCGGGCAAAATATGCGGGAAGCGTGTTTGAATGAAAAAAGTGCTTCTTATTGTAGGGTCCATGTATCCAATGGACAGGATTGTGAAAGAAATTGACGCACAGGCAAACAAAAAAAGGATTGAGGTGTTTGCGCAAATCGGCGACTCAGCTTATCTGCCAAAGAATATTAAATACGCTAAGTTTCTTCCCGAAGAGAAACTAATTGAGAAAATGCGCTGGGCGGATGTTGTTATAACCCACGCGGGGGCGGGAACAATAATCCTTGCGCTCTCCTCAAAAAAGAGAATAATTCTTGTTCCAAGGCTAAAAGAGCATGGCGAAGCGGTTGATGACCACCAAATTGAACTATGCAGGGCGATGAAAAATAAATACGGGATTAATTTTGTGCTTGATGAGAAAGAATTAAGAAAAGAAATAGAAAAAAGCGGCGCGAATATTTATGCAAGAAACAAAATGAAACTCGCCTCTGAAATAAGGAGAATCATCGAGTTATAACAAGCCGTCACAAACCAATTTTTGTGTTTGCATTATGCCAGTGCTTAAGTAAGCCGAGTTTTGATAAAACACTTTTTGCAAAAGAAAAGAATCTGTGTTTCAAAAAGAGCTTCATAAAAACAAAGAATCCAAAGTACTCTCTTACCACTCTTTCGGTTTCATTGTACGAAACCCTGCCTGAGCTTATGCCCCCCATTGTCATTACCGCGATAACTTCGCCGACTCTTTTCACTTTTCTCTCCGAAGCCAAAGCCCTGCAGAAAAAATCAAAATCCGCTGAAGAGCGATACTTTGCGTTAAACGGGTGTGTGAGCAGCAAGTTTCTTTTTACAAATGAGCCCTGATGAGGGGGCATATTGCCTTTTTTTAGCTCGCCAATCGAGGCGGAGCGGGAAACCCGCACAAATGAATTCTCATCAGGATAAAAGAATTCAATATCTCCAAACACTAAATCATTTTTTGAATCTAAAAATGGAGCCACTTTTTCAAAC
>CABMEU010000034.1 GCA_902385225.1 uncultured archaeon | reverse complement strand
GTTTGCAATATAAGCAGCGTTTTTGTTTCCCCTTGGAATCATTTTCTTAAATTCTTTAGGCTTGCTTCCAAACCCTTGGGATGCGAGGTAGAAATTCATTTTTGTCGCCATTCATTTAGACCCATTACTTTTTTTCTTACTCTTAAAGATTTTATCATAGTTGGCGCCATATTTTGGTGTCCATCCAAGAGTCTTGCCGGTTTTTTCTTTAGGCAAATCCTGTGTCATAATATTAATGGTTTCCCCGGTTTTTTTAGCTCGTTCCTCAACGATTTTCATCAAATCAGCATGTGACCTTTCAGTTGTATATCCGCCGCCAACAATTAATCCATTCTTGTCTCTAATAACGGTTCTTTTTGTGAGGCGCTCTGCTACTGGACCAGTAAATAGTGTTCCTAATGGCGTCTTCGCTTTTGAGAAACTTCTTAATGGTGCTCCTCTTAACCTTGGCATTTTAACATCACCTACAATTACTATTCTTGGGTAGTATAAATAGTTTTGTAGTGGCAATGATTTGTGCAGGAAAAATTAGTATCTCTTCCCGCCGTGCCCTTTCTTGCCTTTTTCTTTGAAGAAGTGCGGTTTCTTGTCTTTACTGTGTTCTCTTCTTCCTTCTCCAAATTCCTCTTTCTTATGTGCCCTTGGCTTCACATATTTTTTGTATTCAGGGTTATAGTGTGATTCAGGGAATAATGGCGCCGGTGTCCTTGGGGTTTTTTCGTACCCGCTGTAGTGCGCTTGTTTTAGTGTTAATCCCTCTGGAACACTTTGGCTTGACTCCTGTCCCTGCGCGCTTTGTGCGTGCTGTGGTCTTTCGTGTGAAGTGTAAGGCTTAGAAGTGTGTTCGCGAGGAGCGTGTGAATAACTTGGTCTCTCTCCGTATGACTTATTGCCGTAAGAGTTATTTCCTCCGTAAGATGAGCCTCCGCGGTTCTGCTGTCTTTGTGAATGATACGCGGTTTGTCCTCCGCCGTATCCTTCTGAATCAGAGTCCTGTCCGTTAAAGTTGTACTGCTTTCTGTGTCCGCCGTGTGCTGGATAATTTCCGCGTGAGTGCCCAAAGTTCCCTTGCGAGCGTCCTCCGCCGTAGCTTCCCTGCGAGCCGTGCTGGTTGCGTGGAGAGTTTCCCTGATAACCAAATCCTCCGTTTCTTGCGCCCCTCGGTCTGTCTCTTCCTCCGCCGTATGAACGCTGTGGATAATCTCCATGAGTGCTTCTTTGTCCGTCACTTCTTTTTGAGTAACCTCCGCGTGAAGGATATCCTCCTCCGTGGCCGTAACCCCCGTCTCTTCTTCCGGTTCCGTGAGCTCCATGTCCGTATGAGCCATAGCTTTCGCTTTGCTCTCCGCGCTCTTCTCTATGCGAGTGATCGCTTCCCCCAAATGGAGTCTGCCCCACACTCATATCAAGTTCAGGCACTCTTTCCTGCACTATTTCAAATTTTTTTGATCTAAGAATCCTGTCAAAGTTTTCATAATCTCTTTCGCTTACAAAAGTGATTGCCTCTCCTTTTTTTCCCGCGCGTGCGGTTCTTCCGATTCTGTGAGTGTAATCCTCAGGAGTCTTTGGAACATCATAGTTGTAAATATGTGTTACATCCTTAATATCAAGTCCGCGTGCGGCAACATCAGTTGCAACTAGCACATCAACTTTTCCCGCTTTGAATAATTTAACCGCGAGTTGTCTTTTGGTTTGCGCAAGGTCACCATGTACAGGCATTACATTTAATTTCTGCCTGTTCAAATCTCTCGCTATTTTATCTACTCCTCTTTTTGTTCCGCAAAATACAATTGCGGTAGTTACTTTTCCTGCTTTTAATAAATGCGCCAGTAATGGAAACTTCTGCTCCCTATGCACAGTGTAAAAAGCCTGCTTCAATAAACTTTTATCAACCTGCAGTTTTTCCTGCACATGAACTGGATTCTTCAAATATTTTTTTATTACATTCTGCGCCGCTTTTGGCATTGTCGCGCTAAAAAGTATGGTCTGTCTTGAGTGCGGTGTCTGTGAAAGTATTTTGCTTACATCTTCCTCAAATCCCATATCAAACATTCTGTCCGCTTCATCAAGAACAACATATTTTATTCCATTTAAGCGAATATTTCTTCTTCCCATGTGGTCAAGCAGTCTTCCCGGCGTAGCAACAACTATTTCTGCCACTTTTAATCCTTCAACTTGCTCAAAAAATCCTACCCCGCCGTATATTGCGGTAATATTTATCGGCAAAAATCTTGAAATAGTTTCAAGTGATTCTTTTACCTGCTGGCAAAGCTCTCTTGTTGGTGTAAGCACAAGCGCCTGTATTCCATTTCCAGGAATTATCTTCTCAAGTATTGGCAAACCAAATGCCGCAGTTTTTCCTGAACCTGTGAGGGATTGCCCCACTAAGTCCTTTCCCGCTTTAATTTCAGGGATTGCTCTTTCCTGTATTCCAGTTGGGGTGGTTATTCCCATTTGCTTTAATCCTTGTATAAGTTTTTCATTTACCTTTAGTTTCGTAAAACCCATATATATCATCTCTATTTTCTCCTAAACAATCAGAATTCAATTAGCTTATTCTCTAGATTTTTTACTTCTGTCAAATTCGACAAATTTTCATCATTTCATTGTTCATTAATACTAAATTCTAATTAATTACCTTAATAAAGGCATTTTTAGGGGCGGAATGCGTTAAATTGCCGATTTGAAGAGTTTAATGGAAAAACTTGCTGTTTTTATTATCTTTCTGAATGTATTTTATTTGATGGATTTATTGATTAGAAAAGCAGTGCCAAAAGACAGCGACACTCTTACAAAATATTATATTGAATTTAAAAGCGGGCACGCACAGTATGTTCCAAAATTTTTTTTAGAGCACCGCAAGATAACAAATTCTTTTGAATCCATACGAAGTGCTGTGAAAGGAATGATTCTCAATAAAGGAGGATTATTTTTTGTGGTTGAGGCTGATGGCAAAATTGTGGGGTTTGCATATGGGGAAGTACGAACTGACAAGCGTACTGTATTTCCTGAGATGGTTGTGGGTGAGATAAAGAATTTGTGGATTAAGGATAAATATAGGGGAAATAGAATCTCTTCAAAACTAAAAGATAAATATCTTAATTGGTTTAAAGAAAAAGGCTGTGATTATGTTCTGATTGAGGTTCTCCAAAAGAATCCTGCAAATAAAATATATGAAAAATGGGGCTTTGAGCCTTATCTTGAGAAACTTGTCAAGCCAATAAAGTGAAAAGTTACTTGTAATCCTTCATAATGCACTTGTGGTGCATGCATATTATTCCCTTCTCTTTGCAAAACTCAATTGCACTATCGCTCTCGCTTCCGGGCTGAAGCCAAACGTTTTTGAGCCCGAGCATTTTCACCTCAAGAAGAACTTTTTGCGTTACTTCCGGCGGAACAACAAAATCAATCCATTCAATTATATTTCTCGGGTTCTCTTTCACAAAATCAGAAATGCTCGCATATGCTTTCACTCCAAGAATCTCTCTCTCATTCGGATTAATTGGCACTGCTTCAAACCCGCGCTTCTGCAGAGTGTCCAATATTGTGTGTCCGTATTTAGAAGGGTTTTTTGACGCCCCCACAATTAGAATAGTTCTTTTCATATTTTATTCTCCAGTGAAACTCAATGGTTAGATGAAATAAAATGCGGTAATAATTATTAAATACACCGCGATAAGCTGTATTCCCTCAAGCCAATTGCACTTCCCGTCAGCGGAGAGATAATTCACTATCATTACCGCAAGGAACATCGCGATTATCTCAAATACGCTGAAGATTAGTGTGAATTGGTAATTAAGGAAGTGGCTTACAAGAACAAGCACAGGCACAACAAAAAGCGCGATTTGTATCGCGCTGCTTAATCCAATCTCAATGGACAAATCAATTTTGTTTTGAATCGCAAAATGCACTGAATTCGCTTTTTCGGCGATGTTAGTGACAATCGCGATAATTACAACACCGATAAACATCTGAGTTATCCCTATACTTAGTGCAATTTGCTCAACCTGGCTTACAAGGAACTCAGATTCAAACGCAACCGCAATCGTCGCAATCAAAAGAATTAACGCCGCTTTTTGCATGCTTATTGTGGGCTTTTCTTTCGCCGCCTTAATGTCATCGCTTGCGTCAAATAAGTGTTTGTGGGTTTTGAATGAGAATATTAATCCCGCGATATAAGTCAGTGCAAGCACCACTGCAACTATTTCGCTTATGATTTGTATTTGCGCGCCGGTTGCATGCCCGGTTAATGAGAATGCGGTTGGAATCGCAAGCCCCGCAATCGCGATAATCAGCATTGTTGAGGATACTCCGACAGAATTTTGGTTAAATTTCTGCTCCTTATGTTTAAGCCCCCCCACAAACAGGCTCAGCCCGATGAGCAGTAATATATTTCCAATAATGCTTCCAATAATTGATGCTTCAACAAGGTCAATTAGTCCCTTGCTTAACGCAAGGAACGCAATCATTAGTTCAATCACATTTCCAAATGTCGCGTTAATTAGTCCGCCAAAAGTGGGGTTTGCCTGAAGCGCGATTTCTTTTGTCGCATGCCCGATAATTCTTGCGAGAGGAATTATAGCAAGTATTGATGTAATGAAAGTGAGCATGCTGTTGCCGGTGAATGCAAAGTACCAGCTTAGTGGTATAAAGAGCAGAAGAGCAAGAAAAATTCTGTTGACTCTGTGAGGCATATAGTTCAAAACCCTCAATAACTTTAAAAATCACTTTCTTGGTATGAAAGTTCTCGTTTGCATTTTTAATCCTTTTGCATTATTATTCTGTTGTGTTTTCGATGAGTGATTCTGCCATTCAACAGCAGTACTGCTTCTAGTTTTGTTGAAATAATGGACACCACTCTTCGCGATGGCGAGCAAACAGAAGAAGTTTCTTTTTCCTCAAGCGAGAAGCTTGCGCTTGCAAAAAAATTGCTCCTTGAAGTTAAGGTTGACAGAATTGAAATCGCCTCCGCCCGAGTATCAAAAGGAGAAGAGGAATCCTGCAAAGAAATATTTGTTTGGGCAAAAGAGGCGGGGCTTTTAGATAAGGTTGAAGTACTTGGGTTTGTTGATTATAATAAAAGTGTGGATTGGGTTTCTTCTCTCGGCGGAAAAGTAATTAACTTGCTCTGCAAGGGAAGCAAGAATCACTGCCTAAACCAGCTTCACAAAACTCCGCAGGAGCACTTTTTTGATATTAAAAAAACTGCGGAATATGCCCGCTCAAAGGGGTTTATTGTTAATGCCTACCTTGAGGATTTTTCAAACGGAATAAAGGAAGATGAAAAATATGTTTTTGATTTAGCTGAAATTCTTTTCTCAAACGGTGTAAAGAGAGCAATGCTTGCGGACACGCTTGGGGTTCTTTCCCCTGAAGAAACTTTAAAGTTTGTTCCAAAAATAATCTCCGCTTTTCCAAATATGAGATTTGATTTCCACGGCCACAATGACTATGGACTCGCTGTTGCAAATTCTCTTGCCGCAATAAAAGCCGGGTGTGCAGGAGTTCATGTAACTGTTAATGGGCTTGGCGAAAGAGCTGGAAATACTCCTCTTGAAGCTATAGTTCCTGTGATAAATGATTTTACTGAGAAGAAATGCAGGGCTGATGAGAAAAAGCTCGTTGCGATATCTCATTTGGTTGAGTTATTCTCAAAACGCAGAATAGAGAAGAATCACCCGATTGTTGGGCAAGTGGTTTTTACTCAGACGGCAGGTATTCACGCTGATGGGGATAAGAAAGGCGGACTCTATAAAAGCAAGCTCTCCGCCGACCGCTTTACGCGAACAACAAAGTATGCCCTTGGAAAACTCTCTGGAAAAGCCTCAATCGAGATTTCGCTCAAACAGCTTGGAATTACTCTCTCAAAGGATGACTTGGCGAAAGTATTGCAAAAAGTGATAGAGCTTGGAGACAAAAAACAATTTGTTTCAAAAGAGGATTTATTCTTTATAGTAAATGAGCTCTCCGCCAACGGATTTGTTCAGAAGTTTAAGGTGCTTGATTACAAAATCGCATCCTCCGCGCACAAAAAACCCAGGGCGAGCGTGAAGATTCTATTAAATGGGAAGAATTATTCCGCGGTTGCGCTTGGAGACGGAGGATACAACGCATTCATTAACGCGCTTAAGAAAATATTTGCTAAAAAGAAACTTTCATTTCCTCAGCTCATCGATTATGAAGTAAGAATACCAGTTGGCGGGAGAACCGATGCGCTCGTTGAAACCAAAACCGTTTGGAAGAGAGGAAACCGAAAAATTGAGACAATAGGCGTAAGCACAGACCAAGTTGAGGCCGCAATAAAAGCAACTGAGAAAATGATTAATGTTGCGCTAATGATTGGGGAAAGAGATTAGCCAGATTCCCTCAATTAATCACCCAAGCAAATGCTCAAGTATTGCCATTCTAATATAAAGTCCGTTCTCGGCTTGGCGAAAGTACGCGATTCTTTTATCATTCTCTTCCGCTTCAATCGTGAAATCAATTTCCTCTACGTGAGGCAATGGGTGCAGTATTCTTGAGTTTGGTTTTACAAGTTTTAAGCTCTCCATGTTTAGAGTATATTTTCCTTTTGATTTTTTATAATCCTCTTCGCTCATCCTCTCCTTCTGAATTCTGGTCATGTAAATAATGTCCGCCGTAGGAAGAACTTTTGCAAGGTCAGTTTCCTCGCTGTATTTTACATTATGGCGCGTAAGGTATTCTTTAATATCATTCCCAACGCAGAGGTTCTGCGGGCAGACAAAAATAATTTTAATTCCCTTAAACTTTCCAAGTAAATATGAAAGTGAGCGAATCGTTCTTCCATTAGCAAGGTCGCCAACCATTGCAACAGTAATATTCTCTACTCTTCCAATCTCGCGGTAAATTGTGTAGAGGTCAAGCAGCGCCTGCGTTGGGTGCTGTCCTCTCCCGTCCCCGGCGTTAATTACGGGCTTTTTGCTTACCGCAATCGCTCTCTTTGCGGCCCCGTCCTCGTAGTGCCTCATTACAATGCAATCAGCATAAGCCCCGACAATCCTTGCGGTATCCTCAATTGATTCGCCCTTTACCGCGCTTGAGAATTCTTTTGCATTCTCCGTGCTCACAACCTGTCCCCCAAGGCGAAGCATTGCGGTTTCAAAACTCAAACGAGTTCTTGTGCTTGGTTCATAAAATAAAGTAGCAAGCACTTTTCCATAAAGCGTGCGTGAAGGAGTTTTCCTTAATGTATCAGCGCGCTTAAACAACTCAAAAATTAGTTCCTGACTTAATTGCTGTGATTCCACCAGGTATGGCAATTTTTCCATTCAAAAATACTATTGCGCATTTGAACTATTTAATAGTATTGTTGCAGGAGATTTTCATGGGGCTGAAGAAAAGTACGCGGATAGTTGAAATTAATCCTGAAAAGTTCAGCATGCTTGAACTCTCTGAAGCAGTGGGGCTGCTTCGCGAAGGAAAAATAGTCGCGTTTCCAACCGAAACTGTTTATGGGCTTGGCGCGAATGCGTTTGATGAAAGCGCCGTTAAGAAGATATATTTGGCGAAGGGGCGCCCCTCAGATAACCCCATCATTGTTCATGTTTGTGATGAAGAACAACTAAAGGATGTTGTGCGCGAAGTTCCGCAAAATGCCCGCGCGCTTATAAAAAAGTTCTGGCCCGGACCGCTCACAATTGTATTGAAGAAATCACCGAAGATTTGCTCCGCAGTGACAGGGGGGCTTGACACGGTTGCTGTTCGAATGCCCTCTCACAAAGTCGCTCTTGCGTTAATTAAGGAATGCGGTTTTCCTCTCGCCGCCCCAAGCGCGAACTCCTCAGGAAAACCTTCCCCGACAATTGCTGACCACGTTTTTGCTGATTTATTTGGAAGAATTCCCCTCATAATTGATGGCGGGAAATGCGAGGTGGGTGTTGAATCAACCGTAATAAGTTTTGTCGGCGCTGATGGAAAGAATTTGATTGTTCCAACTCTCCTTCGCCCGGGAAAAGTCTCAGTTGAAGAAATTGAGGAAGTGATTGGAAAGATTAATGTGCCTGCTTCGGATTCAAAAACAAAGCATGCCAAAAAACCTCTTTCTCCAGGAATGAAATACAAACATTATTCTCCCAAAGCTGAAGTGGTAGTTGTAATGCCGGGAAAGGATTTTCTAAAAAAAGTATTTGAGATTGGCGGAGGAAAGGATATTGGAGTGCTTTCATTTACAAAACGCGTTGGGGTGGACAGGGAATTCTTTTTTGATGGAAATGTTGAATCCTACGCAAAAATGCTCTTTGAGGCATTTAGGGAATTTGATAATAAAGGCGTTGAATTAATCCTTGCGGAAGGAGTAAGCGAGAAAGGAATGGGTCTTGCCCTTATGGACAGGCTCAAAAGAGCCTCATCAAAGATTATATAAATAAGATTTACTTAATTTGTGCATGTGCGGAATAATAGGCTTTGTTGATTACCCTAACTCAAGACGCTTGGCTGAGAAGGGGCTTGAAAAGATTGCTTACCGTGGCGCTGATTCGTCAAAAATTCTTCACTTTGGCCAAATCACTTTCGGCCACAATTTGCACGCGATAATTGACTTTGTTGAACAGCCTCTTGTATCTGAAAAAGGGCTTATGGTAATTAACTGCGAAATATATAATTGGCTTGAAATAGGAAAGTTTAATTCAATTTATGCAAATAACGATTCAGAGCTTGCCGCAAAGTACTTGGATAAAGTTGTTTTGAACGGTGAAGAAGAATTTGTTGAAGCAGTGAATAAGTTTGACGGGGATTATGCGTTTGCTTACTATTCAAAGCGCTTGAGAAAATTATTCCTTGCACGGGATGTTGTGGGAGTAAAACCGCTCGTTTATTATTTTGATGAAAAAAATGGGAGATTTGCCTTCGCTTCGGAAAAGAAAGCGTTAAATGTTTCTGAGATAGACGCAGTTCACCTAAATCCAAGGAAAATACTTGTGTTTGATGTTGAGGCGAAACAAATCTCTTTTATTGACCGCGAAATTACTCCAAAGAAAGTCGCAAAGCCGCTTCCTGAGATAAAGAGCGCATTAATTGAGTCAGTAAAGAAGCGCGCCCCGCACAAACACTTCGCGCTTTTATTCTCCGGCGGGCTTGATTCATCAATTTTATCAAAAGTTCTGAATGATTTGAAGAAAAAAGGAAGATACAACGGATTCTTCGCCTGCATTTCTGACCCTGACTCAAACTTTGCCGAGCCAAAGGACCTCGCAAGCGCGAGAAGCGCCGCAAAATCACTTGGGCTTGAATTATTTGTGAGAAAAGTTACCCTAAGCGAGCTTGAGCATGAGCTCCCCCACATAATCTCACTAATTGAGTCAAGCGACCCAATTAGAGTTGCGGTTGCTTCAACAATTTACTTTGCAACAAAAGAGATTCACTCGCATGGAATAAAAGTAGTGCTCTCGGGACTTGGCGCTGATGAATTATTCGCGGGGTATGATAGGTTCAAGAATTCAAATGATATTAACGGCGACTGCTATAGTTACTTTATCAAAATGTATGAAAATGATTTGTACTTTGAGGATATTATTTGCATGAAGAATAATTTAGAGCTGCGCGTTCCATTCCTTGATATTGAGTTTGCACAAAAAGCGCTTGGGCTTAATGCTAAATATAAGATTGGCAAAATTGGCAAAACAATTGTGAATAAGAAAATCTTGCGTGAAATAGCAATTGATGTGGGGCTTGATAAGGAAATCGCTCTTCGCCCAAAGAAAGCCGCGCAATACGGGAGCAATTTTGATAAAGCGATTGAATCCTTGGCTAAAAAACATGGCTTTAAATCAAAAGCGGATTATTTGAACTCGCTTATTAAAAAATGTGCTTCGGTTACTGCTGAGGGAATGGTGACAAAGGGCGCGCAGAGAAATATTCCGATTGCCGCTCTCCTTTCTACAGGAAAGGATTCGCTTTACGCATTATATTTAATGCAAAAGCAGGGATATGATATTAGATGCCTAATTACAATCGAGTCAAAGAACAAGGATTCATTCATGTTCCACACCCCAACCGTTGAACTTGCGAAGCTGCAGGCAAAAGCGCTTGGCAAAAGACTTGTTGTTGTTCGCACAAAGGGAGAGAAAGAGAAAGAACTAAAAGAACTTGAGAAAGGAATAATGGTCGCTAAAAAAATATTTGGAATTGAGGGGGTGTGCTCCGGAGCGCTCTTCTCAAATTACCAGCGCCAGAGAATTGAGAGAGTATGCGAGCACCTTGGGGTGCGCCACTTTGCGCCTTTGTGGCATATGAATCAGGAGCAGTACATGCGGCAATTAATCCCCGCAGGATTTAAATTTTTGATTTCCAAGATTGCGTGCTATGGAATGGATAGAGAATGGCTTGGGAAAAGAATTGATGAAGAAGCGATTGACGCTCTTGTCGCGCTTGGAAAGAAATACGGAATAAATGTTGCGGGCGAGGGCGGAGAATACGAAACACTTGTTACCGATATGCCACTCTTTAGGCAAAAGTTACGCGTCTCTTTCAGCAAGAAAATGAGCAACGAGTTCACTGGCGAAATCGATGTGAAAGTCGCGGCGCTTGATAGAAAATAAGACTTTTTCTTATGCCCAACTTTTCGGGTTTATTCATACCTTAGCGCAACAACCGGGTCAATCTTTGCGGCGTTTATTGCAGGGAGTATTCCTGATACCATTCCAACAAACATTGAGAAGAGGAGCTCCCCAATTGCGATTTCCGGTCCAATGTAAGCGACAAGGCTGAATCCAACCGCGGTACCGATTACTGAAACTAGTATTGAAAGACTAAATCCAACTACTATTCCAATTGCTCCGCCAATTGCCCCGATGAAACTCGCTTCAAGAAGGAAAATCATTAGTATTCTGTTATTTGAGGCGCCAAGCGCTTTCATGAGCCCGATTTCTTTTGTTCGCTCCATAACGGAAGTAATCATCGCGTTCATGATTCCAATTCCGCCGACAATTAATGAGATTCCGCGGATTCCTACTAGGAAGAGAGTTAGTATTCCAAGCACAGCGTTAATGCTTTCAAGCAACTGGTCAGAGGATGTGACTGTAACACTCTTTTTTCCGTATTTCTTCTCTAATTTGTCTTTTATCTGAGCCGCAGCATCAGTAACATCAGAGCTTGTGAATGTTTTTGCAAAAATTATCCCTGGAACAAGATTCTCCTCGCTCACAATTCTTTTATACGCTTCAAGCGACATGAATACGGTATTGTTTGAACTTGGTCCTCCGCCGAAGGATTGAGATTCCTTCTTGAGGATTCCAACAACCTTATACTCTACCCCGTTAATTAAAACAATTTTCTTTACATTTAGCTCATTATCAAAAAGGGTTTTTGCTATTGAGTCACCAATAATTATTCCCGCGGAATCATTCTTTGTGAGCATTCTCCCTTCGGCAACATTCATGAATCCCGTGTCCAAAAACGCGCTCGCTTTTGATGCATCAACAGCATAAATGGTAATACCCGCTCTTT
>CABMEU010000033.1 GCA_902385225.1 uncultured archaeon | reverse complement strand
TTTGAAAAGAAATGTAACGAGGTTGCCACAAAAACCAGCGAGCAGCTTCCTTGCACGACCCACCGCAGCACAGCAAAGACTTCTAGCTAAGCAGCGAAAACGCTTGATAGATAGAGGGCATATTTTCCAGGGAAAAGATGGGAAGTATTATTTAACAGATAAAGGAAAGGCCTTCTTGAATAGGAATCTCAAATTAGATACTTTCTGAATTAGTTTTATTCTGACTTTGCTTACTTCTGCGGATAAGCATCGCTGATTAGTTTTTCTTTTCCAACGAAATCCTTTCTTATTGGCTCAAGCAGTTTATCAATCTCTTTCGCAAGCGCGCCTTTTAGGTCCATTGGGTGAAGTTTTCCTTCAACATATGTTTTTTCAAGCTCCGCGTAAGTTCCAAAAGAGATATTTCCTCAGAACTTTTCCGGTCTCTCAATTACAAACTTTTCCTTATTATCCTCTTTTGCAACCATCACGACATTCTTCAAGAACGCGAGCACCCCGTTATTCTCCGCGCTCTTCTCGGGGCAAAATGCTTTGTTTAATTTTGCCTTAATATCCGCGGTTTTTTCCAAAAGATCAATTTTTGAATTCGGGTCAGAGGAACTCATTTTCCCAGAAGCGCTGAGTCCGGGAATTAATGGAGTCATTACTTCTACTCTTGGTTTGTATCCCATAAGAGGAAGATTCTCTCTTGCGAAAACCATTATTTTTCTCTGGTCTACTCCGCCGTACTGCACATCAACGCCCAAATATTCTTCATCAAGCGCCTGCATTAGCGGATAAATTAGTCCTGAGAGCTTTGGATTATCCCCAAGCTTAACAACATCGCTCGCCGCTTTGAGCGCATCATGCATACTTGTTTTTGTTGAGAGCTTTAACATGTCCAAGATATAGTCATTCTTTAATTGGAATGAGGAGCCTTTAACAATTTCAAGTTCAGTGAGGTCAGCTCCCGCGCTCTTTAGCATTCCTTTTATTACAATTGAGTAATAATCATACCTTTTCTCAAGTAAATCCCACGGGCAATTATCAAGCGCCCCATGCACATCAGCGAGGAGAATTTTTACTTTGAACCCGGCTTTAAGAAAATCCGCTACCTTCCTTGCCCAAACAAAGTAACCAATATGCGGTCTGCCGGTTATCGCCGTTCCGATATAAACAGAAGGCTTTTTCTTTGAGTCAAGGAGTTTTTTGAGCTCATCATGCATTATTATTTCCTGCGTATTCCTCGTAACGAGATCGTACTTTTCTTCCAAATTCATGCAAACACAATAAGTAGATTAATTGGTAAATGGTTTTTAATATCAGTGTGTTTTTGAGATTGACTTCCAGAAATGGGATTTTTTCACTTCTTCCATGAATAAGTCTCTGGCATCATGGTCGAATTGCTTGCTTAAGACGCCGATGTTTTCTGTGAAATACTTTACTGCTTGTTGGGGATTTTTAATTAAGCTCAGTGAATCCAAATTAACTATCACTCTATCAAGCTCTCCAGTACGCTTCCTATAAAAATGCCAGATGGTGCCCGTTCTACTCATTACCCCTGAAGAATACATTGTCGTTAAATCATGCGCCATCTCTCTAATCAAAATCTCATGAGAGGGATTCTGTCTTGGGTCGAGGGAAGATAATTTGAGAACGCTGTGAGGTCTTTGAACCGGGTAGAGGTGGCCGTGTTCTTTTGCCATATCTTCCACAAGTCTTTGGAGATACAATCTATTTGGGGTTTTGCTTACTTTGTTCCCAAATCTTGTCCGTATGCTTTTTCTTAAATCCACAATTGATACTTGGGGCACTGGTAAACCTGCTTTTTTTAATTTTGCCCAAGCTTTATCTGAATCAATCAAATGAGATTTTTGTTTGGCCTCGGTTTTGCGTTTGAAACCTCTCTTGATTACCATATGGTGCCATACCTCAAGCCGTTGCCCCCCGTGAGGATCATTTTCAAAAGTTGCTAATCCAACTCTCATTAATCCCCTTCCGCCATTTTTCTCTGGAGGAAGTGTTCCTCCTGGAAGCATGTGTGATTTTGAGATTCTTCTTTTATGGGGCATAAATCTCACAGTCTTAAAAATTCTTCGTGGTGCCTCTCGAGTTTGAGTTTATTGTATAATTCGCTTGCAAGAGCGGTTGGGGAGAATATTCCCAGCTCGCATATTATTCCCTCAATCATGCTTGAATCAGTTCTGTCAAAAGCGGGGTTCTGAATTTTTACTTTTCCTCTGCCGTTTTTTCCTTTTAATTCCCAAACCTCATCCGGGCTCCTCTCTTCAATCGGCTCCGCTTTTCCAAAAAAACTCTCGGGCTCGAATTTGTGGGTTGAGGTAACAACATAGTGCTTTACTTCGTAGCGCTTGCAAACAGTGCTCACTTGGTTTGTTCCGATTTTGTTTATTACGTCCCCATCAGCGAGGAAAGCATCAGCGCCCGTGATAAAATAATCGCATTTTTTCATTACAGTTGAAGCGGCGTTATCAACAATTAAAGTGGCATCGATTCCAGCTTTTTTTAGTTCTCTTGCGGTGATTCTTCCCTGGTAGAGCGGTCTAGTTTCGCAGCAATAAACTTTCTCAATTCTTTTCTTCGCTTTGATTAGCATATTCACAGCGCTGCTTGAGTGGCAGAGAGTTAGGATTGTTGAGCCCGGCTGTATCATTTCCGCCCCATAATTTGCGATATGCTCAAGCGCTTCCTTTCTATTCTTTTCATAATTCTCTGCCGCGTGAATAATTTTTCTCTTTAAATCTTCTACACTCTGTCCCTGTCTTGAGATGCTTCTCTTAAGCACCCTGATTGCGGTCCTAAGTTCGGGCTCTGTTGGTCTAGCGTAAAATAATATTTTAGCGTTTTTTAAGAATTCTTTTCTAAACTCTTCCTCGGTTTTTGCTTTACTCTCCCTGCTTGCGTAGAGGAGCGCTTCCACAGCCATCTTCCTTATGTTTGACGCGCCCTGTATTTTTAGCGCCTTTATTTGCTTAGCCGTCTTATCAACTACTCCCATTAAGAAAACCTTTTAGTGACAAAAGTAAGCTTTTCTGCTATATATTGCTTGCGCTGGGGGCTTTCTGGCAAGTATTAAATAGCTCAAAGGCATACTATTTTTTTGGTGATTATTTGATGAGAGGCACGAGCGTACTTGCAAGAAAACAAATACGGAATATGCTTAACAGAAAACCAGGGGCTGTTAGCTCTTTGCCTGACATGGCGCCTCCAAAAAGACTTCCGGTGGCTAGACCTAAACCTATTGCCCCTTCACCCTCACTAGTTGGCGGCAAGAAGATTGCAAAAAATATGCTGCTAAGAAACGGCGTGAGATAATTCATTTTTGGATTTTCTCGCCCCCAATTACCTTTTTATACCTGTATTTCCTTTCTTCAAGTGGTGTTTTTTTGAACCAGAATGTTCGCGCGGGAATGACTTTTCTCTTTGGCGTGCTTGGAATGCTAATGCCCTTTGCGGGGGTGCATGCCGCCACTTTCCTTGGAAGAAGCGACCTTGCGAATTTCAATAGTTCAATAATAATGCTCCTGTCAGTCCTGCTAATAGTGTTCCTTGTCGTGAACGCTTTCAGCAATTTTATTGACAATCACAAGAAAATATTCATAATGGAAGTTGTTTTGCTGTTATTGAGTATAGCTTCATTTATTTACAATTTAGCCATCTTTGTAACATTGTAGGGCAAGTATTCAAGGCAGGTTTTTAAAGAAGTTGTTTGAGTAAGTAAATAAGTTTTTTATTTATCGTGGGTGAGGAAATGGATCATATTGTACGAAGCGCAATCATAAGAGCACAGGCGGAGAGCAAGAAGAACGCCGCCGCACAGAAAGCAGCACCAAAAGTGAGGGTTGTTCCTCAGAAAGCTGAGAAGCACGAGAAGGGAAAGAGAAAATCATCAACCCACTCGGACAACGATTTGCTTGAAATGCTTGAAAAGAATCAGGCAAGAATTATGGTTATAGGATGCGGAGGGGGCGGATGCAACACCATCGAAAGAATGGCTGAAATCGGAATCGCAGGCGCAACAACTCTTGCACTTAACACTGATGCGCAGGATTTGCTCTCAACAAAATCCGATAAGAAAATTTTAATTGGAAAAAAATTAACAAGAGGACTCGGAGCGGGCTCTGACCCATCAATCGGAGAGGGCGCTGCAAGAGAAGCGGGCGAAGAACTCCAAGAAGTGCTTAAGGGCGCTGACTTAGTTTTCATCACATGCGGACTTGGCGGAGGAACCGGAACAGGTTCAGCTCCGGTTGCGGCAGAAATGGCTAAAGCAATGAAAGCTTTGACTGTTGCTGTTGTAACACTCCCATTCACTGTTGAGGGAAAGAAGAGAATGGAGAACGCGATGTACGGTCTTGAGAGATTACAGGAATTCACTGATACAATAATTGTAATTCCAAATGATAAGATACTTGAAATAGCACCTGATTTGCCGATTAACGCGGCATTCAAAGTTGCGGATGAAGTACTTACAAACGCTGTAAAGGGAATTACTGAACTTGTTACAAAGCCGGGACTAATTAACCTTGACTTTGCTGACCTTCGAACAATTCTCTCAAGAGGCGGAGCGGCAATGATTGGACTAGGAGAATCTTCCCGCGGAGAATCCTCAGAATCAAGAGCGCTTGAAGCAGTTGAGAACGCATTAACATCACCATTACTTGATGTTGATATTTCCGGAGCAAATAGGGCTCTTGTAAATGTTGTCGGCGGAACAGATATGACTCTAAGAGAAGCAGAGTTAATCGTTGAAACCGTTTCAACTAAAATTCACGCCTCTTCCCACATTATTTGGGGAGCGATGGTTGATGAATCAATTCCAAAGAATCACATCCAGGCAATGGTAGTAATTGCCGGCGGAAGATTCCCATACCTCGAAGGAAACAACAAGAAGAAGGGCGAGGAGCAGATAGATTTAGGAATAGAGTTCACGTAAAAGCTCGTGAATTTTTGATTATGGAGCGGGGTTTTAATCCTTTGCTCCAAAATTATTTTTATTGGTGGGTAAGATGCAGATTGATTTGAAGGGAATGATTACTAGCTTCATTGAGGATTCAAAAAGAATCTTTATCGTTTCAAAGAAGCCCACAATGGAAGAATACAAAAGAATGGTTCTGATTGTTGCTCTTGGAATTATCGCGATTGGGGTAGTTGGTTACATTATTTACTTAATATTCGCGCTAACAGGCGTTGGGTACTAGTTGCCTTATTTAGGCATTTTACCAATGTTTTTTTCTCCTTTGGGAGCAGGTTTTTAAAGCTTTCAGGGGAGCAAATGTTTAATCCAGTAGTTAGCTGGGCTTAGAGATAGGTTATTTTTGGATTTTGATGGTGATTAAATGATTTTTCCGGTAAGAACAACAGTAAGCCAAGAACAATTGGTTGTGGATATACTTAGCTCAAAAATTGCTAAAGAGGATTTGAATATTTATTCAATCGCTGTTGTGCCAGGGCTTAAGGGTTACATATTAATTGAAGCTGATAATGAAATTACACTTAGAAGAGGAATAACTGATACTCCTCACATTAAAGGTTCTGGTATTGTTAAAGGAGCTGTTAAGATTGAAGAGCTCTCAAGCTTGCTTGAATCAAAGCCATTAATGAAGACTCTTTCTGAAGGACAGAAAGTTGAAATTATTTCAGGTCCGTTTAAGGGCGAGAAAGCAAAGATTACAAGAGTAAATCAGGCTAAAGAAGAAGTAACGGTTGAGCTGCTTGAAGCAGCGGTAAAAATACCTGTTACAATCAAAGCCGAGAACATAAAGATAATTCAGTAATTATTGTTACGCAATTAAGGTAAAGCTTCAAAAATAAAAAAAAGGTGAATGAAAATGGGTGAACTAAAAGTAATGGTTGATGGAGGAAAGGCTTCGGCTGGCGCTCCCTTGGGACCGGCACTAGGTCCAACAGGAGTAAACATCGGAGCGGTTGTCGCAATGATAAATTCAAAGACAGCTGCACTAGCTGGTATGAAGGTTCCTGTAACAATTAAAATTAACAAGGACAAGAGCTTTGACGTTGAAGTTGGATTACCTCCAATTAGCGCGCTGATTAAGAAAGAATCAAAAGCGGCTAAGGGTGCAGCAAATCCAAAAGTTGATGTAATGGGTAACTTGACAATAAAACAAGTTGTTTCAATTGCAACTACTAAATACGATAAGTTGAATGCTATTAAGATGAAGAAGTGCGCTGCTGAAGTAATCGGCTCATGCGACTCAATGGGAGTAACTATTGAAGGCATGAAGGCACGCGACGCTCAAAAAGCTTTACGCGAAGGCAAGTGGGACGCTGAACTAAAAGATTAGTTTCAGTGTTTCAACTTTTTTTTCTGATTTTTTTCATTTTCTATTTTTTTAATGCTCTTTTTTAGTAATGGTCATAAGGAACATAAAACACGACTTTTCCTTTGTATATTCCAGTTGGCATTAAATCAAGTATTTGTGGTTGTTTAAGTTTAGTTTTCTTTTCAATTTCAATAAAATTCTGTCTCACTTCTCTTTTTGCCTCATCTATCCTGTCCATTTCAGCAAGGGTTCTTGGCTTCCACAAGGTTATGTTTTCAAGTATCAAAAATCTTTCTTTTGTTCCATATAATTGCGGTGTGCGCAGAATATATTTTGAGTTCCTTCTCGGGTATTGTTCTTTCACAAACGCATGGTGCGCTTTCATAAATTCCCTTATCCCGCTCTTTTGCCCCTCTGGTATGAATCCATGGTGCGAATCAAATTGTGTGTCTTTTATCATTAAACTTTGTTTACCAAAATTGAATGTTCGCACATGCTCGGACCTTGTGTTTTGTGGGAAAGAACAAAACATCCAAACATCAAGGTATTCTTTTAGATATGCAACCGCTTCCACCCTTGCTTTGAATGAAGGAATTGCTCGCCTAAACTCGGGGCGCTTGAATACTCTTAACGCTCTTAATTTTCTTGCGCGGGTTGTAAGAGGCATAATTTATCTCCTTCGTTTTCTCAATTTCTTCCCCATTTTCATCGCTATTGCCATTCTATCAGTCGTGTATCTTGGGCGATTATTTATTTTATATTCTCTAATATGCTGATTAATTAATTGGAGCATTCTTTTCGCGGGGATGATAAACCTTGACTGCTTGATCCTAACCCCTCTCTTTGTTAGTTTCCCTGCATATTCATCGCTTGCGATAAAAAGCGGGCTGATAAGGGCGCTTGGTTCGGCTCTTATTAATTCTCTTGTAATAATTCTCTCCAAGTGCAGTCCGACCCCCATATTTTTGAACTGCTTTGCCTCCCACTCATCCACATGCTCAAATGGGTAAATGTAACTCAAATACAGCGGACCGCTCTTTGTCGCGCCATGCTTCTCCCAAACTCTCTCTGAAACCATCCCGGAGTATTGGAAAGATAGTAATCCTGCATTCTGGGGACCCGCGGACCTTAAACTTTGGGCGCCTAGCACTTCCCGCACTTTTGGGCTAGTAAAAAAGAACGGGTCAGAAATATTGCCCCGTGTCAGAAGCACATCAAAATCCATTTTCTCTCTCGTATTTGCTTTTTGCGGCTTAATGAGAAAACCAAGCACTTTTTGGGCAGGCATACTAATTAATCCGTTGCCGAAGAATTAAAGCTTTTGCCAATGTGATGTGTCTAAAGGTGGTATGACTATCGTTTTGTTGGCGTCAACAAAATGATTGTCAGTAGCTTATTTGTAAACATTTCTTCTGTGTCCAATTAGTGTAATTGTTATTCTTTTATTTGTGTCATCAATTTCCGCAATTACCCTATAGTCTCCAATCCTTAGTTTGTAATCAGTTCTTTGGCTTAGTCTTTCGAAGAAATAGTGCGGGTTATCTTTTGTTGAAAGGAGTTTGTTAAAGATTTGTTCCTTTAGGTCGTGCTGCAGATTTTCAAGGAACTTTATTGTTTCGTCATCAAAGATTATTTCGTAATTCATAGTCCGAGCCTTTTTTTGGCGTCGGTCTCTGTGACAAATAACCCCTTTGCCACTCTTTGGCGGGCTTTTTCTATTGCTTCAACCGCTTCTTTCCCAAGCTCCGGATCCTTTTTGCATGTATTCGCCACAAAAACGAGTTTTCTGATTACTTCATCATAGCTCTCGTTCTTTGATTCCCGGAACTTGTTTAACTCATCCCTTGTTTGAGTCAAAACCTTTATTGTAGTTGAAACCATATATACCACAGTATACCGAAGTATATTTATAACCAACGCTACAGAGGAAGTTGCTTACCGGAATTATAAATGTTGGCAGAGTTTCGTCAATTGCCGCCGGCATCTCACTCTCCTCATTCTTTTAATCTGTTTCTTGCTCATTTTTATAATGGGTAATTTTTACTTTGATATTGAGACTACGGGGCTTGACCCTAAACTCAATAAGATTATTACTATCCAGTACCAGGAACTGGACCGCAGTACGGGCAAAGCGGTTAGCGAACTAGTTATCCTAAAGGAATGGGAGTCCAGCGAGCGGGAAATACTAAGGGAGTTTATTGAGAAGTCAGGCATAAACGAGGGCTATGACTTCGCATTCATCCCCACGGGCTATAACTTGGGTTTTGAGCACAATTTTTTGAAAGAAAGAACCGCTTTACATAGTTTTACTCCAATTGATATATTGAATAAGCCCTTCATTGATTTACGCGCATTTGGCATACTCGCAAACAAGGGCGAATTTAAAGGAAGCGGCCTAGACAAAATCTCCGGCAAGAAAACGGATGGACGAAATGTTCCCCTCTGGTACACAAAAAAAGAGTACGACAAAATCATTGAGTATATTCAGAATGAGGCGGCTTCTTTTATACACTTATATTCCTGGCTACACGAGAAAATGCCGACATGGGTGGGGGAATATAAGAAAGAGTTGGGCGGGAAGTGAGGGGTTGTGGCTGTATTCAATACTTATTCAGATTCTGCAAATACTGCAGTTAGGGCTTTTTTGACAAAAGTTGGTGCATATTACAATGGCGGAAAGAAATTTGATACTTCAAATGGAAAAGGCAAATTGATTTGGGAAACAATAAAAAAGGAATTTAATAGTTCTTGCTGTTATTGTGGGAAACAATCGGATCAGCTTACAATGGAACACTTAATTATGATAAATAGGTCTGAATTTGGGTTGCATCATCCGGGAAATGTTGTTCCATGCTGTAAGCAATGTAACAAACGAACTAAAAAAACCGATAAAACACCTATGCATTGGGTCGATCATCTGAAAGTTATTGCCGGTAAGGACTACGAGCACAGGCTACAAATAATTGGCGGTCACATAAAAAAATATCAATACCCTAAGTTAACCGAAAATGAGATTAAAACAATTAAAGTAATTGCTGAATCATTGTATAAAAACATAGTTAGTGAAGGGGATAAATCTTTCGAGTTGTACATAGCTTTGAGAAAGGAGTTCTTGGATTAATCTTATGGACACACATACAGAAAAACAACGTTCATTCAATATGTCGCGAATTAAGAGTAAATGGACGCGTCCCGAGGTTGTTGTACATAAATTTCTTATAAAAAATAAAATCAAACACAAAATGCACCCAAAAATTAACGGGCACCCGGATTTAATTTTGAAAGGTACAAAAACAGCTATTTTTGTTAATGGTTGCTTTTGGCACAAATGTAAAAAGTGTTTCAAATGGCCAAAGTCAAATTTGGCTTATTGGAAACCTAAAATAATGGGGAATGTTAAAAGAGATCGAAAAAATTATAAAAAATTAAGAAAAATGGGTTTTGAGGTTATTATACTCTGGGAGCATGATATCAAAAGATTATTAAAACAGTGAATTCATGTATCTTTCATGCAGTATAAGGTAACAAAGGCTGATTTAGAGAAAAGCTTCAAGTTTTCTGTTGACTATCATTTATATCCATCTCATCCAGGGAGTAACAGAACAACTGGGCAGGCAAGAGGTCTTGGCGGTGTTTTGGATAGCTTTCTCGTCGGAAAGGTAGTTGAACTCGCAGTTTCAAATATTTTGAAGGGTTATGTGCCGTCCAAAGAGTTTAATCCTGATTTTGAAATGCATTCAAAAAAGGAGCAAATTGACGATCCTGATATTAATAAAATAACTGAGAGTGGTGTAGTTAGGAAACCACGGGTTTATATTGAGATAAAGAATATTGGTGAAGCTGATAGGTGGCTTGGCTTAACTGCAGAACAGTTTAGAACAATTAAATTAAATCCGATTGTGGGCGATGATTTGAAGAAAATTGTTTTGATTTATGCCACAATCAGGAATATAACAAATCCAAATAAGAAAGCGGATGATTTGTTAGGGGTATTTCTGAAAGATGAGATTAATTCCTCCTTAACGCGGGATTTTGCAGGTCTTGATGGTTTTGTTGTTGAAATAAATGCAGTTATAACTGGGGAAGAGCTTGATTCAAAAGGAATAAAGTTTGACAAGGGTAAGCTCATGCTTGAAACAGACGTTTTTGAAGAGTTGAATTATGCCAAATATAAGCGGGAAGTAAGCAAGGAAGGCACAGTGCTAAAAAAAATGGAACTTGGCGACAATAAATTGCCGAAATATAGATTTAACAATGATTATGAATATGCGCCAGAATATGGGGACTTTTTAATTGATGGCGAGGTAAATGTTTATAAAAAAGATAATAGAAAGTCGACTAGGGTGTATTTGCTTTGTGACACTGATTGCTTAGTTAGAAATTCTTTGTTGGGGGATTTTGAGTTAAAGAAAGACAGGGCTTATTTATTCAAGCCAGGTCCTGTTGGGAGAAATCCTGTTTTAAATAGAAACAATGTTTTGATTCCGCGAACAAATCTTGTTAACATTGCAAGTGAATCAGTTGAAACTCGGCTCAAAAAACTTGCTGAAGAGATTTAGTCTAAAACCATTTTCATTTGAGTTGCAATTCTTTCAATTAATGGAACAGTTACACTATTCCCTGCTTGGTGGTACAGCTTGCTGTCTGCAAGATGCCCGAGTTTAAACTTTTCTGGAAATCCCTGCAGCAAAAAACACTCTTTCGGCGTAAGTTTTCGAATTCCTTTGTGATTTTTTATTATTGGGACGTTGTGCCCGCCAGTACCCATATTTGCAGTTAGTGTTGGAACAACCCCTTTTTTGTTTGTGCGAACATACTGCCTACGCCACTGATAAACAGTTTCTTCAGAATTAATATCATCCTTAATTCTTTTGTACAGCGGTTTATCGTTGTAATAATATTTATCATCTGCTTCATTTGCAGTAAAATCTCTGAAACTTCTTGTTAGAGGTATTTGTTCTGGAAATTCGAACTTGTCACATTGTTTTTTGTCTCTAAATCCAACGATAAATATTCTTTCTCTGTTTTGGGGGATGTTTGCGTGAGTCATGCTGTTCAATACTTTCTCTTTTGTATGATATCCTAAATCGCTTAGAGTTTTTTGTATTATCGCAAATGTTTTTCCATTATCGTGCCCTCGCAAGTTTTTTACATTTTCTAAGAGAAATGCTTTTGGGGTTTTTTCCTCAAGTATTTCAGCTATTCTAAAAAACAAATTTCCTCTGCCTTTTTCATCCTTGAAACCCTTTCTGTATCCGGCTATGCTGAATGCCTGGCATGGAAAACCGCCAAGTAGCAAATCAAACTCAGGGAGTTCTTTTATTGGGATATCCCAAATGCTTCTCGTGTCAAGTTTAGGTGCGCTGAAATTTCGGTCGTATGTGTCTTTGCATGTTTTGTCAAAGTCATTAGCAAAAGCAGTTTCAAAGCCCGCTTTTTCAAAGCCGATTCGTATTCCTCCGACTCCGGCAAACAAGTCAATTGTTTTCATTTTCTTACCCTTTCTTTTACGAGGCATGTTTAATCCCTTTTTAAATTTGATTAGAGTTCCTTGCCGATGTTTATCTTTTTCTCGGTCTATCCCAATATGGGCTTTTGCATTTTGGGCAGACTCTTGGTTTTTCTTCTTCATTTCTCGGCACCCACTTGTGTTTGCATCTTTCGCACTGGTATCCTTTGAGTATGATTTCAGCCATTGACTCATTTTAGTTGCTTTTTCTATTAAATACTTTGCTTAATCTACTAATAGTATATTACTATTAGTATAAATACCTTTCGCATAGTAATATACTAAAAGGTAAGTTGGTTTTAATGAAAATCGTTTTTCTTTTGTTTTTATTTCTCTTAGTCTTTGGTTGCATTTCATCTGACGAACCCGCGTCTGCGATTCAGTTGCAAGCCAAAAATGAGCAAACTCTGTTTGAGTGCTCTGCAAACATTTACAATTGCGATGATTTCGCAACACAAAAAGAAGCGCAAGATATGCTCAAACTGTGCGGGAGAGATGTGCATCGATTAGACCGAGATAAAGACGGGGTGGCGTGTGAATAATCTTAATTTAGTTAAATAAAGGAAAATGCAAAAATAGTGTCTTTTCTGTTTTTTGCGCCGTTCCACAACCTTTAAAAACATTATTGTGGAATATCTGAATATGAATATTGTGAGGTGAATGTATGAAAGCAACAATAAAATCAAAGAATTATGTCATAACGGTTGAAGGTGCTCCAGAGGAAATTCAAAAGGTTATTAAAAAGGTAAAAAGTGATTTACATGAAAGCGCCGGAAAAAAGGGTAGAGTTAGTTCAAAGGGAAAGGCATCAATTGTTGATCGATTAATTGAATTGCGAGAAGCTGATTTTTTTAACAATCCAAAAACCACTAGTGAAGTTAAGGAAAAATTCGCCGAGAGCGGATTTCATTATCCTGCCGCCAGTCTAACAAACCCTTTGCAAAGGGCTGTGCGCTCTGGTGCCCTTGGACGTGTTAAAACCAAAGATGGTATTTGGGGATACGTAAGGAGATGATGTTATGGCTAAAGGTAAATTAACAGAAACTCAAGCAATGGAAGTTGCATATAATGCATTATCTGTACTTGAAAAAGAAGAACAAGCACGAGCTATGGTGTGGCTACAAGGAAAGCTTAGTCTGGTTATACAATCACCAACATCTACAGGCTCAATATCACAAAATCAATTGAATGGGTTACCACAAGGAGCCATAACTGCAAAATCTTTTATTGTTGCAAAAAAACCAGTTAACGACATTGAAAGAGTATTATGCCTTGCATATTTTTTAGCACAACATAAAAACACCCCGCATTTTAAGACTGTGGATATAACAAACCTTAATACTGAGGCGGCACGACCAAAGTTTTCAAATACTGCAGTGCCAGTAGATAATGCTATTGGCAAAGGATATTTGGCAACAGTTGGAAAGGGGCAAAAACAAATAACTTCAAATGGAGAAGCATTAGTAGAAGCATTGCCGGATAGGGATAAAGTAAAGGCTGTGATAGCTGAATTGAGAACTCAAAGACGAAGAAAAAAAGGGACAAAAAAATCTAAAAAATAGCAAGTGACAATTTATGGCAGTACCTGATGTGCGAACCAATTTAATTAAGCATCTTGATGCGAAGCTTGTTGATGAGCTTCTTGAGGCACATTCTGAAGCAAAACAGGAATTTTATTTGGGTGGACTTCGGCTTAATGAGGTTGAAGGCGGTAGGTTTTGTGAAGCTGCATTTCGATTACTTGAATTTATTACAACGGGCACATACACTCAACTTGGAAGTCAAATAAATACGGAAACCCTAATACGCCAATTATCCCAAATACCACAAACCATGCATAAAGACTCTATTCGGCTTCATATTCCGAGAGCCCTCCGCGTAGTTTATGATATTCGCAATAACCGTGATGCGGCTCATTTAGCTGATGGAATAGACCCAAATTTACAAGATGCAATATTAGTTATATCTATAATTGATTGGGTTCTTGCGGAGTTTATTAGGTTATATCACACGGTTTCTGCAGATGAAGCACAAAAAATAGTTGAAAATCTTGTTACAAGAAAAGCTCCAACAGTTCAGATTTTTGGAGACTTCTTAAAAGTATTAAATCCAAATCTTGGTGCTAGTGACCGTGTAATGGTTTTGCTTTACCAATGTGGTGTCGATGGAGCATCATTTAAAGCACTTGAAGAATGGATGAAACCTTCTATGCGAATTAATCTTAAAAGAACTATCACTAATTTAATTGATGAAAAGTGTTTTGTACATTTTGATGGTACAAACTACAAAATAACAAGAGCCGGGCAAAAGGAAGTTGAAAATCGAAAAATTTATTAGTTTGTAAATTGAAGTTGGCATAATTTATGGATCCTCAATTATTATTATTGGCTTCAATAGCGGCTATTATGTCAACTTTAGCTCCATTAGCTTGGTCAATATACAAGGAAACTAGATATGTTGATGAAAATAATGTTTTTTGGAACGGGTTAACAGCGCTTCTTTTTGGAGTTTCTTATTTTGCAGTTAACTTATTGCCAATAAATGAATCCATTCGATTTTCAGGTGGATGCTTGTCAATTGTGTATGGTGTTTTTTTACTTTATGCTTTTATAAGTAAAAAACCAGCATTTATTACTGATGAAGAACCAGCAAGTTTATTGTTTAGCGGAAAAACAAATGGAAGTTTTCAATTAGCCCTTTTAATACCTTTAATTTTCCCTTATCTTCCCATATCATTGGTTCCTCCGACATACGATTTTGCTATTGTGTCAATCATATTGTTTATAGCTGCTTGGGTTGGGTCATTTTTATTTTTTGATTCAAGGAACAATTAAACCGGTTGAAACATAAATTACATTAATCTACAAAGTCGCCCCCCACTCCAACCTTTAAAAACCTTTCACCCTGAACTTTATTTATAATTGAAAGCCTAATTCTAGTATTAGGCCGTTGTTTCGGGTTTTCTCGAAACTATACCACTTCGGTGGCAGGTGTATTGTAATGCGTAAAGATGAAGCAGTATCCGCTCTTGCTGAGCTCTTAAAGGTTGCTCCTAAGAGAAAGTTCACACAAAGCGTTGAATTAATGATTAATTTTACCGGCCTAGATATGAAGAAGCCAACAAACCAAGTTAATGTAAAAGTAGTATTACCATACCCAACAGGAAAGGGCTCAGGAAAAGTACTTGTTTTCGCTAAGAATAATGATTTTGCTGATTCAATAAAAGGAAGAGTAGACAAAGTTGTTCTTGATAAGGAAATAGAAGCATTAGCTAAGGATAGAGCAAAAGTAGGCGAAATAATGGCTTATGACGCAATATTCGCTGAAGGACCAGCAATGCTGACAGTGGCAAAATTCTTAGGACAGCAACTCGCGCCAAAGGGAAAAATGCCTAAATTAATTCCAACTATTAATAGTTTTGATGAAATACTCGCAAAAGCAAGGACACAGGTAACCGTATCCAATAGAAAAGGAAGATTCATGCCTGTAGTACACGCGGTAGTAGGAAGAGAAGGAATGAAGAACGAAGAAATGGTAGAAAATATGCTAGCAGTATACAACTCAGTTTTAGAAGCATTGCCTCAAAAGAAACAGAACATTAAGAACGCTTATATCAAAATGACAATGAGCCCTCCTATAAAAGTAGGGGAAACAGCGGGCGCAAACGTAGTGGGTGAGAAGCAATGACATCACACACAAGAAAATGGAAGGAAGCAAAGCTTGAGGAAGTAAAGAAGCTCGCAAAAGAATACCCAGTAATAGCGGTAGCAACACTTGACAAATTACCAGCAAATATTCTTTCAGTATTAAGAAAGAGATTAAGCAAGGACTCAACAATTATAGTCGCAAAAGTAAGGGTACTCCAAAAAGCATTCAAGGAAAGCGGAGTAGATTTATCAAAAGTAGAGGGACAAATAAAGGACAGCGTTTTAGTTATTTTCACAAAGAAGAATCCGTTTGAATTATTCTCATTCGTAAAGAAGAACAAGGGTTCAACAGCAGCAAAAGAAGGCGACATAGCTGATATTGATATTTTAGTTCAGGCAGGAGACACAGGACTACCGCCAGGACCAGCGCTCTCAACATTAAAAGCAGCGGGGTTAGCAGTTAAAGTTGCAGGACCAACTATCTCAATCTCAGCTGATAAAGTTGTAGCAAAGAAAGGAGAAGCAATAAAGAAGGAAGTTGCTGACGTACTCGGAAAATTAAATATTAAGCCAATGAAAGTTGGAATGAAAATCGTTGGAGTACTTGATAGAAACGAGAACATGTATTATGTTGCTGATGTTCTTGATGTTGATGAAGACGAACTATTCAATAAGTTCACATTAGCATACCAGCAGGCACAAAACCTAGCAGTGAATGCGGTAATATTCGAGGAAGGAACAACCGAATTAATTATAGTTAAAGCAGAGAGAGAAGCAAAGGCAATAGAAAAAGCAGTTGCTACGCCTGCGGTAACACAATGATATTTGAGAGGTGAAGGTAATGCAATACGTATACGCAGCTATGTTGCTCCATTCGGGGAAACACGAAGTAAATGAGGCAAACGTTGAAGCGGTGCTCAAATCAGCGAAAGTTGAAGTTGACACAGCAAAAGTAAAAGCAATGGTAGCATCATTGAAAAACATAAACATAGACGACGCGATAGCTAAAGCAGCAGTTGCTACAGTAGCAGCAGCTCCAGCGGCAAGCGCGCATGTTGAAGAAAAGAAAGAAGAAGACAACAAGAAAACAGAAGAAGAAGCAGCAGCTGGACTAGGCGCACTATTCGGATAAATATCCTGAATAATGAACCTTCACCCAATTGCATGCTTAAAAGTCAAAGGTGCCCCTAAAAAGGCACCGATGATTTTAGTTTTTTGGCTAATTCTAATTAGATTTTTCTAAGAAGTTTAATTCAAAGAAAAATTAAACCATTAATCTTTTTGAGCTTCTATTACTTTGGGAAATTATTCTTGCCCGTCTTGTTAATTCAGCCTTAGCAGCGGCTTCTTCCCTGCTTAATCCTCTTTGCTTCGCTTGGGTGAGCGCCTTGTGATGTCCAAGATAAGCTGTTTCCTGTGCAAGAATTTCCTTAGAAAATCTCGCTTCATCCCTAAGTCCAGAAGTGAATGTTGGTTTTTGTGTTCTTAGCTCATGGCTAAGCATTGCGGTTTGAAGTGCTATGTGAAATGGCATTCCCGCGCGAAGCCCCTTGCTTAGAGCTTCTTGCGTAGCTTTTTCGCCCATTGCTTTTGCCACAACCGGATTAGCCGATTTTTGCAATAATTCAAACATGCGCTTTTCTATTTTTTGGGCATCCTCAAACTTAGCGCCCAAAACAGCGGTGAGGTAACGTTTCCTTTGTTTGCCAAATAAATTATTCGCCGGACGCGTGCTTTTAGCCAGAATATTTGAGCTCTTCTCAATTTCTCCTCTCTTCCTTAAGTTTATTGCCCCGCTCATAAATAGAATTTAGCTGTATTTGCTTTAAAAAAAGAAGCCATTTAATTGTGTCATGGATTTTAAGGAAGTTGCGGTTAAAGCCGCTCTTGAAGCGGGCAAATTCATTCTTGAGAAGCAAAAGAGCATGGGGAAGATAACTTCTAAAGGGCATGCTGATATTCTCACGGAAGCCGATTTGGGTTCAGAAAAGATAATCGTTGATTTAATTAAAGAAAATTTCCCAAAGCACAGCATTCTCTCGGAAGAGATGGGTGCAGAGGATAATTCATCAGAATACACTTGGATAATTGACCCGCTTGACGGGACAATATTCTTCTCAAGAGGAATCCCCCTCTTCTCGGTTTCAATTGCATTAAAATATAAAAAAGAAATTATTCTTGGTGTGGTGTATGCCCCAGTAACTAATGAATTATTCACCGCGGAGAAAGGGAAAGGGGCGCAGTTGAACGGGAAAAGAATTTCCGTTTCACAAAAGAACTTTTCAGAATCATTTATTGCGGTGGATTATCTTCCCGCGGAGAAACAAATAAAAGCCGCGATGAATTTCGTTGAAAACTCCGCGAAAAAAGCTTTTTTTGTAAGAACATTCGCCTGCGAAGTGCTTGAACTTGCATTTGTTGCCTGCGGAAGATTTGAGGCAAACGTCACATTCATGACAAAGCCCTGGGACGTTGCAACAGGAATACTTTTTGTAGAAGAAGCGGGCGGAAAAGTAACAAACTTTGAGGGAAACAAATTTGATATTGAGAAAAAAGAGCTGTACTTAGTTGCCTCAAATGGAAAAATTCATGAAGAGCTGTTGGAATTAATTTAATTAAGTTTAGGGCTGATTAATCATGGAAGAAATGAATGAGGTTCTTGATGAAAAGAATCATGTAATTGGAATTACCACCCGCTCAGAAATAAAGGAGCGGAAATTAAAGCACAAAGCCGCTTTTGTAATTATAACAAACAGCAAGGGGCAGTTATATGTCGCGCAAAGAACCGCGGATAAAAAGAATTACCCCCTGATGTGGGTTCTTGGTTCCGGAGGAGCGGTAAGAGCGGGAGAAAGTTTTGAGGAAGCCGCAAAAAGAGAATTAAATGAGGAGCTTGGGGTAAAAAGTGAGGTAAAATTTATTTTTGACTTTAATTTTGAATCACCCACAATCAGTTACTGGGCGCAGGTATTCACGGCAACATGGGAAAAAGAAGTGAGGATTGATAAAGGAGAATATGTTCAAGGGAAATGGATGACGCTTGATGAGATAAACGCTCTTGGAAAAAGCAGTGTAATCTCCCCAGACACCTGGGAGTATTTCCAGAAATATATTGATTATTTAAGCAAAAGTAAATTTTAAGCAAAGATTGCTTTTGCGCAAAGATTAATTTTGAAAAAAGAGCTGATTTATTCAAAGCGCTGAAGAAAACGCGTGCATAATTGTACTAGATTTCTTTTAAAGAGTCCTAATAACTTTTCTTGTATGGCAAAAAGAAATGAAATTGATTTATCAAGTAAACGTATCACTGTAACCGGCGGCTCCGGTTTTCTTGGCTCTCACTTAGTTGAGGCGCTCAAAGAGGGCGGAGCAAAGAATATTTTCATTCCCAGGCAGTCAGAGTATGACCTCGTATCGCTTGACGCGTGCAAGAGAGTCGCAAAAGAATCTGATATTATAATACACCTCGCCGGAAAGGTTGGGGGAATTGGGGCGAATAGAGAAAAACCAGGGGAATTCTTTTATGATAATTTAATGATGGGGGTTCAGTTAATTGAACAGGCTCGATTAGCAAATGTAGAAAAATTTGTCGCGATTGGAACAATATGCGCTTACCCAAAATTTACTCCTGTGCCTTTTAGAGAAGAAGATTTGTGGAGCGGATACCCCGAGGAAACAAATGCCCCCTATGGTCTCGCAAAGAAAATGCTTTTAGTTCAGCTCCAGGCATACAAACAGCAGTATGATTTCAACGGAATTTATTTGCTTCCTGTGAATTTGTACGGTCCAAATGATAATTTTGACCCCGCTTCTAGCCATGTGATTCCAGCGCTAATAAGAAAAATCGCGATTGCGAAAAAGAATAACGCCCCCTCAATTGAGGTTTGGGGGAATGGCTCAGCTTCAAGAGAATTTTTGTATGTAAAAGACGCCGCGAAAGGAATAACTCTTGCGACAAAATTTTATAATAAAACCGAGCCAGTGAATCTCGGCGCGGGAATGGAAATAACAATAAATGATTTGATTGAACTCTTGTGCAAAGAAATGAATTACAATGGAAAAATCATTTGGGATTCCTCAAAACCAAACGGCCAGCCAAGAAGATGCCTTGATGTTACTCGCGCAGAAAAGGAGTTTGGATTCAGAGCAAAAACTCCTTTCAAAGAAGGATTAAAAGAGACAATAAAATGGTTTGAAAAAAATGTGGAGTATTAGTTGATTAATTCTCTTTTTGGAAACTTACTCTTTTTGAAAAAACCTTTTTTTGGCATTTGTCTTATTGTACTTCGTCAATCCGTCCAACAATCTTCGTCAGAATGTTAAGGCAATTGACTTAATTAAACACAACAAATTTTCTGCAGTGACAAAGTTTTACGAAAGTATTTAAAGAAGGTATGCTGTAATAGTAGTGAAAGCAAAATTCATGTGAAAGTGGAAAAGCTTTCAAGAGAGAGTTTGGCCGAAAATGAACAAGTTCGTTTTCGGAGTTTGACAGGCGGCGGGAAAGCGTGCTCACCAACGTGTGGTAAGGATAGGTTGCATTTGTTGTTCCGCGCCCCTGTCTGCATATTTATTCTTTATTTAATTTGGTTTTATTTCTCCGCCTGCCTTGATTATTTTCGCCGGTTTTTTGCCCCCAAAAAGTATTATAAACAACGTTTCCTTTTGTTATTGCGAAATAGTAGTGGAAATAATTAGTTGATTTACAGTAGAGTGAGTGAAAATGCCCGCGTCCTTACACAAAAAATTTGCCTTTCCAAGACTTTTTCTCGTAATTCTCTTAGTTCTAATGATTGCGGTCCTCGCCTCCCCCGCATTCGCGATTTTGCAAACCGGCTCAATAAAGATTTTCGCGGTAACAGAAGACCACAAGGGAATGGCCGCTGAATTATTAATGTACACAATTCCAGGAACAGGAAAAGCGGCTTTCATTACCTCAAATTCATTAGTGGGAAAAGACACGCAAACAACAGGGAATATAGCGCTGCAACTCGCCCAAAAAGCCACCGGAGTGAAACTAACAGATAAGGATTTTATTTTTGATATTAGGGCAAACGCAAGCGAGGTTGATGGTCCTAGCGCAGGAGCCGCAATGGCATTACTTTCATACTCGATGTTTTCTGAAAAACCCCTCCAGCCGGGAGTAGCGGTGACAGGAACAATAAATACTGACGGCTCAATTGGAATGGTTGGGGGAGTGGGACCAAAAGCGCAGGCGGCGGCAAAAGCCGGAATAAAACTTTTCATGATTCCTACTGGGGAAGCGATAACAGAAGTTGATAAAGACGGCAACGGGTTTTTGGACACAGTAAATTTGCTTGAGTTCGGTCCAAAAGAGCTTGGAATGAAAGTAGTTGAAGTAAGCACGCTTGATGCCGCAATTAGTTATGCTTATTCTAATGTTGAGGAAATAAAGATTGACACAAACACTACAAGCACAATATTCATCCCAAAATCAATTACCTATAACCACACTCTTGAGCCGATGAAAAAGATTTCCCAAAATTATATTGATAACGCGAAGAGTGTCATAACTGAGGCTACAACAGAGCTTGAGAAAAGCACTATGCCTGATGACCTCAGGGCGAATTTAAATCAGAGGCTTGCTGCGACAAAGAGAAGCGTTGAGATGGCGCAGAGGTTCTTGGACCAGAATTACCTTTACTCCTCAGCGAATTACGCCTTCACTTCAAGAGTAACCGCGGGAACCGTAAGAGAAATAGCGGAGAATCCTTCCCTTCTCTCAAATGACTCGACTATTCTTGCCTCAAAAGTTTCCTCGCTAAGAAACGATATTAATTCTTTCAAAGAGCAGATGAATTTTATTCCATTAAACGGTTTTGAATGGATAATTGGGGCGCAGCAAAGAGTGGCTTACGCAGAAATTGCGCTTGATAAGATTGATACTTCAATGACCGCAATAGTTGATGCCCCCGGAGCAACTCCAGCAGACCAGAAAACCGCTGAGCAGGAATTGCTTTACGATAGGGTGTATGAATACGCTTCCGCTGACGCATGGGTAGGAGTATCAAAGGACTTTTTGAAGGAAGCCCAGAAAGACACCTCAAAATACTCAATATTTTACACAGATAAATTCACAAAAGATGTTTTTGCGAAAATCACCAGCACAGAGAATTTGATAAAAGATTCAAATGTTTCGCAGGAATCAATTGATGAGGCGACAAGAAGGCTTAATGCGGCGAAGAAATCATTTGATGATAATTTCCTTCTCGCGGCGATTTATGATTCATATTTCGCTGACGCGTTTGTTTCCTCGGAGAATAGCAGACTATTAGTGGCACCAGCCGCCCTCCTCCAAACAGTGGGAACTGATATTAACGAGGGGCTTGGCTCGGATTCAATATGGGCAAATATGTTCTTTGACCACGCGAAATTCTACTACGAGAACGCGGTATTCACAAAGAAACTCGCAAGAACTGAGGAGGTTAATCAAAGCATAGAGACAAGCTATGATATGATTTTCTTAAGCAACAAAATAGTTCAGGCAAAAGCTATTATCTCAACTTACCTTGGAGAGACAAAGCTCCCAATTTATTCTGACAAAGAGGCGACAGTCGGGGTAACTTATACCACAACAACAATGGGTCCATTAACCGAATCACAAAAATACACTTTCGTTCTGATAATGATTCTTGTGATTTTAGTTCTTGTTTTCATTTTACTAATGGGGCTTGTCACAAAGTCGCACGCAAATCAGCTCACTCACTCAAACAGAAAAGAGAAGATAAGCTCTGTTCTTGGAAACCTTGACAGGGCATTAGGACAGAAAAAAATCTCAGATGCTGAATACTTCTTTATGAAGAAACATTATGAACAAGAATTATCAAGCGGAAAAGCATGGCCAAAGAAGAAACGCATGGGTCTTACAATGGAGGATTTGAGGGCAAAACAAAGGGCGCTCGAACGCGGACTCGTTGATCTTAGAAGACACTTTAAAGCCGGGCTGATACTCCCTGAAGATTACCGCAAGAGCCACACGGATGTTCAAAAAGAGCTTGAGGATATTAGGGCGGAGCTTTACGCTTCAAGAAAAGAGAACAGGATAAAACCCGCAAAGGCAAAGAAACCCTCCGCGTTCTCCTCAATTACCGCAAGATTATTCAAAAAAAGAGAGGCTCCGCTTAAGGGCACAGCAGAACTTGCTGAAATAGAAAAGCGCAGCGAGGCAAGGGAAAGAAACAAAAGAAGAAAACTAATTAACAACTTTACTTACAAAGGGAAGAAATAATTTTTTTCAGGCGGTTCCTTTTGGAGCCACGATAGGAATAAATATTCTGATTGGCGTTAATTCATTATGCGCGCACGCCCGGCTTGGAGTAGAATGCTAATTAAAAACCATGTTGTAAAGCATGAGCCAAAAATCCGCAAAAGAAAGCGAAGAATTGGATACAGTTACGGGGAGGCTGGCGAGTATCTCTTAAATTTACTTCAGAAGAGCGACCCTAAAGCAAAGGAAAGGCTTGTTGAACTTTCAAAGGATACTAATCCGCCCGCGCATATTCCAATGTATCGCCGCGGAGTTGATTTGACAAAGTCAGTGGTTTTTACAAGAAAAATATATAATCCAAAGTTCTTAGCATGGGAAAAAAGAAGGCACGCACAGCGCGATGCATGGCTTAGAAGTTACCTTGAGGCCCATCCAGAGATAAGAAAAAAATATTTGGCTGAGATTTACCGAACCCGAACAAAAGAAACCTTTTATGGTCAGACTTGGGTTCGACGCCTTGAAGGACTTGACGCTCAGGTTTTGCAAATTATCAGGAAGAAAAAACTCAAACCCACAAGTTTTCTTGATGTGGGCGCGGCGTTTGTCCCATACACTCCCGAGCAAAAAGGACCAAATGCAGTTCCAGCGCAAACAACAGTTGAGGCAAAAAGATTTTTCAGAAAGGCGAGGCACAATATGCAGTTTTGGGCGGTTGATGTCGCTCCTTTAGACAAAAAAATCCAGCTCGAGCTTCTAAAACGCGGTGTGCTTGCTCTTCAGCAGGATTATCGCGCAAGACCTCTTTCAAGAAAGTTTAGCATAATACGCTTAGCAAATGTTTCGGTTAATCAATCCCCGCAAGAATTCTCTGCGACTATTTCAAATCTTGTGCAATCCCTTGAGCCAAACGGTCTTTTAGTAATTCACAATGAAGTAAGCCGTCCGCTTGGAGGATTTATGGAGATGTGCCAGATTCCTGGTTTTGAAACAGGGATTTATCAAAAAATAGTCACTCCAAAAGGGGTTCGCCTTGAGAAAATTCATTACGAAAAAAAAGAAGGGATGAATTGAGTTAGACTCTTCTAAACTTATTCCTCATTATTCTTTAATCTCAATCCAATTACTGAGGAGTCATCCTTTCCTCGTGCAACCCCAATGATTTGGTCGGATTTCTTTGTAATAACATCATTGTGGGTGATTGCGATGAACTGGCTCTTTTGCGCAATCTTCTCAATTAAGTTGCTCATCTTTAGAGAATTTTCCTTATCAAGCGCGGCATCCGCTTCATCAAACGCATAGAAGGGAGCGGGGCTATAGAGTTGTATTGCGAACATGAACGCAAGTGCGGTGAGCGTTTTTTCTCCACCGCTCATTGAGTCAATATTCTGTAGTCGTCCCTTATACTTCGCATCAACCATTAACCCTGATTCAAGAGGCTTCTCAGGATTAGCGAAACTTAGATTTCCCTCGCTGTTAAAGAATTTGAAGAAGATTTCCTTGAAGTTCTTATTTATCTCATTAAAGCATTCCATGAACACTCCTGTTCGCTTTACCTCAATCTTATCAATCATATCAAGCACAGCGAGTCTCTCATCAGAGAGTTTTGTTGCTTTTTGCTGTATATCATCAACTTCTTTGCGCAGCTCTCCAAAGTTAGTCATCGCTTTCATATTCACGGCGCCGATTTCCTCAATCCTTTTCTCAACATGAGTGATTCTGCTCTTGCATTCCTCAAGGCTCTTTGAGGCATACGGCTCAATTCCTTCGTAGGATTTCTTTTCCTCGCAAAGGTCGCTTTGTCTTACCCCAAGTTTGCTTTTCTCAATATTAAATTCATTAATTCTTCCCTCAATTTTCTTTGCTTTAATACTTTCCGCGATGATTTCTTTCTCAGTTCTCTCAATCTTCTTATCAGCTGCATCCTTTTCCTGCTCAAGCGATACATGCTTCTTTTTCGCCTCAACGAGCTGCTTCTCTTTCTCAAGCACTTCTTCTTTTAGCGAAACAATTGATTTTTCCCTCTCAGTAATCTCTTTTCTCATTACCTCAATCTCAGCGTTAAGCTGCGTATTCTCAGCAAGAATGCTTCGTGATTTTATCTCAAGCGCCGCAAGCTGTGTCTTAGCCTCATTTAGCGAGGACTCTATCTGCATTCGCTTGCCTGCGAACTCATCGTAAGAATTATTCGCCGCGGAGTACTCTTCAAACACGTTTTGCCCTCTAATGCCCATTACTTTGTGCCTTGCCGCCTCTTTTTCAGCTTCCAGCCTCACAATTCTCTCACTCAGCTTATTTCTGCGGTATAATTTATCATCAAATCCTTTGGTGTCAAGCTCTCCTTTAATTTCAGCGATTTTTTTGCGAATGTCCGAGATTTTGTGACTTGTGTTGTGTTCAAGTTCAACTTCCGCCGAGAGCCTTGCGAGCACCATCGCTTTTTCTTTCTCATCAGAAATAAGTTTTCTAGTTCGGGCCGCTTCCTCTTCCGAAGTTCGCTCCTTTCGCATGTAATCCTCAACAAGCGCTTCTTTCTGCTTCAAAAGCATTATTTTCTTATCCTCTTTTAGAGCGGAATCACAAATTGGGCACTGGGAGAGCGCTGTCCTTAGTTCCTTAATCGCTTTTTCCTCATGAGCCCTTCTTGCCCCAAATAAATTCTTTTGCTCAAGCGTCTCAGAAAGCCTCTTTTCTAGTATTACAAGTTCCTTTTCAGGGTGCTTTAAGTGCATTGCCTCAATTTTTCTCTTCTTGCCCTCAATCTCCTCTATTTCTCCGCTAAGCGCTTCCTCTTCTCCGCGAAGCTCAGCAAGTTTATTTTCATGGAAAGTTTTTTGCTTCTCCCAATTCCTTACAAACACCTCAAGGTCAAATGATTCCTTCTTCGCTTCATCAATTTCTTTGTTTAATTTTTCAAGCGCGGCTTCCTCCTTCGCAAGGTCAGAACTTTTAGCTTTAACAACCCCCTCAAGCTGGCTCTTTTTCTTTGAAGCCTCCATTAATTGGCTCTCAATTGAGCTCTTCTCGGCGTGAAGCCTCTTCTGCCTATCTAAAAGCTCGCTCTTCTCATTCTCAGCTTCGGTAACAAGCTCCTTATTCTCATCAATTTTCTTATTGTTGCGCGCACTCTGCTCCTTTTTGATGTCAATCCTCTGCTGCTCAAGCATTAATTTCGCTTTCTTTTCTTCAAACTCGCGCCCGATTGTAGAATAAGTCTGCTCGGATGCCTTAATCATCTGTCTCGCAAGGTCATCAGATTTCTTTTTTGATTCAGCGAGCAGTTTCCTTGTCTCATCAATTCTCGCCTCAACAATTTCCTTTTGCTTATTCATCTGGGCGATTTCATTGTCCGCCTCGAGAAGCTTTTTTTCAAGAGAATAAAGTTCGCGGGAAATAATCGTCGCTTTTGTTCTTTTGAGTTCATCCTCAAGCTCAGTCCGCTCTTTTGCGGCTTTCATTTCCTGCTCAAGCTCTGAGAGAAAAACCGTTCTCTCATTCAGAATAATAGTAGCTTCCTTAATTCTCGAATCAACCTTATCAAGCTCCTTAATCGCCTCTTCCTTCTTATCATCAAATTCGCTCAAGCCCGCAGTAGCGTCAATTATTTCTCTTCTCTCAACAGCAGACATCTCAATAATTTTAGTAATATCCCCCTGTGTTACAATATTGTGCCCCGAAACATCAATCCCAAGGTCAGTAAGAAGCGAGAGTATTTCATTTAGTGTTGTCCTCTTCCCGTCCAGGCGGTAAACACTCTTTCCCTGTTTATCAATCATCCTGCTTATTTCGTACTGCTTCTCATTGTCCTTCAGAACAAGATCAACTTTCGCGTAAGTTTCCTTCGCATCAGTATTAACAAGGTCAGTGAGTTTTCCCGCCCTAAGAGTCTTAAGCGAGGTAATTCCAAGAACAAAAAGTAAAGCGTCAAGTATATTGCTTTTTCCCGAGCCGTTGCTCCCAACGATTGCAGTAAAGCCCTTGCTGATTGGCAGCTCCGCTTTTTTGAATGATTTAAAATTCTTAAGCGTGAGCTTGACTAGCTTCGTCATTTGATTCACTTAGAGTAAAAGTAATTTGTAATAACCGCGATGAAGTAAGTGCTTCCAAACGCTTCCCCTATAATATCAAGGGGGATTTCAAAGTAACCGCCGAGGGTAACTCCGGCCATTGAGAGAAGTGTTGCTATAATAAAAGAAATTATCGCTGCAATTAATACAAGCGCAAGTGTTCCCCAGAATCTCTTATTAGTAAACTTCCAGCTCTCCTGAATAGATTTCTTTGCGTCTTTCTCCATCATCGCGGGGAAAGTAAAAATTACTTTCACTAAAATCACAAACAATATTATGAAAAATATCGCGATTACAATTCCGCCAAGGATTGAGTTAATATCCGAAGCAAGCGTCGCAACCATATAAATTGCCGCAATTATCAGAAAAGCAATCCAGAAGATAATTGAAATCGCGAGCGCTTTAACCCATTCTTTCATTGATTCATTTATCGAGTCAATGACTCCGTCTTTTTGCACCATGCGGACAATACTCATTATTCCAATTACTCCGATAGTGCTCATTATGATTCCAATAATTGCAATACCCGCTAGTTCCAGCGGATAATTGAACAAAAGCGTTCCAAGCATATTATCTCCAGGAATTGTGTCAAAGTATAAAATAAAATCAAGGAAAGGGCGTTCAAGAAGCCAAGTGCTTACTATGCTAAGCGCCGAGGAGATAATCAGTACAAGAATCATCGGGATAAGTATCCACGGTTTAGTTATTACTTCAACAAAAGAGACAAAAATATCTTTTAGAACCATTGCGTAACCCGCTAATATTAAGTTAAAGATATTTTTAAACCTGCCTCTAAGAGAAAAGTCCGTTATTGCGAGATTTGGCGTTTATTCCAACTATACCGCACTTATTTTCTTTTTGGTTTTGCCAAGCTTTTAAAAGGTTTGCTTCCACTTTTTGTTTATTCGAGTTTGATAATAAACAACTGGTGAGTTAGATGAAGTTTCCTAAAGAAAAGAAAATTTACTGCAAAAAGTGCAAGAAGCACACAAAGCACAAAATGAAGGAATTCAAATCCGGTGCTAAAAGGACACTTGCGGCAGGAAATAGAAGACACGAAAGAAACGTTAACCACGGTTATTTGGGAAAATATAAGTACGTTGTTCTTGTTAAGAAGCAGAATAAGCGCCCAACATTCGTTGCTGAGTGCGTTGACTGCAAGAAAAAGATTCCATACTCACTTGGAAAAAGAATGAAAAAGATTGTTCAGCAGTAAAACCGCCTTTTCTTTTCTAAAAGAAAAGAAAATGTAGGTTGCCAAAAGAGAAGAGCCCCTTCTTCCTTTAGATTTTACTCACTTTTCTACTCAAAGGGCTTTTAGTATTTCTTTAAATTCTCTTTGTCCCCTACTCGTTCATGAGTATTTCTTTTTACAGCACTAATAACAAATCCATAAGAGTTAATTTTGAAACCGCGCTCCTTGCGGGACTCGCCCCGGACTTTGGGCTCTACATGGTGGCAAGGGAAGAGGTTCCAGTTCTCCAAAAAAGCAAAATTCTCTCAATGGAGAAAATGAGTTATGCAGAGATTGCGTTTGAAGTGCTAAATCCTTTCCTTTCATCAGAAATTCCTTCCCCCGAGCTCAAAACATTGCTTGATGACGCGTACAGGGATGATAAAATCCGAACAAAAATACAAAATGTGTATGACGGAGTTTATATTATGTGGCTGAGTAATGGCCCAACATATTCTTTCAAAGATTATGCCGCGCGATTCTTTGCGCGCGCACTAAATTATTTCCTTGGAAAGAGAGGATTAAAACGAACAGTTGTGGTTGCTACAAGCGGAGACACCGGCGGAGCGGTTGCTGATGCTTTACTTGGTTTGGGGAATGTTGAGAATATAGTTTTCTTCCCAAAAGGCTCGGTGAGTGACGGACAGAGAAGACAAATGACCACACTTGGGCAGAATATTTATGCGTTTGAAGTTAATGGGGATTTTGATGTCTGCCAATCCCTCGCAAAATCGCTTTTGAATGATAAAGAATTTGCGCAAAAAACATTTGGTGATAAGGATAGATTAACTTCAGCTAATTCAATTAGTGTTGGAAGATTACTCCCGCAGGCAGTATATCCCTTCTTTGCATATTCACGAATCGCAAAAAATGGCGAGGGGCTAGTTGCGAGTATTCCCAGCGGGAATTTTGGGGACATGATGGGGACAGTGATTGCAAAACAAATGGGGCTCCCAATCTCAAAAATTGTTTGCGGGGTAAATGCGAATAAAGAATTCCCGGATTTTTTAGCGACAGGAATATACAAAGTCTATCCTTCAGTAAAATCACCCTCCTCCGCAATGATTGTTTCTCATCCAAGCAACCTCGCGCGCTTAATTGATTTCTATGGCGGACACATGTATGATGAACGCGACCCAGTAACAAAAAAAGTTATTCGGGAAGGGGTAATTGATAAAATGCCCGATATGAATGCGATGTGCAAAGATATATTCTCAGTTAGTATTGATAATCCTCAGCACTATAGAACAATGAGCGAGGTTTATGAAAAGTATAAGGTAATTCTTGACCCGCACGGAGCAGTGGGGTGGAGGGCGCTTGAACTCATGCCGCGCGCTGATAAAGGCGCGATTGAGGTGATTTATGAAACCGCCGATCCTGGTAAATTCCCCGATGATGTAAGAAGCGCAATAAGCATTACTCCTCCGCTGCCGGAAGGAATGAAGAAACAAGCTAAGGCAAAAGAGAGAATTTACTCAATAACAAGCCCTCCGTTCAAAACAGCCGACGGGATTAAGCTTTCTGATGAGCAGGTAGCGGAAGCGAAGGAAAAAATTGCAAATATTTTTAAGTTATAAGAACCTAATTACTGCATGACCTTTAACAACTCGGTTCTCTTAATACTAAAACAATCCCCTGGGATTGATTTTAATGACCTTTTAACCAAAATCGCTTCGCGTTACAAGAACCCCGCCTCCGCCCGCTCCGCACTTGCTCGCTCAGTGAAGGATTTGGCTTCATTTGGGCACATAAAAAAAGAGGGCTCAAAGTTATTTCTAACTGATAAGGGATTATCTTCAATTAGTCTTGAGATGAAAGACAAACTTGTTCTGCGTTTAAATGAAGAAATGAAAAGACCGCTAAGCAATTTGGATGAAATTGTGAAATTACTCGTTGTTTTGCACCAGCGCGGCTCCTCTGATAAGGATTTACTAAATAACGCAAAAGAAAACGCTTCATTTACTATTAGCGATATTGAGGAATTGCGAAGAAAAATACGCGCGCAGAGAAAGCATTTGAAGCAAATGAGTCTGCTCCTTGATACCCATGCGCAAAAATTAACTGAACTTGATTTTAATGATTCGCGCTCCTTTCCATTTGATGAATCCTTCGCAACAAGGCTCGGGCTGTTTGCAAAATCCCAGAAAATAATTGTTGAAACAAAGGATATTGCTTTCTTAGAGAAAATTCCCGAGCACTGGAAGAAACAAACCACAATTGCGGTTGAAGGGGAATCAATTCCGCTCCTGCTTCAGCTTTTGGTGTCAATCCCCTCGGCAAAAGCCACACTCTACTTATCAGGAATGAAAATAGTTCTCATGGCGGGGAAAGCGAATTGCACAGCGTCATTTAAAACACTAAAAAGCTTTTCCGAGATGACGCTCGTATCCTCAGTAAAACAGGAACAGCAAAGCGCCGCGCCAAAAAATTAGATTTTATTCCCGTTTATTCCATCAATAATGATTGTTCTCTCTTCGCCCGTTTTCTTCTTCAGTGTCCCTTCCCATACTGGCAGGAAGATGTGGGTGATTTCTTTTACCACAACATTTCCCCAGAGTTTCTTAAGTATTCCAGGCACCTCTTTCTCGTGCAAATTAGGGCTTATGAGCGCAGCGCTCTCAATTTCAGTAATTGGCCTCTTCCCGATGCTTGAGAGGATTGCGTGCAATGGGTCAGGAGGCAAATCAAGCTCTATCTTTCCATTTGGGGTGTAAATATGCGAACCGTTCTCCTGCGCATCAATTCCAATAAATCCTTTCTTGGCAAGTCCCTCAAGTATTCTCTTAGCATTTCCCTCTTCCATTTTCATTAATACAGATACTTCCTTTGCTTTTCGCTTCTTCTCAGCAACAAGTTTTAGCAAAGTTGTTTCCGATTCGCTTAGTTCAAGCAATTTTGAAAGCCCCTTGCTTTCTCTTAACTTTCCTCTATCATCGTGGATGAATTCCCCGGTAATTGAATTAATGTAAGCCTCTCCCGCGTGGAAGGAATCCTTGTGATTAAAATATTTGAATCTCACTCTGTAAATCGGAGCGTACTTTAGCGTAACCCTCTCAACTATCTCCTGGTCAAGGAACATGAATTTCTTTGAAATATTTGAAGCAAATATCTGCCTTGCCTTTTGCTCAGGAATTGCTGTTTGAAGCGCTGTTAGTTCAACACTCTCATCAAACATCTTCTCTTCTTCATCGCCAGTTACTCCAACTTTCTTTCTTCCTTTCTCCACCTCATCGTGAATTTCTTTTTGCTCCTGCGCAATCTCAACAGCCTCGGCTTCAGCGGCGATTTCTTCAGCAACGCCGGGAGCAAAGAGCGCATCGGGTTTTACTGTTACCCCTTTCTTTCTCAATTCCTCAAGTATTATTTCAAGCTGAATATCTTTTTTGTAAGTATTATTTAGCGTATCAAGTGTTTCTTCTAAACTATCCATTCTAATGCTTGGGTCCTTCTCAAGCTGCCTTAACACAATATTGGTTGCTAGTATTTCAACTTGGTTCTCTTCAAGCTCCATTTTTACTTCGCTTGTCTCCGCATCTCTTCCCTCGTGCTGGCTCATTCGGGGCCTTATGCTCATAACAAACGCTCTGCTTGTGGTTTCGCTTCTATCTCCAGTAAGCGCAATTCCCACGGGCATTGTTTTAATGAAATTAGATTTCTTGTACTGGTGTGGAGTAATCGCGGGCATTCTTTTGTAAATACTCTTAATATCATCATCAAATACGAGCTTGTGCGCCATTATAATATCTAATTGGCTTAATACCCGTGTGTCAATTGCGCTCGGCTGCTGAGTCGCAAATACTAAAGAGCACCCAGGTCTTCTTCCCTGCTTAACATACTCAACAAGCGCGCTGCTAGCCGGAGTTTTCTGATTTCCCCCCGGGATGAGCGTGTGCGCCTCATCAATAAAGAGCCAAGTTGGAGGAATATTTAGTTCAGTTATTTCATCAATTCCGGCTTCATCAAATTTCCCGGCGGCTTCTCTTCTTGTTCCAAGTTTTCTTGCCGCAAGAAGTCTTCTTGAGATAATTCCAACAACAAGCGCGCTAACATTGTCTTCCAAAAAGCTTGTGTCAAGTATAGTCATTTGCCCCGCTCTTGAGAGTAATCCGAGCGAGGTTCCTTTCTCATCAAATATTCCCCAGTGCTTTGCCGCATCAAACCTTGAAGCGAGCGCCCTGATTGAATCCGCTTTGTATCCTCTCTCCTTATCATTTAATTCAGCGTCATTCTCAAAGCACATAATCAAATCTTCAAGCGAGAATGTATTCTCTTTTCCGCGGATTTCTTTTCCATCAAGATTAGTGTAACCTGATTTTGTTTTCACAATTCCCTTTTCCATTAATAATCCGGTTGGAGAGAATCTATCAATTCCAAAAGTTAAGCACCAATCTTCCGCTGTGAGTAAAGCTGGCTGGATTGAGAACACCGCGTCATAAGTGCTTTTTGGAACCGCGTTCTTCATTCCCACCGGGATGAAAACTTTAATATTATCCAAACCCTGAGGCATTAGTCCCCATTTCGCGAGCGCTTCAAGTTCCTTCTCTTCTTTATTTGGGTGCTTCATTGACCAAAATACTCCAATTGGGTCAACAACCACAATTCCTACATTTTTATTTTTTAATGCAAGTTCTTCAGCAACAACACCTAAAACATAGGATTTTCCCGAACCCCTCGCACCGCAAACAAATACAACGTGCGGGTTTAATCCATCAAGCAAAATTTCTGTGTCCCTCTTATCATCCTCATTAACTTTCCCGACAAATAGTCCCGCTTCCTCTCCATATTTCCCCATTACACTCTTTTTTCTTCCAATAAATGCTCTTCCCTTGCTGCTCATCAAGAATTCAAGCGCGGGGGAGATTTTTCCGGATTTCTCATCATCAGAATCATTCTCAGCCTCTTCAGCCATTTTTGCTTTAGGCATTTTCATTGTGCCTTCCTCTTCTTCCACTTCATCCTCTCCATTACTCTTCTCGCTTACTCCCTCTTCTCTAGTTCCCTCTTCGCGAAGCAAAGCATCAGCGAGCTCATCATGCTCCCCGACCTCATCCCTCGCTTTTCCAAAGGAATCATCACTAATCTTCACGCCCTTCTTAATTATAACATCTTCCTTTGCCGCCATGAGCGCCTTGTTTTTGATTACGCTCTTAATTACCTTCTTCTCCATCGGGTGCGCAGGAACAAATTCTTCTTCCTCGGTTTCTTCCTCGTGAATTACCTTAAGGTCAAGTTTGCCGCCCATTCCTTTTCCTGAGCCGTTTCCATTCTTCTTTTCTCCATTTCCACTGAGACTCTTCTCTAAGCCTTCCTTTACAATATCATCAAAATTACTCTTTGATTTTTTTCTTTTTCCGCCCGCATCAACCGCGGCAAATGCCTCATCCTTAGTTTCAAATTCTTCCTCTTCTTCATCGTCCTTATCTTCCTCATCCTCTTCAGCTAGTTCTATTGCATCAGATTCTTTTTCTTTTACTTCACCAAATATTACTGGTTCTGCGCTTGTTGCTTCTTCTTCTATTTCCTCATCCTCATCATCTTCGTCGTCCTTATCAGCAGAATCCTCATCATCATCGCCGTCAATCATTTTCTCAGCGCCCTTTGTTTGTTGTTTCTTCAGTTCCTCGGCTTTCTCATTCCTTTTCTTCTTCGCCGCCTTTTCCTCCTCATCCTCTTCAAAAACATCATCAAATATGTCCTTATCCTCGGTTTCTATGGTTTTTTCTATTCTGTCAGAAGAAGTAACCTGATTTTGCTCATTATCCATAGCCGACACTAACACCAAGTAATTTCACAAATAAAGCCTTTATGGGTATAAATACCTTTTGGGCGAATTTTTCGCAAAAAAAGCTGAATAAAACTGGGGAAAGTTATTCTCTGGAGTATTTTTGGAAATTTTGATGAAAATTATTGAAAAAATTCAATTTCTGTCCAAATATAAAAGTTTTTCACTTTGAGAGTTAGGTATTTAAACTAAATTACCTAAATAATTCACTCGTGTTGGGAGTTACACTTCGCAAAGTGTGAAAGCATTTTGCCTGGTGCGCTAAACAAATTTAAAGTTTGTGAGGCGGAGGAGGCAAACTATACCGCTAGTCGGATCCCTGGTTTGTCTCTTTTACATTTACTTTTTCTTTTTTTGAGCCAGTATTAATTTTTCCACAAATTCTACCTATTATCCCCGTTACCAAATAATTTCCCTCTTTCCTGTCTGCTCATAATCTTTTCAATACTGCTCTTAGCCACATCCTCTAAACTCACATTCATATAAGTGCACATTTGCGTCATATACCAAAGCACATCCCCAAGCTCCTTTACAATTTCTTTTTTGTAATCCTCAGTAAGCACGGAATTTTTCTCTCTAATAAGTTTCTTAATCTTCCCGGCAACCTCACCCGCCTCATCAGCTATCCCAAGCGCATAAAACGCAATCCTATTGTCGTTGATTACTACCTTTGTATCCGTTTTCTTTGACTTATCCTGGTACTCCAAAAAATCCACCCAAAAACCACCTGTAAAATTATTCTCCATTAAGATTAATACTCTTTCCAAAAAGACGCCAAAGCAAGCTTTAAAAACAAGCCCAGCCAAAATTATTTAGTTGCGATGCAGAGCATTGCTAA
>CABMEU010000032.1 GCA_902385225.1 uncultured archaeon | reverse complement strand
CTGCAAGGAGTGCCCCAAGTCCGAATTTTGTTCTCTTTCCTTTTCCCTTGTCGTATCCAATAATAACAACATCCACAGTGTCCTGAAGAGTTCCTTTGTATGAGCGTTTTAGTTTTATCCACGCGTACTTTCGAGCGCCCGCAATGTAGGGCGCGTCAAGGTCTTTTGCCATTACTCCTTCTAGCCCCTGCGCGATTTTTTCCTCAAAGAATTTTTCTAAATCTTCCGCATTATCAACGATTTTTTGCTCGCTTAGGCGGATGATGTCCCCCTCTTTTATTATGCTCTCAAGTTTTGCTCTTCGCTCGCGTAATGGCTTATCCATGTAGCTCTCATTTTCACAAAGCACTATATCAAACAAGAACAGGTTGAGCGGGTATTCTTTTGATTTTTTTTCAACCTCGTATTTTCTCTTTCTCTGGATTGTGATTTGGAATGGGTAATATTCCTGTGTCGCTTCATTGAACGCGAGCGCCTCTCCCTCAACGATGCATTTCTTCACCGAGAGCTGCACTTTTGCGGCTTCGATTATTTCAGGGAACATATCAGTAATATCCTCGCTCTGTCTTGAGAATATTTTTATCTTATCCCCGTTCTTGTGCACAGCAACACGAAAGCCGTCATACTTCGCTTCAACCGCGCACTTTCCTAGTTTCTCAATTATTTCTTTTGCGCTTGGCAGTCTCTCGGCGGCTGTTGGACGAACGGGTGTTCCTGGCGCAAGGCGGATTTCCTTTAACCCAAGAAGGCCCTTTTCTTTTAGCATTCCCGCAATCTCCCCAAGGTCCGAGAAAATATTGTAAGCTGTTTCAATTTCTTCGCGTATTTTCACTTTTATCTCTCTTTTCTTATCCTCAATTATTTTTTTTTCCTTCGGGGTTTTTGCTTTTTTGAGCTGCGCGGATAATTTCTCCTGCTCTTTTTTTGAGAGCATTATCGCAAAAGAATCCATGAGTGTCGGGTCTCCGATCCCGAGTCTTATATTTCCAAGAGGAATTCTTGCGATATACCTTGCTTCCGTTGGCGAGGAAGAATTAAAGAGTTCCGCGAGTAATTTTATTTTAAGTTCCTGGCTCCCGGTTCCCTCGCTCGTCGCCATTTTTTTTAAATTCAAAAAAACTTTTTCTATTGTGAGTGCCTGCGAGAATAGCGAGCCCTGTTTCTTCTTTTTGATGAGCTCCTCCGCGGTGTTCCCAAGGTCCCCTGTTTTATTGAAGAGTGCATCAACCTCTGCGCGTGAAAAACCCGTGGCTTTTGCGATTCCCTCCGCTATGAGTTTCTCTCCAAACCCTATCTCTTTTCCCTCAAAGTTAGGGGCGATTCGTCCCTGCAGAAGGTAAATTATTTTTTTGGCGTCTTCTGCCGGCATTTTCTCAAATAGCTCCGCGAGTATATCAGTCATTACAAGTCTTGAAGAGGCTTCTTCGGTCTTCGCAAAATACTCCGCGGCATCCTTAAACAGCACTAGAATCACTTTCCAAAAAAACTTCTTTGCTTAGTACTCCTAAAGCCCTGCCTGCCCAACTTGGCAGTAATTTAAATGGGCTCATAATCCTTTTATATTGCTCTAAACAATTACTTTTTATGAACTGGAATGTTTTGGACCTTATATGGCGCTACTTTGCGGGGTTTGATTCCTTTCATTTTGGGCTCCTTTCAGCCCTCGGATTATTGATGTTTTTGTTTGCCTTTAGCTATGCGGCGTACAGGGGAAGGGAAGAGAACCCGATGCAGCTCGCCGCTGAAGTGAGTATTTATGTAATGGTTTTTGCGCTCGCGCTTGATTTCATGAATGTTCCTTCTCTTATTGTAGGAATTCTGATTATACTTGCTTACGAATTAATAAGCAAGCATTTGTGCAAGACAAGGTTTAGGGTGTGGGTCGAAGGATTCATTTCTCTTTGGATACTGTTGACAATTTTTGCTCTTGTGGGTGAATATCTCCGCCCGATAATCGGTGTAATTGGTCTAGTCATATTTTTCGCGATGAGCGAGGTGCGCGTGAGGGAACTGCAAAAAGAAAAGGCTGGTTCAGAGGAAAAGAAAAAGTAATAACTTGTCGTGTTTTTCCCCTCTCCAAACTTTTATAAATCATTTCAGAAGTTAATTCTATACGCGGGGATATAGTCTAGCCTGGTAGGACCGGTGCTTTGGGAGCATCAAGCGCGAGTTCAAATCTTGCTATCCCCATTTTCTGTTTTTTTTTAAGTCTGCATTGTACTTGACTGGCTTAATTCCTGTGAAATCGGTCTAAATAATTAGGTTTTTATACCTGAATCGTGTAATATCTACTAGTTTTTTTGGGGTGTTTTAATGACTGATGGAGTAGTAGGATTTAAGTTCAGCAGCATGGTGCCCGCATTCCTTGCGGTTCTTCTTGTTGCGGTGCTAATTATAGTTGGATTTACTGCGGGGGCTGTGCTTTCAAACGGAAGCGGTTCTAGTTCCAGTTTAGCTAATCCAAAAACAATTAATGTTACAGGCACAGCGACACACAAAGTTGCGCCTAATTTAGTTGAAGTAGTTTTGAGCGTTGAGACTTTAGATGCATCTGCTCAGATAAGCCAGAGCTCTAACGCAACAATATCTGATAAAGTCAGCGCGGCTCTTAAGAGCGCTGGAGTAACTGCTAATCACATTAGCACAGTTTCTTACACTGTGAATGAAGAATTCCAATACAATGATGTTTTGAAGAAATCAGTTTCTGTTGGATATAGAACAACTAATCAGGTTAAAGCAATTTTGACTGATTTGAAGACAACAGGCGCGGTTCTTGATGCTGCCGCTAAAGCAGGCGCTAATAGAATTGACAGTGTTTACTTCTATCTAAACCCTGTGAATGAATTCCGCGAGAGACGAGCTGTTTTGGAAGAAGCATCGGGACAGGCAAGGCTTAAGGCTAACAGCATAGCAAAAGGAATAGGTGTTAGCGTTGGGTCTGTTCACTCACTAACTGAGAATGTTAATTACTACCCTTCCTCTATGTCCAATATAGCTTTGGGCGTAATGGCAAAGGATAGTGTTGCAACTCCAATATCACCTTCAACTGTTGAAGTAACAGCAAATGTTTCAGCAGAGTTTGATATAAAGTAAGCGAGTTAATTCTAATTTCTGCCGGTTTTCGAACCGGCAATTGTTTTTTTATCTTTTGTTTATCGCCGCGCGCAAAAAAATGAGGGTTCCCTTCGTAACAATCCTATTTTAAACAATTTTTAGGTTTGTTATTTGCATGGATGTAAGCGAGTACTCTCTTATCGCAGTCAAAATCGGCACAAACGCTATTATGCGCGAGGGCGTGCTTGATAAAGAATTCCTGGACGCGCTTGTAAGTGAAGTGGCTCTGCTTTCCCGCGCCAAAAAAAAAGTTGTTCTAATTTCAAGCGGAGCGGTGGGAATGGGAAAAAAGAAGATTAAGTTCTCAAGCCCTAATGGGACCACAATTAAGGAGCAGCAGGGGCTTGCGGCGATTGGGCAGATTGAATTAATGAATGAGTATTTGGGGCGCTTTGAGAGAAAGGGTGTTGTTGGCGCGCAGGTGTTAGTTTCTCAGCACGATTTTTTGAACAAACAGTGCCTTTTGAACATAAAAAGCACCTTTGATTTTTTGTTTGAGAGAGGCATTGTACCAATTGTGAATGAGAATGATGTTGTTGCGACGGAAGAGTTGCGCGTGAACGGGGTGTTCTCCGATAATGATGCTCTCGCCGCGCTTCTCGCAAAACAAATTGGCGCAGGTCTATTAGTATTCATTACCGCTAAAGGCGGTTTGATTGGAAGGGACGGGAAAATAATTGATACTCTTACAAAAATGGAGCAGGTTTGTGTTTTGAATGAAAAGTCAAAGGATGGCAGGGGAGGAATTGACTCAAAACTCTCCGCAATCAAAACCGCGCTTGGGGCGGGGTGCGATGTTTTTGTTTCAGGACCTAAAGGGTTTAACGGTTTTGCAAAAGGAAAAGCGGAGGGGACTTTTGCGCTGGCGATTAGCAATATTTGATTAGTTCTTCAATAAGCCGCTGAAAAGTAAGTTTTTTCACCGTCTTCACCGCACCAGATACATTTCTTTTTTTCTATTTCGAGTGTCATCCCTATTAAATCTTTCTTGGTTTTGGTTTTTATCCAGTCGCTGCATTCAGTCTTGCCGCACCAGCCAACCAAAGCAACCTGTGCTTTTTCTGCTTCTTCTATTTTGTCGCATTCCTTTATTCTGCCGAAGAGCTCTTTTTTGCTCGCATCGTATAAATCGTTTTGAAGCTTTTCAAGCAGTTTAGCTAATTCAGCTTTAAGATTTTTGAATGGAACCGATTTTTTATTTCCCGCTCGGCTAATAAGGGTGGCTTCGCTCGCCAAGAGTTCCTTTGGACCTATTTCTATTCTTGCGGGTATTCCCATTCTTTCTGCTTTGAATCTCAATTCTCCTATTTCAGAGAAGGCTTTTGCTGTTAGAATCAATATTTTACTTTTGTCAATGCCCAAGTCTATTTTATCCAGAACCTCTTCCTGTGGAGAGTTTATTATAATTAATGCTGCTTGTAATGGGGCTATTTTTGGCGGAACTACTATTCCTTTGTCATCTGAGTGATTTCCGATTATTGCGGCAAGAATTCTCTCTCCATTTCCAGTACAGGTCTGCCAAACAGGTTTCTTTTGTTCGTCCTTGTCAGTAAAAGCAATATCAAAAGCTTTTGCATATGCTTGTCCAAGGTTATTGCAGCTTGCATTTTCTATTAGTTTATCATTCAAAGTAGTGTAAAATTCCACCGCGCCTACGCTTCCTGGAAAGCAGTCTGCGGGCGGTTTTCGCACTTTAATTGAGGCAATTGCAGCATCCAAAAAGAGTTCCTCGTTCATCTTTATCGCAAGCTTTATCTCATTTTCTGCTTCTTCCCTCGTCGCATGGCAAGTGTGTATCTCATACCACGGACCAATCTCAACATCCCTAACAAAAGTTTTGGTAGATTTTGTCTCGTTCCTAAAAGAGCTAACAGTTTCGTATATTCTTAGGGGCAAATCTCTGTGGCTTCGTATCCATGTGCTAAACATTGGGTACATTGCTGGTTCCCCAGTTGGTCTTAGAAAAGCGTTTTTCTCTGTTTCTTCATATCCCAAAGCATAAAATGCTTGGCTCTTGAACGAGTTCCACCAGCTGGCATTTCTTGAAGCATATTCAACAGGAACAAGAAGCGGAAAGTACATCTCCTGTATTCCGTTCAATGCAAATAAATAATCCCATTTATTTCTTATATTCTTCATTATTGAGAACCCGTAAGGCATCCATACAAAAAAACCTTTTAACTGGTACCTGTTGTCAGCTAGACCCGCGTCACTAATTGTCTTATTCCACCAGGAAGCGTATTCGGTTTCTTTTGGATTCTTGTACATTTTATTCACTAATATAATGCGCTTGCGTAATCAATTTAAACGTTCTCGACGTCCCAAAATAGGGCTCTTTATGAAGCGTATCTTCGAATATGCGTGGCCTGTGGCAGTATTTTTCTGCTCCAAACCTCAATTTTTTCCCCTTCAATTTTCTTGTCGTGCATTTTCTCGAAAGTAAATCCGTTTTTCTCGTATAATTCCTTCGCTCCGTCATTGCTTGTCCGGACTAAAAGAAATAATCTTTCAGCAAAAACGCGTCTGCATTCCTCAACTAGATGTTCAACAATTTTTGTGGCGATTTTTTGTCCTCTCCACGCATCATCAACATATATTGCGTTGAGCCGAATCTCTTTTTTATCCAAAAAGAATTCAATTTCCGCAAATCCTGTGAGGATATTCTCCTGATGCGCAACAAGCACAAGGTATTTTGGGTTATTCATGCGCTCAATGATTTTCTTTGGAGTGAATTCCGTGTAAGGGAACTCTATTCTTATTTTTTCATCAATCCACTCTGCGTCCGTTGCGCGCGCTTTTTCTATTTCCACAATAATCCCCTGGTTTTGGTAATTCATTTAATTGCGCCGGCAGCTTACTCGCTTTTGTGGCTCAAATAATCCTCAATTTCTTTTTCGCTTACCGCGCACCCCGCGAATTTTGCGGCGTAGAGGGCCGCTTCAAGCTCAAGTCTTCCGTGGGCGAGTTCGTGGTCAAAGAGGTTTTGTTCGTATGCCATCGAGATGATATCAACGCTTCTAAACATCTTAAGCTCTGGAAACATTGCCCGAAATGAGTTTAAGTTCTGCTGGTTAATGCTCACTTCCGCTTCCTGTCTTCTCTCAAGAACCTGCTTAAGCCGCGTTGGGTCTTCAATCAGCGAGCGTGTTGTTCTTTCATCAATAAAGAGCATCTTTACGTTATTGATTTTTGCTATGGCGAGCGCCTCGGCTTCTCCCGCCTGTATTATGCTAAGGGGACCGCTTTGAGTGGAGTAAATATTATTCGCGAGCTGGAGTATTCTTTGCTGGGTGCGCGCAATTTCACTTGAAACCGGGATTGTTTTAATGATTTGCTGTGTCATCGCGTACTTAATTCTTGCCGCATTAAGCGCGAAGCGCTTATTTGTTATCGGCTTCCAAACACTTTCTTCTGCAACCGTGCCCGAAATCAAGAGTTCTATGCGGTTGGTTTTGACAAATTCGCGGAAGACATTCATAAGGCATGTGCCTGCGAGTGTTATCATTGTTCCTGTGTCAATAACTGCTTTCATAATATTCACCATAACTTCTTTCTTCAATTACTTTCCAGAATCTCCTTAAGCTCTTTTACTCTTTGAGTAATATTCTTTGATTCAGGTTCTTCATGATTCATTGTGGTAAAACCGATATAGCTTTGAAGCTCCTTCTGGTCGGCTCCTGTGAGCGCAGCAGCCTGCGCAAGGCTTAATCCGTAGCTGTAAGCAAGCGATGCCTGTTTTACTTTTGCTTTATCATAAACATTTTGCGCGTAATTCCCAAGCTCGTTGTCAATATTCACAATATTTTTGATTATCATTTTCAGCGCGTCCATGAATTGTTTCTCGTCTCCTTTATCCACCGCTGATTTTGCTATATTAAAGTTTGTAGCAATTAATTGTTTTATCTTTACCCACTGCGGGCTGTTAATGAAGTGGGGTTTTGTTTCTATTTTGTGAAGAGCGTATGCGATTACCCCAAGCTCCGCTTTTGCATAATCATTTCCAAGCGCGGCTTCTCTAATCAATCTGCTTCCGATTCCCCTGAGGTCAAATACTCGTTTTTCCTCAAATAGGCGGAGCATTTCTGAGAGGTCAAATTCAAGCGTTTTCATGATTAATGCAGGGCTTTTGGATATTTAATATTTAGTATTTGAAATAAGGGCTATTATTTGAAGGGTATTTCTTCGCCCGCAGGATTGGCTTTTTAACTTATTGAAGCAGATAATTGCTCGTGATGAGATGAAAGTTTTAGTTCCGTTGCTTACGGGAAAAGAGAACAATCCGATGTTTATTGAAGCGTTCACAAATAAGGTGGATGAGGTTGTTTTGCTTCAGATAGTGGATAAGGGTTTTATGAGCCGCACAAGCTCCGCGATTGGGGAAGTGAGGCAGTTTCGCACCGTAATGGATGAGATAAAGAAAATTGTGGGCACCAAGAAGAAAAAGTGCAATGAAATTACCGAGTGGGGAACAACAGCCAAGAAAATACTCGGGATTGCGGTTCTTCAGAAGATTGACAAGGTATTTTTGGTTAGCGACCACACCCAGTTCTTTGAAGAGGTGACAAAGGAATTAAAGAAAAACAAAGTGAATTTTGAGGCGGTTGAAGTTATTGAGGAAATTGAAGAGGATGAAAAGAAGAAGTAATTCCTTAAGTTAAATAAGTATATTAATGGTAAAAATTATTGTTTGCTGGTGTTTTGAATGGCTAAATCTGAAATGTGCGGTGAGTGCGGATTATTGCTTGAGAGCAAGGTTCTTGTCGAGGACTCTACCTTAAAGGGGCAGCTTATGGAAAAAGGTTTTGGCGAAAGCAAATCCCGCTCCCTTGTGCTTGATTTATTTGAAGCGCTTTTCTTAGCGCAGAAGGATAAACTTTGCGTTTGCGATAAGAAGGAGAAAAAGGTTTCTGAGAAAAAACTTCTCTCGCTTGGTCTTGAGCATGATAAAAAGTTTTACTCAAAGTTCATTGTGTACTCTGATTTGCGCGAGCGCGGATACTGCGTTAAAACCGGACTTAAATTCGGCTTTGACTTTAGGGTTTATCCTAAGGGAAAGAAAATGGGCGAGGAACACTCAAAGTTCGTTATTCATGTTGCTCCCGAGAGCGAGAAAATCTCGATGTCTCAATTGAGCCGAATGACTCGCCTCGCGGGAAATATTCACACGATTACTGTTGTCGCGGTTGTTGATAGGGAAGATTCGGTTAATTATTATTCAACGGAAAGGATTTTGTTCTAGACTCAAATTCTTGGACATAAATTAGGTTTATGAAGTTAGAAAAAAAAGTTGAAGAAAAATTGCTCGCTTACATAAAAGAAATCTTTGCGAATGATTCTTGGACGCTTGCCCACTCCCTTTCCGCAGTTGGAATAATAAAGCAAATCGCAAAAAGCGAGGGCGCGGATGAAAAAATACTCGCAACAACGATGTATTTGCACGATATTGGCTACGGCGGGCTTCTTGCTGATGGCTATTCATTCTCGCAGAGGATTGCGGCAAAAAAAGAGCATATGCCAAAGGGCGCAAAAATGGCGAGAGATTTTTTGGGGCGGATTGGCGGCTACACAGAGGAAGAAATTTCGCAAATCGCCCATTTAATTGAAGTGCATGATAATGTTGATGCTCTTAAAACGCAAGACGAGCTCCTTGTGCTTGAAGCGGATTCTCTCGCCTCAATTGACCCCAAAGTTCCATTCTCATTTAGCGAAGAGGATGTTGTGAAGTATGTTGATTTTTTCCTTAACCACCGCGCCACAAGATTTGTTTCAAAGAAAGGAAAAGAATTGCTTGAGAAATTCTCAACTCAAAATAAAGTTTTTGCGGGAATGGCTGGTAAGTTCAAAAAATAATTCTCTTGCTATTCTGGAAGCAGTTCGCTTACTTTTTCCAGCGCCGTTTCTAGTTGCTGCTGGATTATGCTTATTTCAACGCTAACCGCGTGGTTAATTTCATTAGCGTATTCTTGGGTGCTTTTTTCTCCAAGCCTTTTTTTGTGGGCGATTTCTATCAGCTTGGAGTGCGAAATGTATCCGTCTTGGTTGTATGCGCTTCTAAAAAGATTATCCTGAAATTTTCTCAGAAATAGTTCTGCTCCCTTTGCGTTAAAATGTCTGTGCTTTAAAACATAATTAACAATTTTGTGTGTCCTTATTGACGGGTGCCCCTCGTTCCTTGGGTCAGCCATTATTCCTGCCAGTTCGCGATCACTAACAAGTGTTTTTATTAGTGCGTGGCGGAGTTTTAATCTTCCGCTGTTTGTTATTATTCCGGGTCTTCCTCTTCCATTTATCTCTAATCTGTTCCGGTTCTCAATATGCCTTGCAATCGCGAGTATCTTTTTTTGGGTGCCAAGTCTTGTTTGCCTTAATTGCCTCAACTCAATCACAAAGATTAATGCATTCCCAAACTATTAAAGCTTTTCTTAAAAAAATAAAAAAGTAGCTGCTTTGAATGGCGTTCTTTCGCCATCCAAAACAAAAGTTTAACCTAAAATTTAGAAATCGCATGCTCTAACGGTTTTTCTTCCGTTTTCTTTTGCTCTTGCAGATGCTTTCTTTATCATTTTAGCTACTTCTGCGCTCAAAGCGTCAACAGCGTCTCCTGCTGTGTTGCAGTCCTCTGCCTTGATTGCTTCCTTTACTTTTGATGCTACTACCAATACTTCAGTCATAAATAATCCCCCAATTTGTGTATCTAAACCAATTAAATGCGCTAAATAAAGCAATTACTTAATCCAGGCAACTAATTGGCTTTCTGATTAACCCAAAAAGTAAAAGGTATTTAAACCAATTGGGT
>CABMEU010000031.1 GCA_902385225.1 uncultured archaeon | reverse complement strand
GGTAGTTGTCTTTTATGTCATTGAATAAGTTGGCGGTGAAGACTACGGGTATTTTGAGGTTGGAGAGTTCTCCAACCTTTACTAAGATACCGTCGTCAAGTGCGTTTTGTAGTGTGTATACGGAGATTGGATCCCCGTATATTTCTACTAAAGAAGTTGGATTCATTTTTTACCACCTTCTACTTTAATGCGTTTGATTTCAAAGTCAAGCATCTGACTTAATTTATTGGTTAAGTCTTGTTTGACTCGAAACAAGTCATCATTTTCAGCTAATTCGGCAGTTGCTGAAAGACCGAAGCCTTTTGAGCCGTAGTTAGCAGTACCAACTTTTTGTGATACTTGAACAGTGATATCTTTGAGCTTCATTTGTACTCACCTCTATTCATTCTTTCAAGTAATTCTTGGCAGGTAAGAGCTTTGCCAAAGATTTGTTTATGTTCGAAATTCATCTTCAATCACCTCCTGAGTGGAAAACGAATTTTTTCACTGATGCCGTCTTGCGTTTAGTTGGAGGCATTAAACGCTTTAGCTAGTCAAGCGACCCGAAGGGGAAAGCTTTAAGCCGAGAACAAACGAGGCTGAAAGTGACAAAAATTCTTGACACGAATGGATGGAATAATGGTTAATTTCGACAAAAAGCGATGGCTGGCGATGCCTTTTAAACAAGAAAAGAATATAATATTTTAGAGGTTTTGATTATGGAGCTAAACAAAGCTTTTTTTGGATTATACGAAAATTGGTTTATAATAACTAATGAAGAATTAGGCGAGGACAAAGCCATTGATTTGTTCACAAAGGTAATGCGATTTGGACTAAAGAAAGCATACGATGCTTATGATGTAAAGCCAGGTCCAGCAAAAGAATTTGCAAGAGTTGTGAAAGAAAGAGATAATAGTGTTGGGTTAAGAGTTGAATTCCCTGAAGTGACTGACAAGAAAATTGTTTACAGGTTTATTGATGATCCGTTTCCAGGGCTTAAAGGAAAAGTAAACCACAGTAAGTTGGACAGAACATATATGCAATTCAAAGTAGATTACATTTTAGGAAAAGATTGGAGTTACAAAACAACAAAACACATTTGGAAAGGCGATCCATACATAGAGCATATTATTACAAAGAAGTGATGTGGATTGTTTAGCAGCACTAGCGCAGGAAGTTTGATCCTAAGTATTTTATCAAAGAATTGGCCTCAGAGAGCAAATCAAATTTATGCACATGTGAAGAAACACAAGCAAGTAACTTATCAAGCAGTTCACAAAGCACTAGAGCAGATGGTTGAAGAAAAGATTTTAACAAAAAAAGATGGGGTTTATGCAATTGATTTATCTTATGCAATAAGATCAAGAAAAAATTGGGAGGCAATAGAAGAAAGTTACAAAAAAACACAAGATTATGGAAAATCACTAAAACTAATTGTGCCTGAATCAAACTACTTATTTGAAGCAGAATGCGTACTCATTGACTCAATCCCGAGTGTATTCATTAGTAAATCAACTTTTCTTGAATTTATTGAAGAACTATCAACGGATTACTTAGACAAATTAGCAAAGAAGGTTGCTATTAGAGATTATGAACTTATAGCCAAAAAATTGCCCAAAAGTGAATCAAAGAAGGTTGGACTTGAACAACTAATTTTCCTACAAAAGCTTAACGAACTAGCAAACTCTTACTATTGGGGCAAAGTAGCATACAGCGTAAACGAAGGCACCGTTGACGTTAAAATATCCTCATTTATGTTCACAACAAAAAAAGCCAAACACTTCTACGAAAAGCTATACGTTTACTTCATGGACTTACTAGGATTCAAACTCAAAAAGAAAAACGACTTACTGCAAACATACTCATTCGAGGTAATACAATGAGAAAAGCAAAAGTAACCGACTTAGATGCAATCATAAAACTCGTTAAAGAAAACTTTAGCTTTGCATGGGAAACAACAGGACGCAAATTTCATGCCAAATTCTTTAGAAACAAAATGCTCAAAGCAATAAAAAAAGACATTTTCCTAGTAGAAGAACACAAAAATGAGCTCATAGCATTCGGGTGGGCCTCAAAAGAAAAAGATTACTTTGGAAACCCAATCGGAGAAATTAACCTGTTAGTAGTCAAGAAAGAATATCAAGGAAAAGGTATCGGAAGTAAAATGCTCAAAACACTTGAAACCAAACTCAAAACTAAAGACCTAAGACTAGAATGCCTATGCATAAACCCAGCTCATAAACTTTACAAACAAAAAGGATACAACGAATTCTGGATAACTTATAGGAAAATTTTTTAGATTAATTATTTTTATAATCCTAGCAATTCTTTGATTTCGTGGGTTAGAAAGATTCTGTTTGTTTTTCCGTGTGGCTGAGTTTTTATTATTCCTTTTAGTTCTAAGTCTTTTACTGCTCTGTGTGCTCTTAGTTTTGTCATGTCTTCCATTCCGCTTATCTCTGATTGGGTCGTGTTTCCATTTGTTTCAAAAAGTTTTTCCAGGATTTTTCGTTCATTAAAATCAAGAAAACGCAGTATGATTTCTCGGTCTTTAAAGTCTTTGCTTGGGCTTGCACTCTTTTTATCAATAATTTTTGATAAAACAGCCATGTTTTTGTCGAGTTTTTCAGTCATTTTTTTAGAACTAAAATAATGGGAAATTGGCATGACTGCAATAATTAATATTATTCCAAATATTAGAAAAAAATAATTTGGTATTGCCTCGTGGCATCCACAGGTTTCTCTGGAAATGGGTGATATGGGGATATTAAAGAAAGTTAATAATCCAATGAACAATATTGCCACTACTATTAATACAGGTATTAGAAGAAAGATTTTTTGTTTTTCCATACTTGAATTGTTGTTGTGTCTGTTTTTTAAAGCTTTTTAATTGGTTTCATGTTTTTGAAACCCCTGCCCATTTTTTTTCACGGTTTCATGAAACCTTTATATACGGTTTCAAACCATTGAAACCTAATAAAATAAACGGGGTGTTAAAAAATGGATGAGAATAAGCATGTGCATCAACATGAAAAAAGAGAAGGGCATAATTCGCCTAACAAAAAGAATCAATTTGGCAACATGAAGATCTGGCAGGCTTCAACAATAATTCTTGCAGTTGCAGTCGTTGTCTTGATAGTCATCGTGGCAAGCTCCTTTGCAAACGCGTCTTCTGCTAATGGAATAGCTGGAGAGAAAAATATTAATTTAAGCGGGCAAACAGTAGCAGATAAAGCAGTTGCGTTTATTAACGCAAATCTTTTACAAGGACAGGCAATCGCAAAACTTGACAGTGTAGAAGAAACAAACGGTTTATACTTGCTTAACTTGGATGTAGGCGGGCAAAAAATGCCAACGTATGTTTCAAGTGATGGAAAACTGTTTTTTCCACAAGCAATCGATTTAACAAAGAAACCTGATTTGCAACAGACACCTGAAATTCAAGCAAGTGCTCCAAAGTCAAGCAAACCAAGTATTGAACTATTTGTAATGTCCCATTGTCCATATGGAACACAAATGGAAAAAGGAATATTGCCTGTTGTTAAAGAACTTGGGGACAAAATTGACTTTAATGTAAAATTTGTCAACTATGCAATGCATCCTTCAAAAGGCGAGGTACAGGAACAATTAAACCAATTTTGCATACAACAAGAGTTTCCTGAAAAATACACGGCTTATTTGGGGAAATTTCTTGAAGCCGGAGACTCAAATGCCTCCCTTGACTCAGTTGGGCTTAGCACAACCGATATCAGTAAATGCATTGGAGAAACCGACAAAAGCTTTGATGTAATAAAAAATTTGGAAGACAAATCATCCTGGGTTAACGGTACCTTCCCAAAATTCTTAATAAACAACGAGGATAACCTAAAGTATGGCGTACAGGGCTCTCCAACACTGGTTATTAACGGGCAAATAGTCCAAAGCGGAAGAGATGCTCAAAGCTTGATGAACACAATATGTGATGCATTCGACAACAAACCGGCTGAATGTAATACAAACATGTCTTCATTTGGCAATCCAGCTCCGGGCTTTGGCTTTGATACACAAGGCGGTTCTGCAACCACCGCAGGTTGCGGAGCATGAAGATTTAAAAAAACAAAATACTGGGCAACGCAGTTTATGCAATGGCAACATTGCTGACTGCCCCCAGTCATTTTTTAGTAAAATAATAAAAAATCTTGATTAAGAAAAATGGATACTAAAATATATGTGGGAACAAAAGGCGTGTGATTTTGATGGTTATTTGTTTTATTGCTTTAGGCGTGTTTGCAATTCTTGGAATTTTTTCCGCCAAGTACAGAGCCTACTTTTTTGAAGCTGCTGACTGTGTTTTTAAAAAAGCAACTTTAAGAAAATGCACCACCTCATTTGACAAAAAAATGAAAGTAAAGATTACTTCCAAAGTGTCCATTGTAAATAAATCATTAGGGGCATTCGTTTTCAAAAAATTTGAAGCCATTTCAATGATTCTTATGATAATAATGCTTATTACGCTTGTATGGTCTGCTTATCTATCAGGAATAGCAGTTTACAATTGAGTGGCATTTGGAAACTGCAACGGGCCAAACATTAACGAATCATGCGTTTTAAACACAATCACCGGCAAAATGGAACCCAAAGCTTTAATCCCCATACAAACAACCGACAATCACATAAATTGTGATTTAAACGAACCAAATGATGCAAACATATTTGCCAGCAATTGGCTTACTCCTAAGGCAATCAACTGATGCACGTTGGTAAAATAAAAAACAAACAGAAATGTTTATATATGCATATATGCTCATATATTCATATATGGCAAAGGATTTGTGCGAAATCAAAAGCATTCATCAAACCACTGTAAGAAAAACGATCGCTCGCATACAAAAAATTGACGGGCTGGACAGGACAGCAGAAATTTTCAAACTAATGGGGGACATGACCAAACTTAAAATAACCTGCGCCTTGTCACTAGAAGAAATGTGCGTATGCGACATAAGCCATGTACTCAACATCTCACAATCAGCAACCTCCCATCAACTCAGAATACTAAGAGGAGCAAAACTAGTGAAATATAGAAAAGAAGGCCGAATAGCTTACTACTCGCTTTCTGATTCACACGTAAAAAACCTCTTATCTTCAACAATAAAACACGCCCAACACAGGAAGGAATAATTATGCCCAACACGTGCGAAAACACTTGCTGCAAAACACAACCAACCAGCAAAGAAGAATCCATTGACAAAGGTTTTTTTGGAAGTAAAAGCATCCAGTGGTTGCTTTTGGCATTAATAGTAGTGATTCCGTTTGAGATAGCTTCACTCTTGGGTTTTCATGCGCCGCTTTGGATAGAAGTTCCACTCTTTGTTGCAATAATATTACTCTTTGGAAGAACCGTACTTATTGATGGCATCAAGAGTATCCCACAACTCCGCTTTTCAAACATTAATCTGCTTATGACTATTGCAGTTATTGGGGCCATGTACTTGGGCGAGTTTGAGGAAGCTGCAATAATAATCCTACTCTTTGCTCTCGGCGAAAAACTTGAGGAATTCGGCTTTGAAAAAAGCAAACAAAGCATCGCCTCGCTTCTCAAGAAACAACCAAAACTTGCGCTCCTCAAGGGGCACTCCAAAAAGGTTGACATTTCAGAAGTCAAAGTCGGGGATATTGTCATTGTCAAGCAAGGCGAACAAATACCCCTTGACGGAGTAATTGTAAAGGGAAGAGGATTCATTGACGAGTCATCAATAACAGGCGAGCCGCTTGCAAAAGACAAAGCTGAAGGGGCGATAGTTTATGCCGCAACAATAAACACAAACGGTTACCTCGAAATTAAAGTGACAAAAGTAGCCTCAGATTCAACCTTCTCAAAGATACTTGAGCTTACAAAAAAAGCTCTTGAAGAAAAAACAAGTTCTGGGCAATTCATAGAACTATTCGCAAAATATTACACTCCCCTCGTAGTAGTGGCTTTTGTCCTACTTACCACAGTGCCAGTACTTGTATTTGGACAAACCTTTGGCCTCTGGTTTGGACGCGCAATCACGCTTCTTGTCATCGCCTGCCCCTGCGCGCTTGTCATCTCAACACCAGTATCAATATTCTCAGCCCTAGGAAACGCCTCAAAAAAAGGTGCAATAATCAAAGGCGGAAAATACATAGAAGAACTCGCTAAAGTAAAAACAATTGCATTTGACAAAACTCGCACCCTCACCACAGGAGAACTTGAAGTGACCGACGTAATCCCATTCAACGGATTCTCAAAAGAAGAAGTAATTGCCTGTGTAGCAGGAATGGAATCATACTCAGAACACCCACTTGCAAAAGGAATACTCACACACGCAAAAGAAACCAATGTTTCCCTCCACAAATTCACAAACCTCAAATTCTCGCAGGGCAAAGGAATCAGCGGGGACTGCATGGTGTGCACAAGCAAACACCACTGCCTTGGAAACCTCAAATTTATTTCTCAGGAGCATTCAGTACCAAAGAATGTTGAGGGTGAGATAGATAAATTGGAAAAAGAAGGAAAGACAGTAATCATTAGCGCAGAAAAGAAAAGCGTCAAAGGAATAGTCGCCCTTTCAGACACCCTTCGCCCCGAAAGCAAAGAAGTAATACAACAACTAAAAAAACAAGGAATCCAAGCAATAATCCTATCAGGAGATAACAAATCAGCAGTAAATCACTTTTCAAAAGAACTCCAAATTAAAGAATATTACGCCGAACTACTCCCGGAAGGCAAAGTGGAACTTATTGACAAATTGTCAAAAGGAGGAAGTGGGACTGCAATGGTGGGGGACGGGGTGAATGATGCTCCTGCACTTGCAAAGGCAAATGTAGGCATAGCGCTTGGTGCAATAGGGTCTGATTCTGCAATAGAAACAGCAAATATTGTTATCCTTAACAATGACCTATCCACAATCAATCATCTAATACAGCTCAGCAAAAAATGCAAAACAAAAATAAAAACCAACATCGCACTAGCCGTCGGAATAAAACTCGTAATACTCGCTACCGCCGCAATTGGATTCACTAACCTTGCACTAGCAATATTCGCAGACGTAGGAGTAACAGTAATAGTAGTAATAAACGGACTAAAACTATTCAACTACAAAAGCATCAAAAAATAAAACAAAAACTCTTTAATTCCCTGCAAACCTGCATTCCTTCCCCGAGCCCCGTTTAGCAATCTGGGCAATTTACACAGACTCCCCGGAAAAATATCCGCGCAAAAAGCTTCTTTCACAAGAGCTCATTTTTGAACAACGGCACGACACTAGCGAAATTAATTTATAGGAGTTCAACTACTAGGTACTGCGTAAGATGCACACTTGAACGTTGTGCACACTAACTATTTAGACACGCAGAGGAAGGGATTTGAACCCCCGCTCCCTTTCGGGAACCTGGTAGCTGTCCTGCACAAGAAGCCAAGTTTTTTCTCTTTTGGCAACTTACATTTTCTCTTTTTTTCTAAAAAAGAGAAAAGGCAGTCTCAAGCCAGGCGCATTTGACCACTCTGCCACCTCTGCCTAAACTAATTTAGCAATGCTCTGCATCGCAACTAAATAATTTTGGCTGGGCTTGTTTTTAAAGCTTGCTTTGGGGCTTTTTCGGAAAGAGTATTAATCTTAATGTAATGGAGATTAGTAAGGTGGTTTTTGGGTGGATTTTTTGGAATATCAGGATAAGTCAAAGAAGACGGATACAAAGGTAGTAATTAATGACAGCCGGATTGCGTATTATGCGCTTGGGATTGCTGATGAGGCTGGAGAGGTTGCGGGGAAGATTAAGAAACTTATTAGAGAGAAAAATTCCGTGCTTACTGAGGATTACAAAAAAGAAATTGT
>CABMEU010000030.1 GCA_902385225.1 uncultured archaeon | reverse complement strand
TCCAAACATCAAAACATCATACTGCTTCTTGGTGAATTTTTCAATCGGGGTGAACAAATCAAACCCGTGCTTCTTTCCAACAACAGAAAGCTGCTGCGCCCTCCAAGAGAGATCCATTTTCCCGTAAATATCAATCGCCCCATCCATAATGCTTTTACTTTTATCTGGAATTATTAGGTCCGCGTCAAATTCTATTTTTACTCCCAAACCCTTACATTCTTCGCAAGCGCCAAATGGGCTGTTGAAGGAAAACATTCTCGGCTGAAGCTCCTCAAATGAAAGACCGCAAACAGGGCAAGTCAGCGCGCTTGAAAATAATTGCTCTTTTCCTTTATGGTCAACCACAATCAATAATCCTTGCGCCCTCTTTAGTGCATTCTCAACCGCTTCAACTAAACGCCCCTTATCTTTTGCGTGAATCCTATCCACAACCGCTTCAATGTCGTGCATTTGGTATCTGCTAAGCGTGATTTTTTCATCAGTGCGGATTATTTTTTTGTCAACTCTGACTCTTGAATAACCTTCTTTACCCAAATCAAGAATTAATTGCTCATAAGTTCCCTTTTTCTGGCGGATTATTGGCGCAAGAATTGTGATTTCTCCGCCGTAAAGTAGACCAATTCGCTTCGCGATTTTCTGCGGGGATTGTGATTCTATTTTTGCCCCGTGAATTGGGCAATGAGGTGTTCCAACACGCGCAAACAACAAGCGCAAATAGTCATAAATCTCCGTAACCGTTCCAACTGTTGAGCGCGGATTATTTGAGGTTGATTTTTGCTCAATTGAAATCGCGGGAGAGAGCCCCTCAATTGAATCAACATCAGGTTTGCTCATTAAACCCAAGAATTGGCGCGCATAGGCGCTTAGGGACTCAACATACCTTCTCTGCCCCTCCGCATAAAGCGTATCAAACGCAAGAGTTGATTTACCAGAACCAGAGAGCCCCGTAATTACAATAAATTTATCCCTTGGAAGCGTTAAGCTCACGTTCTTGAGATTGTGCTCCCTTGCCCCGCGAATAATAATATCCTTCATACCCACCACTACAGCAGAATATATTTCTTAAAGCAAACATTAATATTTGTTCAAGCAAGTAAAATGCCGGTGCATAAAATTGTTAAGTATGCCATAAGTGTTATATATCTCGGCGCACTATTTTTTGTAAGCAAAACTTTGGTCATATTATGAGTCCTGCAACAATAAAACGAAGAGTGCCGACAAAGGGTTTTCAATTTATTGTGAAAAGAGACAGAAGCGGGAGGACTGTTAAGAGACTCGCCGGAACTTCCTCAATTCGTGCTGAAACTAACCTGCACAAGGCAATACGCCGCCACTACCTGGCCCAATTGGACACGAATATGATGAGAAGGAATGTTATAATCGCAAACAAAAACGCCAATCTCCCTCTATTTAGGGGAAGAATCCCAAGAAAAGAAATGCTTGACGCACAGCAAATGCTCCCCTTCTTTAATGAAATGCTAAAAGATGCCGCGCATAAGGAAAGCAGGGCAGAAAGGGCAAGGCGGAGAAAAAGGGAGATATTTTTGGTGCACGAGGAGAACTAATTTAATAAAATTTTTTTAAAAAACTTAAAGGAAAAACATTAATAAACTCCCCAAGGCACAATACTTGTATGCCTAATGAACCAAGACAAAAATCAACTGCAGAACTTATTGCAGAAGCCGACGAATACTTAACTAGACTCCGAAGGGCCACAAATAATCCGCCCATTGGAATGAGCAGCATTGCCGCCGCAAGACGGGAGCTTGCCCAAAAAGGAGCGCACGAACTTATTCTTGAAACACAAAACCTTGCCCTGCAGAACTGCAAGGAATACTCAGCCGACCGCGAAATTGCAATAAAGGAAAGAACAAGCGTTCTTCTTGACGAACTCCGCGAGCGCATAACCCCCCAGGAAATGCCAATGCTTGAGAGAGCGTTTGAAACAATCCGCAGAATGGATAAGTCCGGCACGATGGGAGATTTTTATGGCAAAATCAGCCAAAGCCAATTTCCTTTCGCGGAAAAATTCTTGCGCGAGTCAGTAAAACTTGAGAAAATTCCTAACGGAAATCTTATGGCGCTGATTGGATACCTTCAGCTCGCCGCACAAAGAACTGGACTGCCTCACGAAACACTTGCGCTGTTTAAAAAGAGAATTGGGGATTACACAGGCAAGCTTGAGTGGATTAAAAGAATAAGGGAAATGTCAAACGCGCTCCCAAATAATGTGCGCCCAAAAATTCCAAAAGAAATGATTGACACGCTAAGATTTGCATCTACGAGAAATACTATACTAATGGAGGATAATGCCGGACTTGCGCTAAGCGCAATAGTTTTCTTTAGAATAAAACCGCTGGTTCTTCCCCTATCAAGAGCGCTTGAATTAGAACTGCGAAACAAAAGACTTGATAAACCAACCGCGCAAAGAATCGCCCAAACTGCCGCGGCACTAAGACACCTAACCGGAAACCCAAAGTATATGGAAGAAGTGGAGCGCGTGGGAAGACTACTTAGAATAACCCCCTCTCTAAACGGAAGAAAAGCAAATGTCCGCAGCAAAGCTAACGCGACACAACAAAGAAAAAATGCATTTGGCCCGAAAAGATTAAACAAAATGTTTCGGACACGAAATGTAAGACGCTAAGTTTTTCTTGGGGGCAAAGAAGCATTCGAAAAGAGGATGCACCAACTCTGGACAGGAATGGCAAAATCCTTTTATATCTAACAAGCACACTTAATATAGAGTGACTATCTTGAAGAAAAGTACGTTTAAGGGTTCAGGGTCAATTCAATCGGACGGAATCTATTTTAAAGAAGGCAATTGTGTAACTAAAATTTATAAAGTCCAGGGGCTTGATCTTGTAATACAGCAAAAAAAACCTTCAGGGAAAACTGTTTACCTGCAGCATTACAGCAATCCCGGCACAATGACTTTTATTGGGATAATGAAATTCCTTTTTGTAAACAAAATACCAATACCAGCTGTTCCTAAAGTTGACAAAAACGAATATGATGCATTCAAAGGCGGGGCGCACATGATGGCAGAGGAATTTGCCAAAAAAAAATTTCCCATATCATACCCATATTTTCATGGCATGGCTGACGGCACTCCGACAGCAACATTAACTCCAAAGTATGAGAACGGAAAACCTTACCTTGAAGTGAATGTTGGAAAAGGGCAGAATATTATTATTACTCCAACGATTGCAAGGGAGCTAGTAAAAAATATTCCAAGATTATACCCTGATAAGCCAACTTTTAGAATAGCGCAGGAAATATTCTCCAAACACGCAAAGAAGCACCCTGAACAAATAATACATGGCAAGCCAAAATATTGGAAACAACTTGAGTTTCGGTTCGCTAAAAGGGTGGAAAGAACTCAAGAAAAGTTGAAGAAAGGCAAAATGAAACGCAAGTAATTTAATTAAGAATAATAACTGCCAAATAATTTAATGGCCATGTACAAATTACAAAAATCTTTAGGGAGAAAAAACAGAAAAAGTGAAAAGGATTTCTCCTTTTCACTCAAATTAACTTAATTCTCTAATTACTTAATTTACTTCTTTCCCTTCGCCTGCTTTTCCTTTATCGCGGCGTGTGCTGCCGCAAGTCTTGCGATTGGCACTCTGTATGGGGAGCATGAGACATTGCTCATTCCTATTCTGTGGCAGAATTCAACAGTAGCAGGGTCTCCTCCGTGCTCTCCGCAAATCCCAATATCAATGTTTTTCTTTACTCCGCGAGCAAGCCCAACAGCCATTTTCATTAGGAGTCCTACTCCTTCCTGGTCAATTGACTGGAATGGGTCTCTTGCGTAAATTCCTTTCTCAACATATGGTATTAGGAATTTTGCGGAATCATCTCTTGAGAATCCGCATGTCATTTGAGTCAAATCGTTTGTCCCGAATGAAAAGAACTCCGCTTCCTTTGCGATAACATCAGCAGTGAGCGCGGCTCTTGGAACTTCAAGCATTGAGCCGATTGTATAATGAACCTTGCCCTCTGCTCCAACTTCCTTTGCAACTCTGCGAGTTAATTGCGCAAGAGGAGTATATTCCTTAATTGTTCCAACAATTGGGATTTCAATTTCAGGAATTGCTTTTACTCCCTTCTTTGCAACATTCATCGCTGCTTTGAAAATTGCCCTAACTTGTGTCTCCATTATCTCAGGGTAAACAACCGCAAGTCTTCATCCCCTAAATCCAAGCATTGGATTAAATTCGTGCAGAGAAACAATTGTTTCCTTTACTTCTTT
>CABMEU010000029.1 GCA_902385225.1 uncultured archaeon | reverse complement strand
TAGCAAACCGCGGGGTCGATGTGAACTCTTACCCGCGACAACTCAATTACTCCCAGGATAGGTTCATTGTAAGACTAGGGCCCTACTAAGAGGCGCACTAGCGTTCGCTAGACCCAAGTTTCCTTCCAGCTTTGCGTGCCATTGGCAAAACTGTTAAGCGTCCTTTTGCTCTTGCACTCTACAGCGAATTTCTGACTCGCTTGAGGACACCTTTGGGCGCTCCTGATATCTTTTCAGGAGCGTGCCGCCCCAGCCAAACTACCCACCAATTGCTGTCCCCGAGAAGGGTAAGCAGTGTATTTTCATGAGGATGGTGTTACATTGTCGGCTCAGCAATTCCTGACGAAACTGCTTCGATGCCTCCCATCTACGCTGTACGCACAAAACTACACCACAACAACAGGCTGTAGTAAACTTCCGTGGGGTCTTCTCTTCCCGTTGGAGTTCCGCAGCATATACACAGCGAGGTATGTTCATTTGGCTCAACCTAGGGACAGTAGGAATCTCGTTACTTCATTGGTGCAAGCCGGCAATAAACCGGCAAGGTATTACGCTACCGTGAGAGCCTCAGAGTTAGGCCCGCTCTTCACGAGGGCTTAGATCCGTTGAAACAGATTTTCACCTACTCGCAGTGAGCAGAGGTCAGCCCCTATACAAACCATTGCTGGCTAGCAGGGACCTGTGTTTTTGTTAAACAGTCGGACTCCCCTTGTTATTGAAACCTGCGACTTGCATCGCAGGCACCCCTTATACCAAAGATACAGGGCTAATATGCCGAGTTCCCTTAGGTCGATTCCCCAAATACGCTTTAGCTTTTTCTGCCAGGGGCACCCCTCCCGGTTCTTGGTACGGTTTTCTGAAATCATACACGCTCTTTTTTCAAGGGCACCAGGCCTTGTCAAAACATTGCTGCCGTTCTACATTTGTTCCCTTTCTCGCCATTACAGCTCTCCAAGGAACTATCTGTATTAAACCACCAGACGAGGTGGCTCCGACTAGCCCGATGCGTCAAAAGCGTGCATATCGTTGCCGAACTTATTCAGAAAGTACGCGACTATGAACGCGTTTCCCTTTCCCACGCTACCTATTAGGTGCGATGGTTAGGACCGACTAACTCTTGGCTTATGATAAGCGCCAAGAAACCCTGGCCCTTTCAGCGGAGATGATTCTCACATCTCTATCGTTACTACTAATGCAAGGATCCATATCTCGAAAAGCTCCACCCGTTCTTACGAACAGGCTTCTAAGCCATCCGAGCACCAATTTACAAAGACACTTCAATCTAGAAGCGTTTCAGTGTATCGGCAGTTGGTTTTAGCCCCGATAATCTTCGCGGCCGTCGGCCTAGGTGGGTGAGCTGTTACGCTTTCTTTGAAGGATGGCTGCTTCTAAGCCTACCTCCCCACTGTTTTAGGAAAACGACTCGCTTTTCTAACACTTAACCAACATTTGAGGGCCTTAACACTGAGCTGGATTCTTATCCTTACGGAGATAAACCTTACGCCTACCCCCCTACTCCCGCCATCTGCGAAGAACATAAATTCGGAGTTTGGGAAAACCGCCAATCCTTTCGAATCAATACGGTTTAACCAGTATCTCTACATCATGTTCATTCTCATGCGAGGCAACCCTCAGAGGTTTTTCAATTGGAGCCTGCTATCGCCAGGTTCGGTTCGCTTATTACGCCTAGTCCCAAGTCACCCAAGAAGATAGACTATCACTGGAATCGGCCCTCCACCCCCTTGAAAGGGGGCTTCAGCCTGCTCAGGACTAGCTCACCTGGCTTCAGGTCTGGCCGCAGTGACTAACGCTATGAACGCCCAGCCTCACCACTCGAAGTGGATGCGCCGGCTCGGTTTCCCTACGGATGCGCCCTTAAAAAGGCTTATCCTCGCCACTACAGCAAAATCCCTTGCTCGTGCTTCACGACGTACGACCCGACGCTGAAACCCATTGCCTACCTTACCTCTCGATAAGTTCAACAACAAGCCTATCCTTTCACGCCGAGCCTCGCCCGTAACCAGGTAGTTTCAGGTGCTTTTCAGCTCCTATTAAGGATACTTTTCAACTTTCCCTCGCGGTACTATTCCGCTATCGGTCTAGAGACGTATTTAGGGTTGGGAGTTAATCCTCCCGTCTTCCCGCGCACTATCCAATGCACGGTACTCGCTCACTAGCAATCTACTTGATTTGTTTTGTGTACGGGACTATCACCCACTATGGTAACACGTTCCAGTGTACTTCTACTCACAAACCAACTAGTACGCTAACACCACAACTCCATCCACTCACATGGTAGGATTCAGTGCGCCCTCTTCCGGTTTCACTCGCCGTTAATCCCGGAATCACTATTGTTTTCTTTTCCTTCCGTTACTGAGATGATTCAATTCACGGAGTTCCTATTCATTGCTGAATTATTCAGACATCTTTGGTTCAACGAATGCATGCTTCTCGCCAAAGCTTATCGCAGCTTGCCACGTCCTTACGTTCAGCGCTCTAGCCTAGTCATCCACTACCTGGCGTAACGTTGCTTACTTCCGAGTTTTGGTTGAAGACACGATACGTGAATTCCAAAACCCGGTTAACACAAAGCTATATTTGTTTATTTGAATCGCCATTATATATATGCTGCTAATTGATTAACCCTTTGCTCAACCGCCATCTTCTGACACATGATCTCATCAGACATTGTCCATGTCTGAAAAGATTTGCCTTGTATTGCTACAAAGCGCATCAGCCTGTACAGTTTTTTGCCTTCCATTAGGATAAAACTCCCAATGGGAACAATCATAATCACGAACTCTTTCAAGCTCGCTTTCAATTGTACTACAGAAATTCAATTCCGTAGTCGCTTATTTCGCAGTTCTCGTTTTCCAGCAAAATTTTCATTTTGCTGTCTGTTTGCAGTTATGCAAACATACGGAAAACCGCAAGTGGACTCTGAGGGATTCGAACCCCCGACCTCTCGCGTGCAAGGCGAGCGCTCTACCAACTGAGCTAAAAGCCCAAAGTTGTTTTCAGTTCCTGCGTAGCAAGAACCTTTTGAGCGCTTGCACCGCTATGGTCTGAACCAACTAATCCAATGTGAATAACAAAGCTCACTTTGTAAGCTCGTTACTTTTCTACAAAACTTACTTGCAATTCGCAAGCGTTCTGTTATTACTAAATTAAATATAATTTTGGTTAATGGTGATGAGCAAAAAATTAATCTTGCTCAACTCTTGAGAATATTCAATAAAAACTTCTCTGCACGAATACAACTAGTGTATTACTGAAAAGAAAACTCCAATCCTCACGAACTGAAATTATTTTTTCAAAAAATTCTTTCGAATTTTTTTTATAGGAGGTGATCCGTCCGCAGGTTCCCCTACGGACACCTTGTTACAACTTAGCCCCCCTCGCGAAACCAAGAATCGGACAAGCCTAACGGCCTGTACTCATCCAGACTCCACTCGGCTGGCTTGATGGGCGGTGTGTGCAAGGCTCAGGGACTTATTCACCGCATGTTAATGACGTGCGATTACTGGGGATTCCAGCTTCACGAGGGCGGGTTACAGCCCTCGATCCGAACTGAGGATAGTTTTCCGGGATTAGCGCCCCCTTTCGGGTTAGCATCCAATTGTATTATCCATTGTGTGTCGCGTGTTGCCCAGGAAATTCGGCTCATACAGACCTACCGTTGACAACCCCTTCCTCAGCATTACTGCCGCAGTCCCTTTAGAGTGCCCCCGATCAAAATCAGGGTAGCAACTAAAAGTATTGGTCTCGCCCGTTGCCTGAGTTAACAGGAAGCCTCGCGGTACGAGCTGGCGGTGGCCATACAGGACCTCTCAGCGTGTCATCAAAGCCCTTCAGACTGTGAATCACTCTGCTGTCCTCCCTGGTAAGATTTTCTGGCGTTGCATCCAATTAAACCGCAACATCCACCCCTTGTGTGAGCCCCCGCCAATTCCATTGAGTTTCACCCTTGCGGGCGTACTCCCCAGGCAGTAGACTTATTGCCTTCGCGTCGGCACTCGAAGTCCATGAAGGAAATCGAACACCTAGTCTACATCGTTTACAGCTGGGACTAACAGGGTATCTAATCCTGGTCGCTCCCCCAGCTTTCATCTCTCACTGTCGGGATAGTTCTCGTGAAGCGCCTTCGCTACTGGAGGTCTTTTTAGGATCATCGCATTTCACCGCTACCCTAAAAATTCCCTTCACGTCTCACTTCCCCAAGCACAGCAGTATCTTTAGCAATTCAATTCGTTAAGCGAATTGATTTCACCAAAGACTTACTGCACCAGCTACAGGTGTTTTAGGCCCAATACAAGTGGAAACCACTTAGGGACTACGTATTACCGCGGCGGCTGGCACGTATGTTACCCCCCCTTTATTCGCCAAGCTTTTTAGGCTTAGCAAAAGACCACAGTGTGGCCACTCGAAATTCCCCTATCGCGCTTGCGCGCAGTGTAAAGACTTCGAAACTGCTGCACCCCGTAGGGCTGGGGACCTTATCTCAGTTCCCCTCTCCGGGCGCCCCCTTTCAGGGCCCGTACGCATCATAGGCTTGGTGGGCAGTTACCCCGCCAACTACCTAATGCGCCGCAGCCTCATCCTCAAGCGAAGATCATCGGAATATAGATGATTTCGTTTAGATGATACAACATTCCAGTACGTATCACCTATGTGGTATTATACCCAGTTTCCCGGGATTTGCCCCTCTTGAGGGTAGATTAGCTACGTGTTACTGAGCCGTACGCCACACCCACTTACCGTAGATGTGCGACTTGCATGTCTAATCGAATTTCGATAGCAGTTCCCGCCAGTAGGATCAGCTGGAATTAATCGCATTCATTGAATTTGCATTCAATTACAACAATCAATTTTTACTAACCCATGCATAGCATGGAATATTACAAAACAATAGTTTTGCAATGATTTGTATTGTATTAGTACTAACTCTTTTTGGAATTGGTTTTGAGCTATTCTCACTTAATTTGTGGAATTATTATGTTCTCACCAATTATTATGTCAGTAAACTTAGATTCAAAGAATCACTATTTACTGTCACCACTAACCAACATCACACCAAAAAAAACTTTGGTGCTCACGACCTGTGTGAGTAAAAAAGCTAAGATAAAATCAGTATGATGACAAGCACCACTACCAAAGTATCCGCCAATACTCCGCAGGAAATGAATATCCTGATTACGAATCTTAACGCGACAAAGCACGCTAAGGTGTTCAATATCGAGAACTTGCAACAAACAGATCAATCCGTTTGCTCAATCTTACTCTCGCAATTATGCCACCAGGCAAAACAATTGCTTATCTATTTTAGTCGCCCAACGTTTATAAAGCTTTCGGCGACAAATGCCGAACTTTTGAGGGTTTTGGCTTAGGGAAACACCTAAAGGGGCGAAAATGAGGAAAGTTATGTGGAAGATTGCTTTGGTTTGTTTGCTAGATGATAATTATATCTTTTTAGCAGCGCATTTACCCTTGCATTTCCGCTTGCCGCAGCAATAATTTTTGCGGAATCTAATTTAAGCACATCAAAGAACACCGGATTCCCATGCACATCAAACCAAACATTAAGCGGATTATCACTTACAATAATACCCTTCTTTTTAAGCTCCTCAATAGCGGGTTTAGCCAACGACTCGACTCTTGCCGCGTGCGTTTTATATTGTGCTGACTCAAAGAATCTTTTCTGTGCCTCGACTTGGACAGGATTATACCCAATTAAGGTTGTGAGTGTGTCCTCCCTGCGCATGCGCGAAAGCAAGTTCTTTGAAAGAGCATCCAAAGGAGTTTTTTTACTAAGAAGCACTTCCCCATACATTAACAAATCGCCCCAAAAAGCGCCTCTAACTAGAATAAAGTTCTTTGGAAAAAGGGATTTCGCAATTTTAAACTTGTAAAACATTTCTTTTACAGGTTCCTGTTCCCTCTTTGGTTTCATATACCCAAACCGCGCAACTGTGCCCTTAGGAATTCTTTTGCCCCTAACCCTCTGAACAAGTGCCCGCTCCCCAAAATGAATAGTTCTTCCTTTAAACTTTTTTGGAGGAATAAGTGGCATACAATAATAGAATGGATCCCAGAATATAAAAGACTGATTTTCTTGTTAGTGACAAGTTAATATTCAACTTAAGCCGAATATATTTCATGTTCCCGCAGCCAAGAAGACGACCGCAAACACTTGCTCGCCCAAATCCAAATGCAAGGTTCCAACCAAACTTTCGCCCAACACAACAACGTGTTAATACTCAATCCCGATTTCAAAGAGGACCGCAGCAAATGAGTCGAATGCCAATGCGGTCAGCCAGAGCGCCGATGCAAATGCAGCGCTACCCAGCGCAATCACAATTCGCTCGGCAGCAATTCACAGCACAGAGAAGACCCATTCAACAATTCCCCACTCGGGCGCCTGCTGTTAAAATAAAAGGACCAGGATTTTTTGATGGATTCTTTAGTTTAGGCGTTAATCCCCCAAAACCCAGCACGCAGAAAAGAAAACCAGGGTTTATCGGGCGGACTATGCAGTGGAATAGAAGAAGCGCGATGATGAGCACCTTGCTGAGAAGAAGATAAAAGTAATTCTTATTAACCCCTAATTCATTATCATGGCATGGCTAAGAAGAAAAAAACCAAAAGAAAAGTTATTAGAAAAAGAGTAGCGCACGCAAAAAAAAGAAGACCAGTTAAGCACAAGAAGGTTGTGCGAAAGAGAATTATTCATAAGAAAGTTAATAGCAAAGCCGCAAAGAAAAGAAAACTTGTTGCGGTCGCGAGAAAAAAAGCGCGTTTACTTTTGCACTCCCCGCAGTTCTTCGTTCTTGCTTCGCACCCTGCGATGTACACTAGACCCCCAGCGCATGTAAGGGAAAAATTGAAGAAATAATTTAAGTGAATTAGGAAAAGCTTAATTCACTTTTTCATTTTTTTAGCTTCATTTAATTATCATTTTATTTTCTTCAAATCAAATGGTGTTTCCTGGTATACATAGTAGTTGAGCCAGTTGTTAAACAAAAGATTTGCGTGAGCGCGCCAGCGAACAAGCGGTTCCTTTGAAGGGTCATTGTTTGGATAATAATTCTTTGGAACTTTTATTGGTAATCCAAGCGCTTTGTCCCTATCATACTCTTTCTTCAAAGTTCCCGCATCATACTCGGAGTGCCCTGTGATAAAGAATTGTTTTCTGTCCTTGCTTCCGACTAAATACACTCCTGACTCTTCTGACTCAGAAAGTATCTCGATTTCTTTTACCGAAAGAATGTCCTCACGCTTAACTTCGGTGTGCCTTGAGTGAGGAATAAAAAATTCCTCATCAAACCCGCGAAGTAACCTAATATGTTTTCTATTTATTGTGTGCTTAAATAGCCCAAACATTTTTTCTTTCAAAGGATATTTTTGGATTTTATAATGATAATACAATCCCGCCTGCGCGCCCCAGCAAATATGGAAAGTTGATGTAACATTGTGCTTGCTCCACTCCATAATCTCAACTAGTTCCGGCCAGTAATCAACATTCTCAAAAGGCATTTGCTCAACAGGAGCACCCGTAATAATTAATCCGTCAAATTTTTTCTCTTTCACTTCATCAAAGTGCTTGTAAAAAGCGAGCAAGTGCTCTTTGGAAGTGTTTTTACTTTCATGTAGTTTTGGGCTGAGCAGAGTAATATTTGTCTGCAAAGGAGTATTTCCAAGCAAACGAAGCAGTTGGGTTTCAGTGGTAACCTTATCGGGCATTAGATTAAGAATCGCAATTTCGAGCGGGCGAATATCCTGCTTTAGTGCTTGGTGTTTCTTCATTACAAAAATATTTTCCTCTTCAAGAACTTTTGCAGCGGGAAGCGCATCAGGAATATTAATCGGCATGAAATCACTTATGAAAATCTGCTTAGAGAAACCTATTTCGAAAGCTTTTTGAACTGCATTGGAGAGCCAAAAGCGAGAGTATTGGCGGGAACATCGCTATGAACTACTGTCATTGCGCCAACTAATGAATTCTCTCCTATTACCACTCCTGGCAAAACAAAGGCTCTTGCGCCAATCAACGCATTCTTTTTGATTGTGATTGGACCATAGCGAAATTCTGTCGGATTAAATTCGTGGCAGGAAAGGAAAGCATCCATCCCAATAACCACATTATCCTCAATTGTAATTAATTCAGGAAAGAAAATGTCTAGGAATACCTGCGGGAGGATTTGAACATTCTTTCCGATTTTAATTCCCATCGCGCGGTAAAAGAATTGTTTTTGCTGTGCAAACGGAAACATGTCAGCGAGGCGCGCTAAGAACCAATTGTAAAGCACCCTTGGAATTGATTTCTTTTTCGTCCAAGCGGCGGAACTCTTGCCGGGAGAGGATTTGATTATTTTTAGATTACGCAAAAACATCACTTGCTGAAAGAAATAATACAAACCTCAGAGTTTTGGCGGACTTTTTCCAAACCCCTTAATTAATTCTGCCGCAGCAATTGCAATTTCAGCCGTTTTTCCTTTTAACTTAGGATTACGAACGACTACTGACCGCAAAGATTCTCTAACAATAACAGGCTTTTGCTGCAACAAATACTTTTGAGCTCTCACATATGCTGGCGAATTCAAAGTAGGCGGATTATTTGCGGCTCTTACCCTTTTAAGAGCTCTACGCTTAATGTTAGCAAATAATTTTCTTGTATTGGCTGGTTTTCTTACTGACATAAAATCACTATATCTAATGTCATTTCAAAGTTTATAATATTATCCCGCAACCAATTGACGCTATTGATATACTAAACGCGAATCCATTGACCCAATACTTTTTAATATTCGTTTTCCCATTAATACAATTGGTATGGGTATGAAGATATTGTTTTTTTACTGCGGGGAGGGATTAGGCCACGCTACTCGCGCGATTGCCGCGGCTAATGCACTAAAAGCGGACCATGACATTACTTTGGCTTCTTATGGTTACACAAGAGATTTTGGAATTAACGCGGGGCTTGATGTCAAAGAGGTGCCAAGTGAAATACAATTAGTTGGCAGAAGCGGGCAATTTGATTTATCAAAATCAATTCTCACAACAATTTCTAATAGCTCAAAGCAGCCCCACGGCATATTAAAATTTAATTCACTAATAAACAAAACAAAACCAGACCTTGTGCTCTCAGATAGTTTCTTTCTGCCGGCAACACTTTCAAAGAATAAAGGAATACCGACTTGGATGATACTAAATCAGACAAATATTGAGAGATTCTTTTACACAAACTCAAAAGCATTTATTAGAATGGCGGGACCATTCATAAAGAGACTGAATCATTCAACCCTTAATCAAATGGATAAATTATTGATTCCGGATTTCTCTCCGCCTTTCACAGTATGCGAGGAAAGCGTCTCGCTGACTCCAGAATTGTACGAAAAAACGCAGTACCTCGGACCGCTTGTTAGAAATCTTGGAAGAGAACTCAAAACAAAACCAAAAAAGAAAACTGTTTACTCTATGATTGGCGGATTTGGGTATAGAAAACAATTACTCGATAAAATAGTTGAAGCGTCAAGAGAACTTCCGGATTATCATTTTGATTTGGTTGCGGGACCAAACGCGAAACTCGGAACGCACGGAAAGAATGTGAAAACATACACGAGCCTGACAAACCCCCTGCCTTTGATAAATGAATCAAGCCTTGTTATCGGCGGAGGAGGGCACTCAACCGCAATGGAAGCGCTCGCTCTTGGAAAACCGGTACTTGCCGCGCCTGACGCATTTCACTGCGAACAGGAATGCAACGCTGACGGGCTTGAGAGAATCGGGGCGGGAAGAAGAATTGATTACAAAACCTCGACACACACACTAAAACTTTTGATTGAAGAACTATCCACTTCAAAAGAGTACAAAAAAAGAGTTACAATGCTTAAGCACTTGGCTGAGAAAAACGACGGAAGAGCGGAACTTGTTAGACTTGTTAGAGAATTTGAGAAAGAACAATAACTTCTTTTATTTTAGTGCAAAACAAAATGAATCGCAAGGAACACAATTGTCACAGCGGTTGTTGTCGCGTGCATTACACAATAAACTTTTGAGTAAGTGCTCGGAGCCGTTGCTTTTGCCGGAGTTCTTAATACCCCGCGCATTGTTGGAATCGCAAAAATTATTGGAATCATTCCCGCGAGGAAATACAATGGAACATAGCCAACCCATGGATTTTGGAATGTTATATTATTAATGAACAGAAACAATACTCCAATAAACCCAAAAGCAATTACCCAGTGAGAGGCTTTTTTTATTAATTTTTGAGGCAATGAAGCCGCGGTGCTTTTCATATTAACTTTCTTGTCATGCCCCTTTGATGAGAGCCTATACAAGGCATAGCCGCCTGATTGGAAGAACAATACAATAAGCACTGGAAGCACTGGGAACGCTGAAGTAAGGGTCTCCGCGAGTGTAACAAACAAAAACAATCCCGCAAGATAGCGAAAGATTGGATTAATCATTGAGCCTGAAATCATATCAAGCCCCTTTCTTTCCTTGAATCTAAATGGGCGCGAAGTGTAAAGCCACTGGTTGAGGAGCATTACTAAAAGACAACCAACAAGGAGCGCATTGTTAAGCAAGAACGCGATGAAAAATGAAATGAGAATTAATATTACTGAGAAGGTAAGCGCCTGCATGGGAGTTACTCTTCCTGAAGGAATCGGTCTCTTCTTCTTTGTCGCATGAAGCAAATCAATCTTCCAGTCAGTGAAATCATTTAATGTGTAAAGCCCTGACCAAAGAAGCGCAACTGAAAAGAATCCCGCAACAAAAATACCCAAACTTGTTGGAACATTATAAACATAAAACGCCATCAATAACGCAATTGACATATTTAGGAGGGACTTGCTCCACTCCATCGGGCGCATCATTTCCCAAAAGCCATACAACCGCTCGCCAAGAGAGAAGTTGCCTGTTGGTTTTGATTCAAAAGAGACTTTTTTCTGGTTTTTGGACTTTTTTGGCATGTTAGAACTAAAGCAGACAGAGTTTTTAAAGATTCGGGAAGGGTTATTTTACTTTCACTTCTCAGCAAAATCTTTTCTATATTCATTCCAGGAAAACCCTTTCCCAAAGAGAGCAAATTTTGCCCCATTAAGCATGTGCTGATGAATTGGAATCTCCTTTTGCCTTCGCGCGGAGGTCTTCACGCCCATTTTATTGCTAAATGCAAGTGTCCCTATTTTTCCCAAACGAAGAGAAAGATCCATATCATCGCAAACACAATTAATCGCGGCAAAACCGCCGAGCTTAAAGAATTCTTTTTTCCTTACACCAAAATTATACCCTGGAATTATGGGGTAATGAAACGCAATACTCGCGCGTGTTTGAAAACTCCACCATTTGTAGAATAAATTTATTGAGAGAGAATCTCTTTCAATATTTTCAAGCGGACCGGAGCAGGCAATAATCTTTGGTAGTGATAAAGTTTCAATTAATCCTTCCACCCAAGTATTTGACACAATCGTATCAGCATCAATAAAACCAAGTACTTCGCTTTTTGCGTGACGCGCGCCAAAAGTTCTTCCAAATCCGGCGGAGTGGCGCTTGCATATAACAACTTTATCAGCGAATTTCTTTGCGATGCTCGCGGTGCGGTCAGTGCTGCTTGAATCACTAACAATTATTTCATATCTGTCGCGAGGAACTGTTTGCTTTGAAAGCGCAAGGAGTGTGTGCTTAATGTGCTTCTCTTCATTAAGCGCAGGAACAATTATAGAAGCCAATAACTTGCCCAAAATTCATCACTTTAATTAGGAATAGTCAGTGACAAAGGCAATAAAAAGAAGTTTTTCCAAAGGGAAAACCCCTTTGGAACAAATAAAGCCAAAACATTACTGTCTAGCTCTCTGTCTTAAGTATCTCTTTTTTCTTTTCATTCTGCGTGTCTTTTTCTTACACCATTTCCATCTCTGCCTAGCCCTGGTTTTCTTGAACCTGCTAGTGTCTTTTGTTCGTGTAGCCAATTTCTCACCATTTTGCTTTACTTATTTTAAACAATTGAAACTGAAAAGATTTATAAAGGCGCTTAGCAGGGGTAAATTATGGACCACGACTTAATTGAAAGCGTTAAAAAAGAGGCAAAAGTATTCTTTGCTGACTCAAACGGAAGCCATGGCTGGGACCACACTGAAAGAGTGCTTCATTTATGCCAGCACATAGGAAAAAAAGAAAACGCCGATTTGGAAGTGCTTGAATTATCAGCAATACTTCATGATATTTGCAAGCCCGAGGAAATGAAACTCAAAGGAAAAATTTGTCATGCAACAAAAGGCGCACTAATTGCCAAAGAAATGCTTGAAAGGCATTCGCTTCCAAAAGAAAAAATTGAGGCCGTTGTTCACTGCATTGAAACCCACAGGAACAGAACAGATAAAAAGCCCCAAACACTTGAAGCAAAAATACTTTTTGATTCTGATAAAATTGATTCTCTTGGGGCAATCGGAGTGGGCAGATTATTTATGAGCGCAAACGGATACAACGCAAAACTCCACAATGATAAAAACACTGATTTAGAAAAAGTAAAAGAATACACGGAAGATGACACAGCATACAGAGAATTCCACCTTTACCAAAGAAAACACCCTGAGAAAATGTTCACAGCCGAAGCCAAAAAACTGGCAAGCGAGAGAATAAAGTTCATGGAAGAATTCTTTGCGAGAATGAATAAAGAAATTGATGGCGAATTGTGATTTAACTTATCAAGTTTCTAAGAATCAAACTCAATCGTATAACCATTCTCAAGCGCGCCGTTCTCGTAGAGGAATTTCTTTGAAGCCGCATCAAGAACAATCCCGATAGAACTATTCTTTAGCGCGGTAATATTTCCCTTAATGTTACTGCTCTTGCCGCCGGATTTAAGATAAACATCAGTAATATCATCAAACCCTCTCGGATAACTGCCCCCGATTTTTACTATTTTTCCGCCCCCATTTATTGCATAACTTAAGTTACCTTCACTAAAAATGATTAGCCTTGAATTATAAAAGCAGGGAAGCACCAGTGCCTCAAGATCAAAGCTGTCGGGGGCAAAGGAAATCAGCTGGTTATCAAAATCAGTTATAAACTCAACAACCAGCGGCATGTTTTCATTCCGGTCTATTTCACCGACAATAACCATATTGTTTGAATCTTTTGCAAAACTCAAATCAGCCACTTTGTCATCGCCGTGATACAAAGCCATTGTTTTTACCATACCAGCATTTATTCTTTTGTCTGATTTAATCCCAAACCATTCTCTTTGAAGAACCTTAAACGAGACTGAATTAACATTCCCGTCCGCTAACCCAAATTGTATTCTCCAATTCTCATCCATCTTTCTTTCAATATCTTTATTCTCAGTTAGACATTTTTGCGGGTTTTGGGAGAACTTTAACTTAAACAAATCATATTCACTTAGTGTATCAACCAAAAAACCAGTCTCGCTAAAATTCGCGGATAAATTCTCAGAGCCATATTTCATTGATGGGTCCCCGTACATTATCATCACTCCAGCCTGATTAAATGAATCCGGAGGTGAAGCAAGAGCAGGAATTGAGTTAATCAGATTTTTGAATGATTTGCCTATTGATTCGCTGTTGCTTATATTTGTGAGTGATAATGTTTGCAGATTACAAACCTCATAGCACCCAAAGAATAATTCCGAACCCGCGCGCAAATATTGTTTGCCCGCCCACTTCGCCACTTCGCAGGAGCTGCTCAGAATAATCTTATCCGAAGCGGGCAAATTAATCGGTGCCCCTTCTCCGATGGTATTTGCGTCAGAGCCGCCTAAATCGGAAGTATCACTAGAATCAGAAGTATTACTAGAATCAGAAGTATTACTAGAATCAGAAGTATTACTAGAATCAGAAGTATTACTAGAATCAGAAGTATTACTAGAATCAGAAGTATTACTAGAGTTAGTTTCAATTCCATAATACCCTCCGGCAGAACCGTGCGCAGTCACCTCAACTAAACTAGAGCCGCTAAGCAGTGCTTCAAGATTATTAAAAATATCCACATAAACATTAAGCAATTTTGCACCCTTTCCAAGAGAAAACGGTCTAAGCGAAGTCAAATCTCCGCGAAGAAAGTAAGGTATATATTTTGAGAGACCAAAACTTTTTGAAATTGATAGCTCTGTTAAATCAGCGGTCTCATACACATCATTTGCTTCAGAATAAACTTTTGAGTTTGAATCAGATGCGCCTGATTGTCCGTCCGCAGCATTGGCATCCGCATTAGTCAAGTTATTATCTGAACTATTCTTGGACCAGATATTCATAAGCGCGTCGGCTACGGCATTCTTTTTTTCTTTAGAAAGAGCCGAGTGGGTTATGGCAAGCGCCCCAATTAATCCTTTCTTCTCCCATTCCTTTCTCGCTAAATCATTTTCATCAAATTTTGTATCGGATTCGGGCTTCTCCGTAAAAAGTACATATTTTTCATCGCTTTTTTGAACAATCATCTCATTCTCAAAATAATTAATTATCTCATTTGAGTCATAGAACGGGATTCTTGAAACGGATAAATTAACGTGAGAATTCTCATCAATTACCACTTTGCCCTCCCCATCATACCTCGGGTTCAGCTGCCCAAAATAAAAATTATCAAGAACCGGCAAATATGAATCCCTGACACCCTCTTTAGACAATGTGCTCATTTCAGTCTTTTCAATAAGATTGCCGTCCTGAATGGGAATCATTCCATTGCCCTGATCCCCAAGTATTAGCAAATATACTAATGGAGTTCCGGCAGCTGAATATGATGCATAATTTGAATCAATCATTGCTTTTGCTTCCTGTGCTATTTTAGTCTCACTTTTGCCAAAAGGGTCAACAATAATCGGCGCCCATCCTTTTTTTTCAGCAACAATATTTGCCGCTTTTGCAAGAGGAGAAGTCGCAAGAACAGCTCCGGGTTCGTTTAAATTAATTTTCAATTCAATTTCGGGGGCGGGGGGTTTGAGGAAATAATTTAGGTAAATATTCTGGTCAATTGTTTGAGGAAGAGATGGATTTGCGCTAATTAATTTCGCATAATCCGCTTTGATATGCAAAACATAAGGCTCTTTTCCATCCGGACCCGCAGAAACGCTTATTTCAAGCCCGGTTATTTCGGAATTTGAATAAACAACTCCTTTTGGAGATTCTATTCGCGGAAGTGGAATGGGCAGTTTAAGTTCTTCATTAGATAATAATTCTCTTGGAAAAGTTATGTTAATGTCCTCTGATTTTGCTGGAAGCGCGCTTGTTAACCCAAACTCAATTTTTTCTGGCCACTCTGTTTTAGTAAGCTCCTCTCTGCCCACAACAGATATTTGCACACTGTCAGTTAATTTTCCGTTGTAAAGCATCTTCATCGGCTTTGTTCCGCTCTGCGGGGAGAATTTTTGTACTGAGAAACTAATTGTTTGACCAGGACCTATTCCGCTGCTATTAATCCTGCTTGCAACTTCAAGAGGGATTCGCTCAATTCCGCCGGCGCCTGATGAAACTCTACCCGAACTTGTCCACCTAACTCCGCTGTCGGAAATAAAATTTATAGAATAATCAGAAAAGTCCTTTGGAGTAACAAAACTCAGCACAATATCCTCAGGCTGGTAAAAATTAATTGTGTCCGAGCTTAGGGAGATATTTAAATCATACAAATTCTCAGCCGGAGAAGGATAATACACTTTAACCAGGTTTATTGATTTTTCCATCGCACCCTGAACTGAAGCAAATATTTTTGGTGAAATCTCCGCAAATAGCAGAACACCTGTTTTGTTCGCATTATTCTCAAGCAGCCCCTGCGAAGCAAAAGTTCTTGCCAGCTCCGCGGACAAAGTTCTCTCAAGATAGTTTGCCCCGCTCTCATTGAGATCAAGCGCGAGCATTTTGTCAAATTCCTCAACAAGAGCGCTCTTTTGATTTTTGTCAAGCGAGGCGACAAAATCTTTAGGCATAATTACCGCGATGGCCGCAGAGTTTGAGCTTTTATCAAAGTCAGCAGTAACATCCATTTTTCCGCTGTTAGTATAGAACAAAAGCAGCGGGTCACTCATCCAAATATCCACGCGTCCGTTAAAATTAAGCCCGATTTGAGACTCACTCTCCGCAAGGGTTTTTGGAACCAGTAAAAAGAACACATATGAGTTTGAATCACTCATGCTAAGAGAGACTGTTTTTGATAAACCAGAGGTAACTGTTTTGGTTAATACTCCCCCGGGATAATTAATCTGGTAAGTTTGAGTGGTGCCTTGGAATATGAAAAACGCGAGAATGATTAAGGCAACAAATAGAACAACTACCGGTGTCCACAGCCTTTTCATAGTAAAAGATAGTGCTGCGGGGGAATTTTAATATATGCATTATTGCCCGTTAGGCGTATTAAGCCAATTTTATCCCGTTAGGAACTTTTCTTTCAATTGAGGAGAGCACTACTTCCCCGCCCTCAAGAACAAAACCAGTCACGAGGCACTCTGAAACAAAATTTGCTATTTGTTTTGGCGCAAAATTAACCACGCAGAGCACCTGTCTTCCAATAAGTTCCTCTTTTTTGTAGAGTTTTGTTAATTGCGCGCTTGAACGCTTACTTCCAATCGCAGGACCAAAATCAATGGTTAATTTGTAAGCGGGCTTTTTTGCTTCTAAAAAATCCTCCGCCTTAATTATTGTGCCAACACGAAGCTCAACTTTCTCAAAATCAGACCAAGAAATCGTTTCCATAATTATTACTTCTTTCCAACAAGCAGTTTCGCAATCTCAAGCTTCTCTTCTTCAGAGAGCATGGAGAATATTTTTTTCACAATAGATTTTCTCTCGGACTTACTCATGCTGCGAAAATATTCAAGAGCCATTTCTTCCATCATAATAATACCTTCCTAATTCATCTAATTTTTCACTTATAGTATAACTATATTATTTCTTACCAAAAGCCTTTTCTTTAGCAGCCTTCACGAGTCCATAAAAAGTAGGGGCGGGCGCCTCAAGTTTTGATTTAAGTTCTGGGTGCGCCTGCGTTGCTACAAAATAAGGGTGCTTATTCTTTGGGAGTTCAATAAATTCAACAAGCGTTTTATTTGGCGACATTCCTGAGAGCACTAAACCTTTTTCCAAAAGCACCGCGTGATAATTCGGATTCACTTCATAGCGATGCCTGTGTCTCTCAAACGCATTATCGGCTTTATACAATCCAGCTACAATGCTGCCCTTCGCGAGATTTGCCTCATAGCTCCCAAGCCTCATTGTGCCTCCCTTATCCACAACATTTCTCTGCTCATCCATCAGAGTAATCAGTTTAGCATTTGCATCAGGATTCATTTCGGTTGAATTAGCATCCAAAAGCCCGCACTCATTCCTTGCAAACTCGCACACCGCCGCTTGAAGTCCAAGACAAATCCCTAAGAAAGGGATTTCTTTTTTGCGCGCATATTCAATAACTTTAATTTTTCCTTCCCATCCGCGAGTGCCAAAACCGCCGGGAACAATTACCCCGTCAAGTCCCTTTACCGCATCAGAAACCTTCTTTCCTTTTTCAATTTCTTCAGTATCAATCATTTTTACACAGACATTCACATCCAAATTCGCCGAGCAGTGATAAAGCGCCTCAACTACGCTTGCGTATGAATCCCCAAGAGCGGTGTATTTCCCGCAAATCCCGATACTAATTGTTTTTCCTTTCCCGTCGCACTTAAGCTCCGCCATTTTTCTTGCAAGCGAATTCCATTTCTCAAGCCCCGCCGGATTAATTTTTAGATGTAATTTTTTCTCAAGCGTTTTAATGAAGCCCTGCTTCTCAAGCTCTCCCGGAATCAAATAAACCGAGCTTACATCAACTCCGGTGAAAACACTACCCTCATCAACATTGCAAAAAAGAGCGATTTTATTCTTCACTTTTTCTGTTAAGTATTCCGAGCAGCGGCAGACAATCGCATCAGGCCAGATTCCAATCTCATTCAGAAGCTTCATGCTGAGTTGCGTTGGCTTTGATTTCTGCTCATGAACCCCTGTCGGGATTGGAACATACGAGAGATGAACAAACATTACATTATCTCTTCCCTGCTCCCACGCAAGCTCTCTGACCGCTTCAAGATAAAGTCCGTTCTCAAGGTCACCAACAGTTCCCCCAATCTCAATAAGCAGTACATCAGCAGCTTCATCTTTAGCGATTTTATAGAAACGCTGCTTTATTTCATCAGTCACGTGCGGGACATATTGAACAGTTTTCCCAAGGAATTCCCCCTTCCTCTCCTTGTCCAAAATCGCCTGAAATATTTTTCCCATAGTAAGGTTTGAAGATTTTTTCGCAGAGAAGCCCATGAATCTATAATAGTGTCCAAAATCCATGTCGCACTCTGTGCCGTCATCAAGCACATAAACTTCCCCGTGCTCAATCGGATTCATTGTCCCCGGATCAACATTAAGATAACCATCGCACTTAACCGCGGCGCACTTATATGAAGGGGCAAGAATTTTCCCAATAGAAGCCGTGAGCACTCCCTTTCCAAGACCAGAGATAACCCCTCCAGTGACCACAATAAATTTAGTCATATGCTCAACCAGTAATGATGAATTACTCTTGGTGTTTAAATAACTTCGCAAAAAATTTTTGCGCAAGAAGATTAAAATACTTCAAACGCACCTAGTTCTGATGAGCCCTGAAATATGCTGGGGCTTGTATATAATTTCGGATTAATTATTCTGAGTTAACCATGGTGATTTTCTGTTTAGAGAAATAAGTTATGCGCTATATTTTGGCTTTCCTCTGCTCGGCTGGATTGGATTAATTGCAGCAATACTTTTCGCACTCGCTTTTCTCACTTGGAAATTTCCAATTGACAACAGATTAATGTGGCACAGAAGATTCGCTATCGCGGGCGGGATAGTAATTCTTGTCCACATATTCTTCGGACTCTCGGCTTACCTGTTTTAGAAAATGTTAGCAGGGCTCAATTTGCATTTACTTCTTTATCAATGACTCGCCGGTCATTTCTTTTGGCTTTGCCAAACCCATTAACTCAAGAATTGTTGGAGCGACATCCTTCTGCCCGCCGTTCTTTAATTTTATTTTCTGAAGTTCCTTATCATTTGAAACAATAATGAAGTTTACCGGGTTGCACGAGTGAGCGGGTTTTACGGTCCCGTTCGGGTAAAGCTTATCCTCCGCCGAGCCGTGGTCTGCGGTAATTACAACAGTATAATTTTTCTTCAGCGCAGCGTCAACAACTTTTCCTGTGCACTCATCAACCACACTAACGCATTTAATTATCGCTTCCTTCACCGCGCTGTGCCCCACAAGGTCGCAGTTCGCGAAGTTAATTAAAATAAAGTCATATTTATCCGAATTTATCTGCCTAAACGCCTCATCAGCAATTTCATACGCGGACATTTCTGGTTTGAGATCATATGATGCGACCTTTGCCGACGGAATAAGTATCCTTTCCTCGTTCTTGTTTGGTATTTCTATTTGCGAATTGAAGAAGAAAGTGACATGTCCGTATTTCTCGGTTTCCGCCATCCTTAATTGCTTCAGCCCGCTTGCCGCAATTACTTTTCCAAAGTTATTTCTTACCTCATCCTCCGAGAACATATAAGGGCAGGTAAAAGTCTTGTCATACTCGGAGAAAGTAGTGTAAAGTATTTTTGGCTGAACTCCTCTTGAGAATTTCGCAAAATCGGGAACAATAAACGCCTGCGTTAACTGCCTAGGCCTGTCGGTCCTAAAATTAAAGAAAATTACCGAATCATTATCCTTTACCGGAGAAAATCCTTCAAGCACGCACGGCTGAATGTAATAATCTGTTTTATCCCCTCTCGCATAAGCTTCCCTAATCGCCGAGAAAATATCCTTTGCCTTATATCCTTCCCCCTTTGTAAGCATGTCATATGCTTTTCTTGTCCTGTCCCAATTGTTGTCCCTGTCCATTGAATAATATCTGCCGATAATTGAGCCAAACTTTCCAACACCAAGCTTCTTCATTTCTTCTTCAATCTCTTTCGCATACTTGCCCGCGGATTTCTCGGCGACATCCCTTCCGTCCGCGAAAAAATGCACCAAAACCTTATTTACCCCGAATTTCTTTGCCATCTCAAGAAGCGCAAACAGATGATTTGTATGCGCATGCACTCCCTCATCTGAGCAAAGCCCCATTAAGTGAAGAACCGAATTGTTTTCCTTTGCGTGTTTAAACGCTTCAATTAAAATTTCATTTTCAAAAAAACTCTTATCCTTAATCGCGATATTTATCTTTTCATACATCTGCCATACAATTCTTCCAGCGCCCATGTGAAGGTGCCCAACTTCGCTATTCCCTTGCGCTCCTTGCGGCAATCCAACCGCATTTCCCGATGCGAGGTTTTGGCAGTGAGGATACTGCTTAATGTATTTATCAAAATTCGGCTTCTTTGCCATTTCAATAAAGTTGCCTTTTCCCTTCGGCGCAATTCCCCACCCGTCCTGAACAAGAAGAATTACTTTTCTTTTTGGCTTCATCAAAATTCCTTCAACACCCTTACTCGCAATTATGGCTTTCTAAAATTTCCCGCACTTTTAGGGTTTCCTAAAAGTGTTTCCCGCGTACCTCGCTTTTGCGCCGAGCTCTTCCTCGATTCGCAAGAGCTGATTGTATTTCGCGAGTCTCTCGCTTCTGCACGGAGCCCCGGTTTTTATTTCCCCAGTGGCAAGCCCGACAACAAGGTCAGCAATGAACGAGTCCTCTGTTTCTCCGCTCCTGTGCGAAACCATTACGCCCCACCCGGCTTTTTGCGACATTTGAGCTGCCGCGATGGATTCAGTAATTGTTCCGATTTGATTTACTTTCAAAAGCAATGCATTGCAGGCTTTCTTCTCAATCGCCATTTTTATCCGCTTAACATTAGTTACGAGCAAATCATCGCCAACGATTTGCACTTTTGCGCCGACTAATTTTGTAAGTTCCGCGTATGATTCAAAATCATCCTGGTCAAACGGGTCCTCGATTGAAACAATGTCATAATTCTTCACAAGGTCTGCATAGTACTGCACCATTTCTTTCCCGCTCTTCCAAGTTTGGGATTTGCTTTTGAAGGTTAAGTTGTATTGTTTCTTAGTTCCGTCATAAAATTCGCTTGCGGCAACATCCATCCCGATTTTTACTTTCCCCTTATACCCTGCTTTCTCTATTGCCAAAGTTAATAGGTCAAGCGCTTCTTTTGCGTTTTGAACATTAGGCGCAAATCCGCCCTCGTCCCCCGCATTAATCGCGTTCTGCCCGTACTTTTCTTTTATTATTCCTCTTAAAGTGTGGAATACTTCTGTTCCATATCTTAATCCTTCAGAAAAATTCGGCGCATCAACTGAGAGGAGCATAAATTCCTGCATCGCAAGTTCGTTCCCCGCGTGCTTGCCGCCGTTAATTACATTAAAACTAGGAACCGGCATCACTAAATTCTTTACGCCCGCAAGTTGCGCGATGTGCTGATAAAGCGAGACTTTTTTCGCTTCAGCACCCGCTTTGCATACCGCCATTGAAACAGCGAGTATCGCGTTTGCCCCGAAATTTGATTTATTTTCTGTCCCATCACCCTTAATCATTTTCTCATCAATTTCTTTTTGCTTTGTCGGGTCGGCTCCAAGAACTAATGGGGCAATTTTTTTATTTACATTTTCCACCGCTTTGAGCACACCTTTCCCCATGTAACGCAACTTATCCCCGTCACGAAGTTCTAATGCTTCATAAATCCCGGTGCTTGCACCGCTAGGAACAGCAGCCCTAAATAATCCATTCTCAGTAATCACATCGCACTCAACAGTTGGATTTCCTCTTGAATCCAAAATCTCTCTCGCCTTAACATTCAATATTTTTGCCATCCCTGTTCACCTCAAATCAAAAATAACTCAGCTGTTCAACTCAAAGAGCGAAGGGTTTAAATGTAATTTCTCAATCTCTAGCCGGAGAAGATCGCCCCATCATTATCCGCTTCAGCAGCAAATATGTTAAGTCCTGCTTTTCTAAAAATCTCTTTTACACGCGCGGGATTGCTTGTAAGTGCAAAAATAGCTGGACCGCAGGAAGAATATGAAATAATTGGTGTTGATGAACATCTAAATATCTTAAGCAGTTTCATTTTCTCCATTAATTCCGGCCAGAGTTTGCTATCATTTTCAAGGCTCCCTGTTTTGAATTTTGTATTAATACACTCACCAATATCAAAAAGTCTTTGTTCAGCAAGCGCGGGTAGGAGCTTGTGCAAAATAATCCACGCTAAATCTTTTGCGTTCAGCTCACTGGCCCGCTTCATATCAGAAAACACCCTCTCTTCTTTTTTCATCATTGTTTTGGCATCAAATGGGCGGTAAGATTTGGGAATTCCAAACACAAAAGAATAATTATTTGGAATTGGTTTTCTTAATATTACAATCCCCTCACCGGCTAACACAATCATCCCCCCTTTGTAAAGGGCTGCCGCAAGCCCTCCCCCATTGCTTTGAACATGAATCAGCCTATTGCTTTCGCCCTCAATCTCTTCACCATAGTTTTGCGACAATAATTTCATCAGCTCCTCTGGCGAAAGTGGATTTCCAAATATATCATTTATTGCCATCGCCACCGCAATTTGAACTGCTGCTGAAGAACCAAACCCGCAATGCGGATAATCATATAGATTATTTGCCTCGATTTCAAGCCCCAATTTAAACCCAAGAGTTTTTTTCATTACAATTGCAGTATGCAAAACAATGCTCTTTCTTTTAGTTGCTTTATCTACCAGAATTTTACTTCCTTTTACCAATTTTACTCTTGCGAATGTATAAAGTTTTGCGGAGAAGAGTAATTCTCCCGCAGAATAAACCCCTTTTCGTGTTGGATTAACTAGTGTAGCCGTATCAAATACCATTGCATTTATTCTCGCCGGGACTCTCACAAAAGACTCGGTTTTTACCGGATTTTTTAATTTGATTTTTCTTTTCAGCTTATTGAATATTCTTCCCGGGCGAAACTCAATTACAATTGACCCCATAGCAACACCATTACTGAGCTAAACTATTTCTCAACACAGTTTCCAAATAAGCCCCGTGTTTTTGCAAAACGCTTCTTTTTGATAAAATCGCTTTTTTTGCATAATTCTCGCATATTTTACATTTAAAACAATCCTGCCCGCAATCCACCCCAGCAGAGATAATCTTCTGAAAAAACCCCTCAAGCTTGCTATTGTCAATCATTATATTTAACGGCCCAAATTCCTTTGCCGAAACAAATTGAGCAAAATCCTTTGAAAACATTTTTTGCTGGTCAATTATGTCAAATAAATTCCCTTTGTACTTGTTTTTAGAATATGCTAACATTGAGTTTAATATCCATTTTGTCGGCATAATCCTTCCAGAGAGTTTTGCATAATCCAACCCAAGTTCCTCATAAAAATGCATATCCTCTGGCCGCACCCACGAGGAACGAATTATTTGAACGGGGTCCTTTAGCCGCGCTATGGAACATTTTAGCAAACAATAATCAAAACTGGTTATTTTTAGGTCACTTTGAGAGCTATGTGAAGAAACAGAATAATGATATGCTTTGTAAGGGCAATCATTAAGACAAGACTCATTTACGAGAATTTCAAGTTCACACTCTGAAGAAGAACATATTTTCTTTAAGGTAGAAAAATCTCTGTTCAAACTTGTACTCAAAACCACTCTATCAACCCCATCACGCTCCAAGAGTTTAATTCTATTGACACTTTTTGGATCGCTCACAATTGACAGAACAATCTTTAGATTAGTATGTTTTTTTATTAAATCAACAAGAAAGGGGTTTGCAACAGATACAAACTTTGCTTTTGTAGAATCAATCCACTTAAGGTAATCAATAAGCCCAACCCTGTACTCAGGATGATACTCAAGGTTTCCCAAGCAGGAGCTGTTTACCAAGTAGTTAAACTCAAGACCCATGCCTTTTGCTTTTTTTATATATTCTTCCGCATATTTTGCATCAACATCATCCGGCACAAGACTTGCTGAACGTGCGCTCCCGGTAATGCTTTTTTTTATACTACTATAAATTTCAGCAACTTTTGTTTTAGTTGAGACGGCAGAGTTAATTTTATTTATCTCATCCAAAATAGCATAATCCCAATTTGTAGGAGCGGAGATTTTCATAGTAAAAAACTAGTTATATTTATTTAAATAACAGGTGTTTGTCCAAAAAATATGTTTATTTGCGCCTTTTCCTTAAAACAGAACCAATTATTCTGCTTAGCGCCTGAGCCCTTATTGGAACGGCCGCTTCAAGTTTTCTCTTATTTAAGCTCCTAAAATTTTTTGCAGGAACAATCTTTGCAACGCCCTTTCTTTCATAATGCTGAACAACTTCAAGTTCATTCTTTTCAAAATCTTTTTCCCTTTCAAGGATTAATTTAGGAGAGTCTCTACCGCGCAGCATCTGCCTTCTAATGCTTTGTCGTTTTGGAACCTGAAAATAAATTAGTCGCCCTACTTCAACATTGTTCCTCTTTAAGAATTCCTCAAATGCCGGGAGCGCGCCAGCCCACCTTGGAAAACCATCAAGCACAAATCCATGCGCAAACTTTGCAGAATCTCTCTTTATAATGCCCTCAAGAATCGTTGTTACATCAGCAGGATCATAAAGTTTATTTTCTTTCATCAAAGAAGAAACTCTCAGTGCTAACTGGTCGCCTTGCTCTGCCATAGACCTTATTTCCTGACCGACATGAATTATTGGCATACCTGAGGCTTTTGAATAATAATCGCCAACAACAGTTTTGCCTGCACCCGCTCGCCCCAATAAAACAAACACAGGTATAGCCATAATTAGATACCACAAAAGGTAAATAAAAACATTCCCACGTGTGATAATTAACATGGTAACATACAGAATTGGCGTTTTAGGAGGAATAGATCCGGAATCGACCAGAGAGTTTTACGAAAAATTGATTACCAGACTAAAACTAAATGGCAATATTAGTAAAAATGAGGATTTTCCGCAAATAATAATTAACAGTATTCCCGCCCCTGCTTTGATATATGATAAAATCTCTGCAAAGGATTTGAAGCCATATCTTGCTGGACTAAAAGAGCTTGACAAAATGAATCCTGATTTTATTGTAATGGTGTGCAATACAATATATCTTTACTATGAAGAACTACAATCACAGATTAAAACCCCGATTTTAGATTTGAGAGAAGAAGTCAAAAAAGCCCTGCTTAATAGAAAAATTCACAGACCTCTAATTATAGGCACCCCAAACACAATAAGACAGGGATTGTACAGATTTGAAGGAATTAAAAGTATGGAGCCAGATGAAAATGAAATAGCCAAAATATCAAATGCTATTTTTGATTATAGCATGTATAAATCCAAGGAGAAACAGGTGAAAATTGTCGAGAATATTTGCATGAAATATACTAAACTTGGCGCCGACGCGGTTATTCTTGGATGCACTGACCTAGCGGTAATGTTGAGAGGAAAGAAAATTCCACAAATAAACACCATCGATGTTTTAGTTGAAGCGGTGATTTTGAGAGTTGCTAAGAAAGTTTGAAATTATTTTTTTGATAAAATAAATTTTGAGATATCTTCGAAGTTCTTCTGCCAAACAGTTAATCGCTCATCCTCAGAATACTCCGCAAAGGTCCTTGATTCTCCTTTAAGCATCATTACCTTATCCCATCCCTTTGCCAGATTTCCCTTAGGGACTAATGAGAAATCAAGAGGCACATTAAACGAAAATTGTTTGATAATCCCTTTACCAGCCAAAACCGCGGAAACTTCCATACGCCCGGATTTAATATTAAGGGCATTTAATAATTTCACAAACTTCAAAACAGGAATACTTCTATTAAAATAATTTGTATAAGGCCCAGGAAAATTTAATCCGTCTAAATACAATGAATGATCCTCGCGAATAACCGTAAATCCGGTTTTTTTATGCATCTCAACAGCGGCAAAATGCGCAATCTCCATGCTATTATCCGCCTGAATTTCGTGAATAGTCGAACGCATCTGTTTTACACAAATCCCATTTTTATCAAAAACCTCTTTAGCAGCCAAGAGTTTTTTTGGGTTACTTGTAATTAAATATACCAGTTTATCCAAAAGAATCACCTAACTAAAAGCACTATTCAAAGCAATACCAAAGGGTTTTTATTTGTTAAAACACCGATTTGTTTGTGTTAATGCAAAGCATAATACAAAATATATTGGGCGCGTCGTCTAGCAGCTAGGATATACCGTTCGCAGAGCAAGTAATTAAAACTCGAAATACGGTGTGATCAGGGGTGCGAATCCCCTCGCGTCCATCTAACTCTAAACAAGTTCGAGAAGAAAGAATACTTACAAGCAAAATTTACTCAAACAATTCCTTCTTCAAAAGAATCTTGTTAGTGAGCCCGTAATCGTGCTTTTCTATAATCCCCTTAGCCTCAAGGCGCTTAATTGTTCTATGAACCTGAACTTTGCCAAGCCCGGTTTCTTTTGCAAGCCTTGACTGAGTGGACTCATAGTGCGAGGACTTAAGCACATCAATAATTTTTTTCTCATCAGGAAGCAAAAGATTTGATGCTGTTTGCTGCTTAATGCTCTTAATCTCCTTTTCGCGCACAATACCCCAAAGAGTAACGCCGGCAAGAAGAGAAATTATTCCGCCAATCAAATGCGAGATTTCATTTGGAGAAGTCACTAGCGCAAACGGGTCGCGGATAATCCGAGGCTCAAATCTGTCCCCGCGCAAAAAGAAACCATTTGCATCATTCGACAATCTGTTCGCATCATTAAAATTCGCATCAATAAAATTTGCGTCCCTAGCCAAAACTCCCGCATCTGGAAGCCAAAATGCCGCATATGCCTGCGACGCGAATGTAACAACCCCATAACCCCCATAAATAAAGCACAGAATGATTACAAGAAAGTGCCTCTTCTTAAAACCGAATATATTATCACTTGATTTCATGTTTCATCACGTTTCAAAGTTGTCTAACAACCGTTACAGGTGGTTAATTTTAGGTTACATGTTGTTACAATTAGTCTTAATAGTGGTTGCAAACTAATATAAAGTATTATGTTAAGTGGTATCAAATGAAAAAAACAGTTTTGGAATTAAAGAATGTATCCAAGATATACAAAATGGACTCCGTGGAAGTGCCTGCGGTCAAGGGCATAAGCCTCAAAGTGACTGAGGGAGAATTTGTTGCAATAATTGGAGCGTCGGGCTCTGGAAAATCCACTATGCTTAATCTAGTAGGCGCGCTTGATTCCCCAACCAGCGGAGAAGTGTATTTGGACGGGATAAATATTACTTCAATAAAAGAAGATAATGTCGCAAGAATACGTGGCAAAAAAATAGGATTTGTATTTCAGACATTTAATTTGTACCCCACTCTTGATATTCACGAGAACATAGCCCTTCCAATGAGGATACATGAGCTTGATGAGACAAAAATTGATGGGAAAGTGAATTCACTGGCAAAAATGGTGGGGCTCGGACAGAGAATGGGACATTTGCCTTCACAGCTCTCCGGAGGAGAAAGACAGAGGGTTGCAATAGCAAGAGCACTATCCACAGACCCCGCGATGATACTAGCGGATGAACCAACAGGAAATCTTGATTCTAAGACAGGGGAAGAAATAATGGATATATTTACGAGTTTGAATGAGAAACAGGGAAAAACCATTGTCCTTGTAACCCACGAAAAGGAGTTTGCCGCATACGCAAAAAGGGTAATTGAGATGAAGGACGGCAAAGTAGTTTATGATGGAAAACCAAGCAGGATGTCGATACGATGAAATACGCAAAAAAAATTATATTAACTGCAATTCTGCTATCAATGGCACTAATGCTACTTGGATGCACACAGACACAAAATACCCCTGGCGCAAATAACGGGAGAAATTATAACGGACCAGGAGATTTCAATGGTCCAAGAGACTTTAATAGAATGGACGGGAACTTTCACGGACCAAGGGATTTTAACGGCGCTTTGGATGGAAATCGAATGATGTTTGATTTGAACAGAATAAAGCAAGAACTCGGAATAGGAGCTGATGCAACGGATGCCGAGTTAAAGGAATTTTTAGGGCTTCCGCTTGACGCGAATGATTCGCAGTTAAGGGAAGCAATTTTTAACAAACTAATGGAACAAAGGAGGAATGCTAATGGGCAAAATTAAAACAGGTACAGGAATAATATCAATGCTACTATTCGGGGTGATGATGGCAACGCTTGCATTTTCCGCAAGCACTAATGTACCCGCGGGGGATTATTTTTACCTCGTGGATATACAGGCAACAAATATTCTGCCCGGAACAATTTACCCAAATGATTTAGTAAGTCTCGCGGTAGATATTAAGGATAAGGGTTCGCTTCTTGCAATAAAAGACATGAATGCGACTGTAACACTCGGAAACCAGTTTGATGCTGTGCAGCCAAGCGACTTTGCCCAAATAATTGAGCCCGGGTCAGTGGGGACATTATTATTTAAGTTCAGGGTAAAAGACACCACCCCGCCAGGATACTACTCAGTACTGCTGACAATGAACTACACACGGAACAACGAGCCTGTTACTGAAACACAGACCATTACTATTCCCGTGTCAAAATCAGATAAATATCTTGATGTAACTGTAAGCCCAAAATCAATTAATCCAGGAAATCAGTCCGCATTAGTATTTACAATAAGAAATATAGGAGGAAACTCAGTATCAAATATTGCATTCTCTTGGACTGAAGCCAACGGACTAGTGCTCCCATTAGGATCAGACAACAAAAGATATCTTAGTTATCTTGAACCCGGAACAAGCGCGGATTTAAATTACACAATCGCAGCAGACCCAAATATCACTCCGGGAATATATCCATTTAGTGTTTCGCTGAGTTTCTCCGACACTAACGGAACAATAACACAAACCTCCCAAGTCGGGATAATAGTCGGAGGAGGAACTGATTTTGAGATAAGCGCTGAGAATACTTCAAGCCAGGTATCCTTAAGCATAGCAAATATAGGTTCGAATAACGCAGGAGCGGTTGTAGTGAAAATCCCGCAGCAGCCGGGAATAACTGTGAGCGGTTCAAGCACCTCAATACTTGGAAACATAAACAAAGGAGACTATACTCTTGCAAGCTTTACTTTGCAGACACAAACTGCGACCGACACAAACATTGCCGGAGGAAGCGCAGCAAGGCAGAGATTTAATCAGGGAGGAAATTTCCCCGCAGGCACAGGAACACAAACACAGGACATAAACACAGAACAAAGAGCGGTAAATCCGCAGGACGCTAATTTTGCATTAAGACAAAACGCGGCAGCGTCGCAGCTCTTAGTGCAGATAGATTACACTGACACTACAGGCGCAAGACAAAGCGTGCAAAAAAGCGTGAAACTAAGCTCCACATCAGCTTTTGGGGCAGGGGTGACAGCGCTAACTCCAAGAAGAACCAGCGGAAATGACCAATTAATTCCAATAGTCCTGGCAGTAGTGTTTGTCTTAGCGGCACTAGGAATAAACAAATTCGGGAAGAAAAATAAACCCTGGAAAAAAGTTGCAATCGCGGCGGTAATTATCGCAGTGCTTTATGCAGCAGTAATCCTTCTCTTCAGCCAGAGCACTGAATCAATTGTCATCGCAACAATAATTTCAGTCGGAATAATCGCATGGCTTTATTTCAAGGACAAAATAATGAAGATGATAAAAAAAGACAAAAAGTGAAAAGAGCAAAAATGAAAATGAATTAAAGAGATGGGATTAAAATGAAGGCAAAAGACTCATTCAAACTCGCGGTCAACAATATTACCCACAGGCAGTTGCGCTCCTGGCTTACCCTCCTTGGGATAATTATAGGAGTTGCCGCGGTTGTGTCAATTGTCTCAATAGGGGAAGGGGCTCAGGCAAGTGTTAACGCGCAACTCTCCGGCCTCGGAGCTGATGTTATAACAATAAGTCCGGGTTACAGCAGAGCAGGAGGATTTGGGGGGAATTTTAGAGAAGGCGGGTTTGATATAGCCGGCGGGGGAAGAACTACAACCAGAAGCACTTCAACCACAACCAAGACACCCACACTCACAAAGAGAGACGCGCAAGTTATTCTCTCAGACCAAAATGTCAAATCAGTAAATGAAATAGTTTCAGGACGAGGCGCGGTTGTTTTCCTTGCGGAGAAAGTAAATGCGAGCATTGAAGGAGTCAATCCACTTACCTGGCCCGATATCTCAAGTTCAACACTCGCGGCGGGAAGATTTCTCACAACAAGCGATGCTTCTGGAATTGTAATCGGCGACCGCGTAGCAAATTCAATGTTTAAACAGCCAATCACTGTCGGAAAACAGCTGATAGTTGAGGACAAGCCATTCGTAGTAGTAGGAATACTAAAAGCATCAGGCTCAGGGATGGGCGGCGGGGGAAGCGACGGAACAATCATCATGAGCCAGACATCAGCATGGAATGTGCTCTCAGCGGATATAAATTACGGCGAATACTCCACAATACAAGTAAAAACAATCTCTGCGGATGTAGTAGAAGGAACAACCGCTACCCTCACAGATATGCTTCTCCTTTCAAGAAAAGTAAATGAAAAAAGCCAGGACTTTACAATAACTTCCGCGCTTGCGATAAAAGAACAAGTCAGCTCGGTAACAGGCACACTCACGCTGTTCCTAAGCGCAATAGCCGCAATCTCGCTCATCGTTGGAGCGATAGGAGTAGCAAACAGCATGTTCACTTCAGTGCTTGAGAAAACAAAACAAATCGGGATACTAAAAGCCCTCGGAGCAAAGAATAACGAAGTGCTTATGATATTTTTGTTTGAATCAGGCTTATTCGGATTTTTTGGAGGAGTAATAGGAGTAATTATAGGGTGGATTGCCTCGCTTGGAATGTCCTCAATAGGAATAATTGCGATTCCGGGTGCCAGAGGAGGAACAATGACGCTTGTTACACCGGAACTTGTTATAGTCGCAATTCTACTTTCAACAGTAGTCGGAATCCTCTCAGGCATAATGCCCGCAAGAGCCGCATCAAAATTAAGACCAGTGGAAGCACTACGATACGAATGAGATAATTAATCAGCTAAAAAATATTAGCCAGAAAATTCACTCAGTAAAATAAACCGCGGCGCCGTTAAAAACCGGGCCGTATGAGCCGCCCCAAGACTCAACATCATCACCATATCTCTCAAAATAAATGTATCTCAGTCCGGACGCATAACCGCTGAATAAATAATTTATTGTAGCCCAGCTTCCTGAGGAAGTCAGAATCCCCGTGTTGTAACTTGTTATCACACCATGGCTTGAGTTTCTTAATTCCACTTTAAGCCGGTAATAATCTGAAGTGTTAAAATATCCAATAACATGATCCACGATATTCACATCAGGAGAGGTGTCAAGATAATTTGCCGCATAACCCTTTGAAACCAAATCAATTTCCTGGCTTAGCGTTGCGGGATTATAGCTAAAACGAACACTATAATTTCCTTCATACAGCGGACCAGTGTCAATGCAAAGAACAAGCCCGTTCCAAGTGCATGCCCCCGCAACTTGCGCAGTTATGCTCGGCGTCCACCCGGTGTAAGTGCCAGTTTCCATTCCTGGATTTGTTAGAAGATTTGTAAAAGAAGCTCCCTGTACTACCGGCGCGGTATAATTAATGTTTCTATCAGCCGCCGTTCCCACAAGACCATTAGTATCAGTGCAATTCACATCCCAATAATGATCTCCTTCCCCAAAATATGCAATGTTCGCGTCCATATAGTAATTACTGTCCGCAAGAACCGTTGAGAGATTTTGATCCGCAATATTCCAAACCCCCTCGTCCTGAACATACAAATAGCATGCGTTCGTATCCTGGTCGGAACTGAAAATAAATTCAACATTGCTGTCCGCGGAGGATATTGAATTATTATCCGCAGGAGAATACAAATTAATTGAAGGGGGAGTAAAATCCAAACCCTCTTCAACAAAAACTGTATTTCCAGTCACAGCTAAGGCACAGTCAATAGATATTTTATCAAAATCAGCCACTTTCTCAAGTCCGGTGGAGCTCGTATAATAAATTTTTATGGAATAATTTCTGCTGGCGCCCTCGCACGCAAGAATGCTCTGCAATTTGAATGGCTTTGATTCTCCAGAGAAAACCAAATTAGAATATTCATGATCCACCCCATCCACATTAATATTTGTCACAGTGAAATTCTCTCCGCTTGTGTTACTCAAAACGAGCAGCCCGTTCTCATCCAGCCCCCCGATAGCATCAACAATACTTACCCCATAAACCCCGATTTTTTGCTTTACTTGAGAAGAGTTTCCTGAAACACTTTCAATAGAAGTTGATTGGGAGTTTAACAGCCCAATTACCGCAAGGGAAATAACAACGATTACCCCTATTATCACCAAGTACTCGGCGGTACCCTGCGCCCGAAAACTAAATGTATTCATGCAGTTTAGTATGAAAAAAGCAGTATAAATATCTACCCGCAAAACTATTTTGAGAGTTTATCACGCCAAGAACAGGACTTATTCTTAGGAGAACTTGCATTAACCACCGGCACTTCTTGGACGGCGCGTTTATTTTCTTTTGAATATCGCAGTTATATTAGTTTTCGCGTAAAACTCATATCCGTTTCTTTCAAGTAATTTAATTATTGACTTGTGTTCTTTTTTGAACGGACTGTCAAACATTTCCACGAGAATATAATTCGGCCTGTACTTTTTCCAGTCATTCGATTTAAGGGCTTTCTCGTCAAATCCCTCAATATCTATTGTCAGCAAATCAATATTTTTGTCTTTTGGAAGATAGGTGTCAAGCAAATACTTCAAAGTGACTGTTTGAAGAGAATATTTCTTAGGAGTTTCTTTTCTTGACAGCGCTATTCTTTTTGCTTCTTCCTGCGAAAAAGTATTTATTGCCCCGTCGTTAAACTCAAAGAATTCCAACTCGCGCTTTTTATCCGAAACCGCCAAATTCAAATTAATGTCCCTTTTTCGGTGCCGCAAGAAAAGCTCAATGCTTCTTTTATCAGCATCAACATTAATTCCGCTCCACCCCTTTTTATACAATAAATAAGTATTGGAGAATCTTTTCGGGTGATGAGCCCCAATATCCACATAAAACCCATTATCTTTTTTCCAAAAAATATCCCTCAATATTATATCTTCCCCAGTCTGCGAGTAATATATATTTGCGTGATTTAAATCAGAGAGCACTGAGAATACTTTATCTGTCGCTTTTTGTAATTTTGCCAGCATTAAACTCACGACACATAGTAGTTAGTTGTTGTTTAAATAATTACACTATTCAATTAATTCTTAACTGATACCGGCTGAATGTGATTAAACCCTGCATGGAAGTGCTTCAAAATGAATAAAGAAATATCCGACTTTTTAAAATATAATTTTTGCAATGCGAAGAAAATATATTATAAAAATAAGTTTATCATTGAGGACTGCAAAAGCATAACCGCTTTGGCAACAGGAAAGAAATACAAAAAAGAGCTCCTTGGCGGAGGAATATTCCCATCCACCTATTGCAACGCGAACTGCACATTCTGCGCTAATCGGCACATTGAGAGCGAAAGAGGAATCATGCCTTTTGAAATATTCAAAAAAGCTGTTGATGAATTTAAAGAGCTGGGAATTACTTCCATCGGCTTAACACCCATGATTGGAGAACCGCTGCTTGACAATGGATTATTTGAGAAAATAGATTATATTTACGAAAACAAAATGACCTGCTCTTTTTACACAAACGGATTTTTAATTAAAAATAATATTGACAAAATCCTCAGTTCCAAACTTGAGACCATACTAATTGATGTGGCTGATGTAATCCCCCTGTATGAATCCAAAGTGTTTCAAGTATCAGAGGAGCAGTGCAGGCAGAAATTAGATGCCATTTTGGAATTAATAAAAAGAAATAAGAAAATCAATATCCAGCTTTCGTTTAGACCCATGAGGGAATTTAATAAAATCATAAAAGATATGAAAAAAACCCCTTTTTGGGAATATTACCAGAAGGGCCTATTCAAAATGGATTATTTGACGGCATATGATAACTGGGGAGGGTCTATTTCAAAGAAGGACCTTATTGGATTTCAAACTATGAGCGGCGCGCCAAAAATTAAGAAATACCCCTGCCAGAACTTATTTGGATTCTCAATTCTCCCGAACGGAAACATAAGGGCGTGCGGATGCAGAGTGTTGAAAACTTTTGATGATGAATTAATTGTTGGAAATATTCTAAAGATGACTCTGAAGGAAGCATTTAACTCAGAAAAGTATGATTCTATCTTGGCTGGATTTGAAAATGGAACTATTCCAAAAGTGTGCGAGAAATGCACATTTTACATTCCTAAAATATAAGAAGACTATTTCGCGGATGAGAATTTATTTCTATCCGCAGGCGAGCAACCGAATAGGCACCTAATTAAGTGCGATTAATTTTGAAGAAAGCTATTTAAATTCGTTTTTTGTTTATTCAGCTATGAGCTGGGCAGACAAGAGCAATAATCCGCTTGATAAATCGGATTCTGATAAAGCGCACGAATATCTGCTTGCGCACAGAATAATAAATAAAAAAGGAAATCTTAAGGAACTGGTTCTAAAGAAAATTGAGGGAAAAAGAGTTTTAGATATTGGAATCTGCGAGCACTCAATAGCCCACATTAAATCAGATTCATGGAGCCACAGAAAAATATCCAAGCTTGCGAAGTACTGCCTTGGAATTGATATTAATAAAGAGCTAATTAGTTATCTGAAAAAAGAGGGGTATAACTGCATGTTTGCCGACGCGACGTCAGATAAATATCTTGGCGAAAAGTTTGATATTGTAAATATCGGGGACGTTATTGAGCATGTAAATGACCCGGTTAAATTATTGAAGTTTGCAAAAAGGCATCTTGAGAAAAACGGGCAGATTTTAGTCTCCACCCCAAACCCGTATTTTATAGGAACAATACTTAGAATTCCTGCTGAGGGAACGGTAGTGGCAAACCTTGAGCACATCTCATGGGTCACGCCTTCTTTGGCTCTTGAACTATCAAGAAGAGCGGGGCTAAAACTTGACAGCTATTATGTTTCCCACCCTAATTCAAGAATAAAAAAAGCTCTTCTGTTCTGGCTTCCTATTGAACTAAAAGGCGCAGTATTTCTTTATGTCTTCAAACAGTAAATTTACTTTGTACTAACTGAGTATTTATATCTTATTATAGCTCATTTAATTATGGCCAAAAAAGGTATAGTGGGAAAGATTCTTTTCGTAAAAGAGAAGCTGTTTTTGCGCCCCGAGCTGAAAAAAATAGTTTTCAGCGTAAGCTGGCTGACCGCCGACAGAATACTGCAGCTAGTAGTGTCACTTTTGGTCGGGCTTTGGGTTGCAAGATACCTTGGACCAAGCGATTTTGGACTGATGAATTTTGCGATTGCGTTTACCTCTCTTTTTGGTCCGTTTGTGGGACTGGGGGTTTCATCAATACTTGTCCGCGAACTCATTAATTTTCCAAAAAAGAGAAACGTTTTATTTGGAACAACTTTTTGGATTCAATTCATCACAGGAACTATTTCAATGGCATTAATGTGCGTGTTCATTCTGATTCTCCGCCCGCTTGATATGCTGTCGTTCTGGGTGGTATTTGTATTCTCGCTAGGTTATGTTATATCCGCATTTGACCTGCCCTCATTTTGGTTTGAATCAAAAATTGAGTCAAAAACAATTGTGATTTCAAGAACCGGCGGGCTTATTGTTTCCAATCTGCTTAAGATAGTATTTATTCTTCTGAACTTCAGCCTGATATTTATTGTAATCGCGAGCCTTTTTGACACAATAGTCAGAATCTCTTTTATTTTTTACTCATACTTTAAAGACAAACAAAGCTTGTTCTTATGGAAATTTGATTTTGGTTTGGCAAAAAGACTGATTTCATCCAGCTGGCCGCTCATCTTCTCGGGCGCGATGGTAATAATCTATCTAAGAATCGACCAGGTAATGCTTGGATTTATGATGAATGATTATGAAGTGGGACTTTATTCGGTGGCGGTAAAAATATCCGAGTTGTTTGTATTTATCCCGGGATTAATCAGCGTTTCGGTATTCCCGACCCTAGTCAGGTCAAAGAAAATATCAGCTATTATTTACCACTCTCGCTTGCAGAAAGTTTTTGATTTAATGACTTGGGCGCCATTCTTATTCATGGTCCCAATTTTCTTCTTCTCGGACTTTATAATATATGTTTTATACGGCTCCGAATATCTCTCAGCAGGATTCACCCTCTCAATTATTGTTTGGAGCGCTCTTGCAATATCGGTAAAGTTTATTTTGGAAAAGTATCTTATTAATGAGAACAAATTGAAAACTTTGTTTTTTATCTCATTCTTCGGAGCGGTGACAAATATAATTCTGAATTTGATTCTCATTCCGCTTTACGGAATCAACGGGGCGGCTCTTGCCACAGTAATTTCATACACGCTGCCAATATACACTAGCCTTTTGTTCTTCAAAAGCACCCGGCATGTTTCTTTTATGCTGATAAAATCATTTAATATTGTAAGAGTGTTTAAAGAGGCAAAAGAGTATTTATTTTCTTAATTTTTATTGCCCAATATTTATTTTCTCAACTAAAAGATTAATCAGAGAAACTCAACTAACTCTTCCACGGGTTTTCTTATTTTCCTTCCCGCCTCAACTTTAGGATATCCAAGCGGAGTAAAAGCAATCGGCTCAAAATCATTTTTAATTCCAAGCAATTCTTTTGCCTTAGCAACATTAAATTTTGCCACCCAGCAGGTGCCAAGACCCTTCTCTGTAGCTGCGAGCACCAAGTGATCAAACGCGATTGCGCAATCCACGTCAGAATAATTCTTTCCATCAGCGCGCGACCACGCTTTTTTGGGAAGCGCACAAACGCAAAGCAGCAGCGGAGCCTCAGTAAACCACTTCCACGAACCGCAAATCTCGCCAAGAGCTTTTTCTTTTCCCTTGGTTTTAATCACAAATAATTTAAACGGCTGCAAGTTGCATGCGGTCGGAGCCATTCGAAAAGCCTCAAGAACATAATCAAGTTTTTCTTTTTCAACTTCTTGCGGCTTGTATCCACGCACACTATACCTTTTCTTCGCGAGCTCTAAAAAATCCATTAAACCAACAACCATTATCCGCCACAATACGCTTAAAATAATTTCATTATTGACCAAAAACACAAATTCGCATTATCATCCAGTAAAATATCCCGCGGCGCCGTTAAAAACCGGGCCGTATGAGCCGCCCCAAGACTCATTTGCATCCAGGACAAAATTATTATCGGCAAGCATGCAGCTTAGTATGAAAAAAGAAGTATAAAAGAACTACTTGGCAAATAAATACAACACCAAGAAGAGAAACAAAAATAGCTCCGCATTTCCAAAAACATGAACCAAAAATATTTAAAACTCCAAAGATATTCATAGTATACGTAAGTTAGTGCTTAGCCTGGTTGCCAAAGAATGCCTTTAGCGTATAGACAATAATTCATTAGCTAATTCAGGTCTGAACTCAAAAAAATATTGCGAAAAACCAAAGGTGTTTTTATGATTGTTTTTGAAGGACTGCCAGGAACAGGCAAATCCACCATATTATTCCAATTAGCAAAATCATATTTTGGCAAGTATAATATTTTGCCGGAAATGCATACTGACCCCGGCGAATCGCTTAAAGGAATGTCAAATTCGGCCCAGAGCAGATTATTCCACAAGAAATGGGTTCAGCGAATGAGAATTATTCAAAAATACTGCCCGTCAACCGAGAATTTATTATTAGACAGGTCGTTTTACTGTAATTTGGCTTTTTCATATGCTTTTGATAAATGCAATAACAGCAAAACATATTCAAAAGTAAAAAGAGATTACGAAAGGGACTTGGCGCGCTACCCGTTTGAATTAGTATTAATTTTTGATACTTCTCCAAAATCAAGCATCGCAAGACGAAAGAAGAGCTCAAAAAGAATGGAATTCCCTTGGACATCAAAGAGATTCCTCAAGCACGTAAGAGATTTTTACTTGCACGAGCTGCCAAAAATCTGCAGCGGTCCCTATAAGATTATCAGAACTGAGAACCGGTCAATGAGAGAGATTTACCTGACAGTAAAGAGAATAATTGCACCCGGCACCAGAGGAAAAAACAATGTAAGTTCTTTTCCAAATGAGAGAAAGATTCTGTTAGATTATGCAAAAAACAATAGCTTTGGCGACCAGCACTCGGAGATTACTTTGCTTTTTAAAATCCCCACAATGTATTTTGGCAGAAACTGCATACAACTTGACAAAATGAGGGTTCACCAATTAACAAACCGGCGCCTAAAACAAATACTAAGGAGACAAACACAATGAATATTTTTAATACCCCGGAGAAATACCGAAGAGAATTCTTAAAACAAAAACTGATTCGCTATGACTGCAAAGAATTTTTAGGAAAATCAATTATCAGCGTATTCTTCACAAGATACTGCCGCGTAGCATGTCCGTTTTGTTTTTTCAAGTCAAAGCCGGCAAGGGGACCACAAAGGGAAAAAGACCAGTTCTCAGACGCAGGCATCATGAAGTTTGTTGAATTTGCGAATAAAGCAAATGTTGGCTATCTCCACATCTCAGGCGGCGGAGAGCCAATGGACATGAAAAAAGCAGTGCTCACTTGCATCGAGAAAATTAATACGCCGCACATAGTCCTCGTCACAAGCGGAATTTGGGCGATGACAAAAAAAAGCGCAACTGCATATCTGGACTGCATTGAAGACACAATAAAAAAAAGAAAAACCCCCACAAAAGTTGTCATCCGCCTCAGCCTTAGCGCGGACCACTCAATAAACTTGGGTTTAGAACCTGCCAGAAATCTAATCGATATATTCAATCAGCGCTACGCCAAATCCGACACCCTCAAACTGCAGCTGCACTCATTTTTTGGCGATAAAACCCTGACTAAATTACTTTTACACTACCCTTCCGTGAAAATTATGGAAGGCGATCCGCACAAAAGAGCTTCCGATAACAAATTATTAGTTAAAGTAATCCCAAAAAAAATCACGCTTACTCTTCCTTCGGGACTAGAAATTGTTGTCGGACTCGCCAAAGTATTCTTTTGCAATCTGAGAATTAATTTAAACTCAAAAAAAGACTGCCAAAAAGCAACGAATGTTTTTGACAAAGACCTAAAAGAATCAGAAGATTATTTTCCTTCAGTTGTTTTCAACACAAACGGCTCAAAGGGGCTCGACTGGAGCGTTTATTATAATGGGAATATTACCACCTGGCAAAACCAATCATTGGACGGTTTATTTAATTTGTATGAGGACAGTTATGAGAAAATACTCGATTCGACTTTTAGCGACCCCCTCAGGCTTTCATTTATTGAAAAAGGAGCGAAATACCGGGAGAAAATAATTCTTGAGGTTGACCCAAAATCAATGCTCCGAATGAAAGCCATTAGTCTGCGCGATTTTGCAAGTTCATCGCTGTTTGAAGAAGACCGTTTAAAGTTATATTACTCGATTCGGGTAACTCAGGATTACCTAAAAGAAGGCAGGGTAAATTATGATGTATTAGACTGCATGCCAAAAGAATTAGTTTCGCTTATAAAATCAACAAAAGAAGAAGTTAAGTCAAAGTACCTTAAATCAGATTATAGCATAGTCGACCAATATTCAAAAAATATTAATTCAGGCATAAAGTGGCGTGACCTTCTTGAGTTAATACGCCTTGGCCACTACACTTTGCCAAAAGCCAAGATCACTCTCGCCATAAAGAATTATAATAAATTTAACAAGCACTCAAGAATACAGGGTTTATCGCAGCTCCCGCTGAAAGAAATAGGCATTGAGAAAAGACTGACAGAAAGACTAGTGTATATGAAAAAAGGAGTGAGAATCAAGCACAAAAAAAAGGTATAAGAATGGTTTTAATTATAATTTCAGTGTCAGTGCGGTGGGGCTGCTAAAAAGCCCCAAACAAAATTAATATTTATGAAAGAAATTATAATAAATTCAAAAACGGATCCATTGAAGAAGATAACATTCGAGGACAAACACGGCAAACACTTTTACACTGTTTCATTCTACGATGCCAAAGTGAATTCAATAAATCTCTGTGTTTCATCACAAGTTGGTTGCATTGAGAAATGCGCATTCTGCGCCACAGGAGACGCGCCGTTTGTCAGGAATTTAACAAAAAATGAAATAACCGAGCAAATAAACTCAGGAATTTTGGCGATGAAAAAACTGATTCTTGATAAAAAACCCGAGGACTTATTTATCCTCATTGAAGGCATGGGAGAAGCCAGCTACAATCTTAAGAACTGCATTAACGGATTCCTTTCATTCAAAAGAAAAAAGAGCAGATTCCGCAGAATTGTCTTTAGGATTAGCTCGGCTGGAAACTTGAATTTGATTAAACCATACAAAGAAATGGTTCTAAAAAACAAGAAAAATATGCCCGAAGTAGAATTCAGAATACAATTATCGCTCCACAGCCCATATGACAAAGAACGCGCGATGCTAATTCCAAATCTGGGCAAAAAATACAAAATAGAAGAAATTTTGCCAAAATTCAAGGAACTAGCGGACTTCTTTGGAAAAAAACTTAAGATAAATTATATGCTGTTAAACTTTCCAAGCGGGAAAAACAATTATTCCAAAAAGCACATTAAGAAACTAATCAGCCTTGCAAAAAAATTTGATGCAGAAGTTAAACTCACAAAATACTCTGAAAACATTGGAAAAGCATTCTCGTCACCGCCAGACAAGAAATACGCAGAAATTATGAAACTCATGAATTCCAAGGGAATAATGACTACAATCAGAGACCTTCTTGGCTCCGATATTGACGCAGCATGCGGCATGCTGGACTACAGAACCAAATTAAACTAAACGGATTCGTTTAATACCCCGACCGGGATTCGAACCCGGGTTACAAGCTTGAAAGGCTCATGTGCTTGACCACTGCACTATCGGGGCAGTTTTTGAAAAAGAATTCATTATCTTTTCCTTGGTAAAAAAGAAGCAACGGAAATCGTTTATAAAGGTTTGTGTTTTTGTTTTTGTTATTAGGTGAGCGTGGAATGGTTGACTTTAAGGAATCAATGGCAAGAAGATTCAATAACGTATTCGTCTGCCAGAGATGCAATGCTACTAACAGGTCCTCTTCAGGAAAACCTCCGCAGTGCAGAAAATGCGGCTCACAGAGACTAAGACTAAAGAAAAAGAAAAGAAAAGCTGCTGCTTAATAAAAGGCAGAAAATAAGTTTGGTTCTTAGAGTTATTTCTCATAATTCCTTAACGAGCACGGGCAAAAACCCAAACCCTATTTTGTTATCATAATCATCAAATGCCACAAATGACTTACCATCAATACTTCTCCAGCCATTCTTTAACAAACGCGTTTTAATGTGCCCGTATTTTTTCAGTATGTGCGCATCCAGTTCCGGACTTGACCATGCCCCGCCGGTAAAGTAGGATTGATCAATAAATGCAATTCTTTTAATCCCGAGGCGTTTTGCTTCCTCCTCCACAACAGAAATAGTTTCAAATGCCCAATCAGAATATCTTTTTCGCACATTATTTTTAAGCGAAGGAAGCCCTCTCTCCTGGGCTACAGAAATAAATGCGATACGGTCCAATACAGCATTGCCTTTAGCTATGCCAACCTGTTGCTCAGCAAAATTAAGCCCCAAATAGCCAATCGAACCCGCGAGTTCGTTAATATAATCGCGTGAAGAGACTAATGTATTTAACTCTCTCACTGATGCTTGGTCAAGTCCGATTGGTTTCACCATTACACGAATGGAGCGCTCAAAATGTTCCCTAAATTCATGAATGGGTCCGCCAGTCACAAATTCAATCCTTGCTCTCACACCACTCTTAAAGACAACCGGAATTTTTAGTCTCACATGCTGTGCAAATGACTCAGTCAGGGTTTGATACTTGCCTTTTTTAACTTGCACCAGCTTAAGTGCGTTTCTTTCTTCAAGCACTATTCTTGCAGCAGTCCTCGCCGCTGACCTTAACTTTATCTCCGGAACCGCATTCAAACCAAGTGACCTAGATAAAAGATTTCGAAACAGCTGTGTTTTTCTATTGTCTGAAAATATTTGGTTTGACTGCACAGGCGAGAGAAACTGCCGTGCGGTTTTCATTCTCGGGATAACAAACTTTTGTTTTGGCAGAACCATACACAAGATTAAGATAGCCAAATATTAAAATCTGACGCCAAATCAAACTACTCAAAACCATTAAATAATGCCCTGAGCATAATTACTGCATGAGCATTAAACCTCTTTGCGATAAGTGCAAAGAAGAATTAAGCGAATTTGGCGGGATATTGTTGAGCCCTCCAGATAAGGAAAACAAAGTAAGAAAACACCATTTGTGTGTTAAATGCTATAATGAGATTGCCACAAAGCTAAAGTGAATAAAATGACTGGACTAGCTGAGAAGTTTGACGCATTCGCGGAACTAATGCGACTTGGAAATTGTTTCATGGCTGGAATTGCGGTACTAATCGGTTATTTTCTTGCAAATGGAACTGATCTAAACCTCGCACTAATTGCGTTTGGTGTTTCCTTCCTCGTTTGCGGAGCCGGACAAGCGGTAAATGATTACTTTGACGCGAAAATTGACGCGAAATTATCAAAGAAGCGCCCAATCCCAAGCAAAAGAATCTTGCCGCAAGAAGCATTATACTTCTCACTCGCATTATTTTTAGTTGGAATACTCTCAGCGATTTTTATCAATCAAATGGCGCTCGCAATTGCAATAATTATGGCGCTGCTCTTATTCGCGTACCCCGCATTCATGAACAAAATTAAGTACGTGGGGAATGTTGTTGTCGCGCTTGGCACCGCAATCACTTTTGTTTTCGGGGCGGCGGCTGCCGGAAACATACCAGCGCTTGTTGTAGTGCTCGCATTAAGCGCGTTCTTCTCAAACATGGCGAGAGAAATCACAAAAGATATTGAGGATTTGAAGAAAGATAAGGGAACAAAAGTTACGCTCCCAATGAAAACAAAAAGCGCAAAACACTTTGTGGCGCTCTACTACATCCTCGCAATAGTTTTAGGAATTGGCGCATTCTCAATATTTGCTTTGAGTTACTTCTATTTACTCTTCACAGTACTTGGGGCGCTCGTATTCGCATACGCTGTAAAAGCGCTCTACAACAAAAAACCAATACAGAGCCAATCACTCTCAAAAAAAGGAATGCTTGTGAGTCTTTTTGCATTCATACTTGCCGGATTCAAATGAGCAATTTTTTTGGTGAATAAAATGATTAAGGCAGTACTTTGGGATATTGGCGGAGTCCTGCTTGCTGACCCAAAGATAGGTGAATTTTGGGAAGATGCAACAGGCAGCAAAGAACTTCGCCACAAATTTGGCTCTGGAAAAATATCAAAAGAGGATTTTACAGAAAAAGCATCAGCAATGCTCAATATCAAAAAGAACGAATTTCTAGACAAATACGCTAAAGCTTATTATCCAATTACCAAAATAAACCCTGTTGTGGAATTATATAACAAAACCAAATGCAAAAGATATTTGTTCTCCGACACTAACCCCTTACATTTGAATTTTATAAAAACAAAATATCCCGAGATATTTGAAAATGCAAACGGACTCTTTCTCTCATCAGAAATCGGCTCAAGAAAACAGGATGAAGAAACATATCGCTTAATAATAAAAAAACTAAATGTTAAACCAAATGAAATACTCTTTATTGATGATAAGCAAAGTGTGCTGGATATTGCAGCTAAATATGGAATAAAGGGCATGCTTTTTACAGAACCAAAAACACTTAATAAGAATTTAGCGGAACAAGGTTTGGTTTAACAAAATTTGTATGTGATAGAATGATTAAGGCAATTTTTCTTGACTTTGAGGGAGTGCTCACTACCGAAGGAAGCATTGTCCGAAATATTCTTTACCCAAAACTAAAAGAATACGCAACTCTTGATGAGTTAAGAAAAATGTACGAGGACGCACGGTGCGGAAAACTTTCTCTTAAGGAAGCATTTGCCAAAATCCCACTGGAAGAATTACTAAAAACAGCGGATGAAATAAAAGCAAAAGAGGGCGCAACTAGGGCGCTTAGCGAGATTGAAAATAAATATCCTCTTTTTTTGGCGTCCAACCACACACCGGAATTATTTGAAAGAGCGATTAAGAATCTTGGAATTAAAAAATTCTTTAAGAGAATATTTGTGAGTTTTGAAATGAAAGCCGCAAAGCCTGACAAAAAGTTCTTTGAAATAATGCTAAAAGAAACCGGATACTCTCCAAGCGAATGCGTTTTTGTTGATGACTCAAAAACAAATCTTCTCACCGCAAAAGAAATGGGTTTTGTAACGATTTGGTTTAACAACAAGGATGACAATTCGAGAAATAAAATTGAATTTGATGCAAATTATGAAGTTAGAACCATAAAAGAACTCACAAGTTTGATTAAGAAACTCTAACCAAACCATTCGCCCAAACTTTTCTGCTTTTGTTTTTCTTCTTTCTTCTTCAAAAACTCGTTTAGCGTGTGTTCTACTCTTTCTCTTGAGAAATCATGCTTCTCAACGAGGAACTCAATTACTTTTTCTTTCTGCGGGAGAGTCGCATCAAGTAATTTTGAATTAACTTCAACACTCACTGGATGCATAAACAACCCCTCAATTTCTTTGTAATCAAAATCGGGTTCAAACTTTGTTTCCTTAATAATTTCCTCAAAAGAATTATTCTTTTGAACAAGTTTTAGCGCGGTCTTTGGTCCGATGCGCGGAAACTTCTCATTAAAATCGGTTCCGACTAATATTCCGAGCCAAATTAACTTTTGTCTAGTGATTCCAAGTTGCTTTAATACTCCGTCAAGCTCAATGTGCTGGGGTTTTACATCCACATAAAAGTTTTTCCCCGCAACTTTGCGTTTTCCGGTAATTCCAACATTTCTAAATAAGTGATTCGCTCCAAACAGCAAGCAGTCAAAGTCCTGACTCACCGCGCCAAAGAGCTGTCCCTTTGAAACCATTACACTTGCCTGCGCTTCCCCTTCCTGCGGAGCCTCAATAACTGGAATTCCTAAAAATCTTAAGAGTTCTTTTGCCTCATCCACCATATCGGGAGTTAATTTTAGCGCGCGCGAACCGAATTTTTGCGCTTCCTCCAAGTTTCCTTCCTGAAGAGCGGTTTCTGATTTTTGCGCGGCATCAGTTCGTGCTTCTCTTCGTTTCTTCAAAGTTTCTGATTTGAGTTTTGAAGGCTTCCCGTCAAAAACAAAGACGGGTTTAATACCCATGTCAACCATGTTCAGCGTTCGATAAAACAAACCAGTGAGGTGAGAGGTTACCTGTCCGTGCGTATCAGCTAAAGGTAAACCATCAGGACCCCTAATTGAGGCCAAAAATTGATAGAGCATGTTGTAAGAATCAATTCCCACTCGTTTGCCTGCAAGAAAATCAAGCGAAAGCTCCTTTTTTTCAACTAAATCAGAAAGATTTACTCCCATGCTGCTCACTTACCTACAAATACCACTTCAAAACTTAAAATTACGCTTTTTATTGAGTTGCAAAGTGATAAATATTTGACCAATTCTTTACTTAAATCAACCCCCAACTTACTTGTGGTTAAATGCATCCTGCTTGCTAATAAACCAAGTTTAGTGGCAAAAAAAGCAATTAGTTATGTATTAGATTTTATAGGAAGGTATAAATATAAGTTATGTCAAAGATAGTAATACGCGGAAAAATTAGATTGAGTAGCTTATGGTGAGCCTACTCTAATCTCCAAAAACATAACTCTCTAAGCGATCGGATGAGCAACTTGTTGCTTGTCCGGTTTGCTTGCATTACCCTCCCCCTTGTGTTAATTGCTCGCTTTATTCTCCATTATTATCTTCGTTTTGCGACTTAAATTATTAAAAAGTCTTTAATACTGGATCAAAGTAATTTATTTATGGCTAAACAATTTATCGGCGAGTCTGTACCGCCTTTGACAAGAAGAGCTTATGCTGCTGGAATAAGAGCAAGAGAGAAAGCAATTGGCGCAGCGCTAAGCATACTGCTTTCCGCAAGCGACCCAAACCTCGCTTCAAAGTATATTGATGGGGAAAAGAGAAACAAATATCCAATTAATTGGTTAGATGAACTGAGGAAAGATTCAGAAACAACAGAGGCATTCAATAGTTTAAAAGTCCGCAGGCTTGCAAACGAGGTGCACAGATTAATACTTGAAAAAAACGATTTTGTTGAAACCCAACAACTCAGATTAGATGCACTGCGAAAAATGCGGGCAAATAAACCAAAGACTTTACCAAGAGCGAACTTGGCGAGAAGATTACGCAGAAAATAATTTTGCCCCATGCCGCGAGTTATATCATCGTCAAGTATGGAACCATGTTCAGCACTAGCGCAATAACTAAGAGCCACATAAATATTCTCCCGATTAATACTTGCGTTTCTTTTTTATTCAGCCCCATAAAAGCGAAATACGGCGCGAGAATTATTTTTCCCATTCTTCCGCCATCGAAAGGATCGCTTGGAAGATAATTGAAACTCCCGGCGGCAAAGCTTAGTATTGCCCAGAACAAAAGTATTTGCAGAATCATTTGAACAATTGTTTCTGATGCCACAATTCCCCCGTCCATTTCATAACCTGTCGGAAGCGCGGCAAATACCACCCCAACTTTCTTCAAATTCAAATCCTTGAATAGATATGGTGTTAATGAAACGGAGGCTGGAACTAAAACATTCTTGTCAGAGAGACGCAAAATAGAAAAATTAAGGTCCCCGCTTGAGGAAAGGATTGCGCGGTTTATTCCGGAGAGGCTATTGACATCCACCCCATTTATTGAATTAATAATATCCCCAGCAAGAAACTTTCCTTTTGCAGGAGCAGGAACGGTTGTTCCGCAAAAAGAAACTGTGTCCTCAACTGAGAGCACTTTCACTCCATTGTAAGCCTTGTTGTACTCAGCATTAAAGGAAGTTGCGAGCGGCTGTGAAGCAAAGCCAATCGCGACCATTAATATTACCGCAATTGCAATGCTGAATAAATTACTTGCAGAGCCCGCGCTTAGCACCATCAAAGATTTTTTATCATCTAATTTATTGAATGTTTTATCATCCTGCTCAACAAACGCCCCGATTGGGAAAATTCCTGCCAAAAGGAGACCAACGGATTTTATTTTCTCTTTGTAATAAGCCATCAGAATTCCATGACTGAACTCGTGAATAATTAGTACAAGCGCTAGCGAAACCCACGCTATTAGTGGAATTACCGTCCCAAGTCCAGGAATTGGCGCGCCTGGAATCACTGGCGCAACTGAGGGGCAGTACTGCTGGCCAAAGAATGCTCCATTTAGTGAAAGCAACCCATATCCAAGCATTAATGCGAATGTCATTCCCCCGAATCCAAGGAAAAGGAAACCAACTAAGCAAGGAATATATAATGGGGCGAAGAGAGGAACTGAGAAAAGAAACTTTATTCCAAATTCAAATATTACTCCAAGAATAACTGTTGAGAGTGAGAGAAGTGCTACCCTCTTCCACCCGCCGAGCTTTCGCCCATACCAATAATCAACACCCGTGATTCCAAAGCCAAGGAACATTCCCACCAGACATATTTTCTCAAACCATTTAGAGTGATGAGCGATGGAATAAATGAAATTAATTGTGTGCTTGGTTTTTACCATTGTAATTACAAACGGTAAAAGGAAGGGGGTTGAGAAATTAAAGCGAAGGAGGATTGCATTTGCGGTTAAAATAATTGCAAGGATTAAAAGAACCCAAAAGTACATGTTTTCTCCCGCGGAAAAGAAAATTCCTGCCGCGAGAACCAAACCGAGTACCCCAAGAATTAAGGCACCATTAAGCGAGCGCTTTGGCAGTGGTTTAGGTTTCTTGAAAGCATTATCCTGATTCTCATGCGCACGATGCAAATGACGATGATGTTTTGATTTCAAAGGCATGTAAAGAAAAAAGACTAAAGAGAATATAAAAGAAATGCTTTTGGTTAGGCGGAATCAACACAAAGAACAAATTTGAAGATTAAAAAAGGATGTGCAAGTGAAGCATGAAGGGCAAGGGCAAAACTTTATTTTTGCTGCCCTTCATGCTTCAGAGGGGGTTGGGGTCCCCTCTTTTGCAATACTAAAAAACTATTTACCTAATGAAGTCAAGGTCTAAGTCACTGTTTCTGTATGAGTGGCTTCCTTTCTCGCCTTTTCCGCTGAATTTGCTTGGAGAAGACTTGATGTATGGGCTGTGAACTCCAGTGAAGATGCAGATAACTTCGAGTTTGTTCTCAAAAGTTGGGTCTACTCTTGCTCCCCATATTACAACAGCTTTAGGATCAATTCTTTCTGTTAGCATTTCACCAACAGCGTTAGCTTCACCTAGAGTTAGGTCTGGCCCGCCTGTGATGTGGATTAAGCATCCAGTAGCTCCAGCGATATCAATATCTAACAAAGCGTTCTTCAAAGTGTCTTCAACAACTTCGTTAACTTTGTCAACAGATTTTGATTCACCAACAGCGATAACTGATAGTCCTTTGTTACTCATTATTGAGCGAACATCAGCATAATCCAAGTTGATTAATGAAGGCTGTGTGATTGTCTCTGTAATTCCTCTTACAGTTCTTGCAATTACTTCATCAGCAACTTTGAATGCGTCCTGTATTGGCAAGTTAGGTACTAATTCAACCAATCGGTTGTTATCAATAACAACAACTGTGTCGCAGACTTTCTGCAAAGCGTCAATACCTTCTTCAGCTTTAATTAATCTAGCTTTTTCTAGAGCGAACGGGTAAGTAACCATTGCGATTACAATTGCCCCCTGTTCTTTTGCAATTCCTGCAATTATTGGAGCTGAGCCTGTTCCTGTTCCTCCACCCATTCCGGATGATAAGAATAACATATCTACTCCAGCCATTACTTCTTCAAGAGCGTTTCTTGATACTTCAGCAGCCTTAGCACCAACTTCTGGGTAACCGCCTGCTCCTAGTCCTCTTGTTACGCTTTTACCGATAAGAACTTTTGTTATCTCATCGTTAACAATTGCGAGGTGTTGCTTATCTGTGTTAACAGCAACTAACTGTGCGCCTGCTATTCCCATAGCCGCAAGTCTGTTTACCGCGTTACATCCAGCTCCGCCTGCACCAATAACCATGATTTTTGGTGTGCCGAATTCCTCCAATTTATCGTCTGCTACAGTAGTTCCGCTCTTATGAACGGAAGCTTCAATTAATGACTTCATCATATCACCCTGCCTTAAAAGGCTAAAATTTAATTGCTTATATTGCCTCACACCTTACTTATAAACCTTTGCTTTTATGTATAGGATTATAACGCCTTAAACACAAAAAGAAGCCCAAATAAGGCTTATTTCACTCACTTCGTTGATTGTGGAACTATGCAAAGTACGTTAAACACGCTTTAAACCCAAATATAACCAACATGACGTAAAAAAACAGGAATTTTACTAGTGAAAAGTGTTAAAATAGCTTATTTTGATAGTTCTGAGCTTTTATCAGCCTTGTTTTGACGACTTTGCCTCCACCCCCCTTAGAAGGCATATTTTTGTTATGTCGAAGAACGAATTGTTTAAATATATGCAAAAAGGGCGAAATGGTTTAAATCCCAAATTAAACACAAAATAAGCCTAATTATACATTAAGAAAAGCAGCGGTTTTGAGGGTTTTGGAGAAAGTTTGCGCACCAAATATTTCAAAACAACAACTAACATAACAAACTAGTGATCGATATCGCCCAACTTATAGTGATTTCAAATAAGAAGTGGGTGTTAATGCCTAATGAGTGGTGATGCCACTAAAAACAATTAAGTGCAAAGGAGGGCAAAATTTCTGCCTCCTCGCACAAAGAAAACTGAGAGATTAATACTCTTCACACTTAACCAGGAAGTAATTGCTCGCGTGTCCGCATGATGGGCACTCTTTTGGAGGCTCTTTTCCGATGTGCTGGTAGCCGCATTCTCTGCAAACCCAAATAGTTACTTTTTCTTTCTTCCACAAGGAGCCGGCTTTGATTCCGTCAAGGAATTTTTGGTAGCGTTCAGCGTGGTGCCTCTCCGCAACCGCAATTGAGCGTAATCTCTTAGCTACCTCAGGCAAGCCATCCTTATCAGCTTGTTTGGCAAAAGCAGGGTACATCTCTTCGGTTTCGTAAGTTTCTCCGGCAATTGCACCCTTTAAATTAAATTGAGTGTCCCCCATCCCAGCGTCCGCGTGGGTATCAAGTTCAATCGTCTCGGGAACCTTCTTCTTGGCTTTCTTCATTAAGTCCTTAACATCCTGAATCATTATCGCAATTTTCTTTGCGTGCTCGCGTTCCTGTTCAGCGGTTACTGTAAAAATATCCGAGAGTTGGATATACCCCTCCTTAAGCGCCTGTTTTGCAAAAAAAGTGTATCTATTCCTCGCCTGTGATTCCCCAATAAACGCTTTACCCAAATTCTTTAGAGTTTCTTCCACAAATATCACCACGCAAAAACAATTTCTAATATAAAGAGTGCTTTAGGGTTAAAAAAAGTGTTGGTTTGGATGGAGGAAACAAAAAATCAGACTATCTCTTCCCGCCTTTTCTCAAACTCTCATGATGCCTTTCGTAAAAATTCATTCCGTGCCATTTTTGCAAGGCTTCTCGAAGCTCCGAGTGGGTTTTTGCGTACTCAATAGGACTCTTTGCTTCCATCTCCGCATCAACCGCCTGCCTCATCGCCATTGCGCCCGCGAGTGTTCCTCTTGGGTGGCCGTGGATTCCTCCGCCGGCTTGGATAATTATATCTCTCCCCATTGCGTGAATTAATGGCTGAACTTTTCCAGGATGAAGCCCCCCAGAGCAAACCGCAAGGATTGGCTTTAAGTCACACCAGTCCTGCTGAAGCCTGTGCCTAAAAATATCTTTGCTTACCACTTGCTGTTCAATTTCCTCCCCAACAGCCGTAACCTCTTCTTTTCCTTCATACATTTTCCCAACAACTCCGCCGACATGCAATTGGTCAATTCCAATTAAACGACAGAGTTTTGCTATCACGAGCATTGAGATTCCATGATGAGGATTTCGGGTAAACGCGCCGTGCATTGCGCGGTGACCATGGTAGACCACATTCAAATCGTGGTCACGAAGCGCCTGTATACCGGAGAATCCAACCGTGAGCACATCAACCATCACAAATTCTCCGCCCATGCGGACAACATGCCTTGCTCTTCTTAACATTTCATCATAAGGCGCGGTTACATTTGGCAAATACGCTTTTCGCTCGCCGGTTTCCCGCTCCGCTTTTTCTCTCGCCCTAAGAGTCACATTAATTCTTTTGTAAAAGTTATTGAAGCTCATTGAGGTGAGATTCTCATCATCCTTAACATAATCGCACCCGCCCTTCCACGCCTCATACGCCACCTGCGCGTGCTTCTTCTCATCAAGACCAAGTTTTGGTTTTACAATTGTTCCAACGAATGGCCTGTATTTTACTTTCATTAGCTTTCTTACCCCGTCGATTCCATAATGCGGACCCATATACTTGTCAACAAAAGACTCGGGGAAATCAATATCTAATAATTTTAGATTCTTCACATCACTCATTCCGAAAATATTTCCCGCAACGGAGCTTAAGATCTGTGAAATATTATTCGGCTCAAAGAGTTTTTTTGAATAAGCGATTCGAACAATACTATTCTTTTTATCAACGAAGAAAACTCTTGGCGAGAGTTCATCAAACATTCTCTTAGGAAGAGTTCCAATATCAGTCCAAGTTCCGATGCTTGACTCTGAGGCGATTCTCTGCGCGGCACTCTCAAGCGTAATTCCTTTTGCGGGTTCCAAAAAATACTCGCAAACCAAATCATCCCTGTTCGGCTTGTAATTAGAATCCAAATAACCCTCGTATTCCTTTACCCTTCCCTTCTCGCTCATCAAAAAACACCATACTTAAATGGGATTTGCAGAATAAAAAGATTGCCCTGCCGAAGCAAAAACAGAACAGGAAAGTTATTTTTTTGCCCCATAGGCAATTGATATGTTTCGCTCCGCCATACCAAGTAATACCTTCGGTGTGAGATTCCTAGCGAAACTAACTTCTTTTGGGTCGCTTAACCATTCTTTCCGCATTTCCAAAAGACGCTTTAATTCAAATTTAATGGCATTTTCCCTGCTCACAGTTTTGAACTTTAGAAACTCCGCAAAAGTTTTTCCTTCAAGAATCTCAAGCTCCGCGGAATAAGTTTTGAGGAATAATTTATAATTAACCGCCCACCTTGGCGGAACAACCCTAAACTTAGGAGGTCCTGCTCTTTGCGCCTTGAAACGAGAATTCATAAAAGCGAGAAATTATTTTTTCAACGCAAGCCTAATATCCTCATCCGTAACAGTTTTTCTTCCGGCATGCTTTGAGAACACCGCCGCCTGCTGGGCAACCTTCATTCCCTCTTCTTCCAAATAATTACCAAGTTCCTTCGCAGCGCTCTCGCTCACCCTCACACCAGTGGCTTTTCTAATTATTCTATCAACAGCTGCTAATGGCAGTTCACTCATTATAATCACCCAAATAGCAAAACAAACCTTGCTTTCACAATAAAAACTTAAAAGAATATAAAGGTTGGCTTTTTGGGGAGAAAAAAGGAATTAAAGGAATCAAATGCCGGCAATTCACTTCGAGAGCTTTTAAAAACCATCAAACCAATAACTAATCATGTCCTTCATTAAGCATAATCTGATTAAGCTTGACAGCGTTGAGGCTAGGCTCTATCAGGAAGTAATTGTTACGCGGGTAGTTGAGAAGGGAAATACGCTTGTTGTTGCACCCACGGCACTTGGAAAAACAATTGTCGCTGTGATGCTTGCGGCTTATGTTCTTGAAAATAAACCAAATTCAAAAATACTTTTCCTTGCGCCAACAAAACCCTTAGCGGTTCAGCATGAGAAGAGCTTCAAAAAGTTTCTTGAAATTCCGGAAGAGAGAATTATTTCAATGACAGGGAGCACTCCCGCAAAACAACGAGAAGAGATTTACAAAAATAAAACAATAATTAACGCTACTCCGCAGACAATTGAGAATGATTTACTCTCGGGAAGATTTTCACTAAAAGAGTTTGGGCTGGTAATATTTGATGAGGCGCACAGGGCAGTAGGGGATTACGCTTATGTGTTTGTTGCGCTCCAATTACAAAAACAAAACCCTAATTGTTTAACACTCGCGCTCACCGCAAGCCCGGGAAGCGAGGCGGAGCACATACAGGACGTATGCAGAAATCTTTTCATAAAAAATATTGAGATAAAAGATGCAAATGATTCTGATGTCAAACCATATGTAAATGAAATTGATATTGATTGGGTGAAGGTTGATCTCCCCGCGGATTTTATTAAAATAAAAAAACACCTTGAGGAATTCCAAACTTCCCAGCTCAAAGTACTCAAAGGACTTGGGTTTGCCGTAACCGAAAACCGAAGATATTGGAATAAATTCAAACTACTTGAAATGCAGTCAAATATTCGGAGAAGAATTATCTCACACGGAAAAACCCAACCGAGTTTATTCTTTGCGGCGAGCAAGTGCGCTGCGCTTTTGAAAGTTTCTCACGCGGAGGAATTAATTGAAACACAGGGGATAGGTGCTTTGAATAATTATTTTGATAAATTAATTGAGGAAGCGCGAATTGGAAAAAGCAAAGCCGCGCGGGCAATTACAATGGATGATAATATCAAGCAAGCGATTGCACTAACACACAAATTATTTGAGGAAAAAGTACAGCACCCAAAATACGCGGAGCTGAAGAAAATTGTTCTCCGCCAGCTTGAGGCACAACCGGAAAGCAAAATAATTGTTTTCAATCACTACCGCGATTCCATAAGGGAAGTTGTGGAATTTCTAAATTCCGCGGAGGAGGCGGGCGCGGAAAAAATCAAAGCGACAAAATTCATCGGGCAGGCGACAAAGGGAACTGAGAAGGGAATGAATCAAAAACTCCAGCAGGAAGTGCTTGAGGAACTAAGAAACGGAAAACACAATATTTTGGTTACGAGTTCGGTTGCGGAAGAGGGACTTGATATCCCTAGCGTTGAACTAGTTGTATTCTTTGAACCGGTTCCTAGCGAAATTAGAACAATTCAGCGAAGAGGAAGAACGGGGAGATTTGGAAAAGGAAAAGCAATAATTCTCATGGCAAAAAATACGCGTGATGAGGCGTTCTACTGGACCGCGCGCTCAAAGGAAAGGAAAATGAAGGAAACCCTGCACGAAATGAAGAAAGCCGAAGCTGTGACTTCTGCAATGCCCGCACAAACATTGCTTTCGACTTTCACTGAAAACAAAGGGGAGCAGATAATTATTTTTGTTGATTCGCGCGAGCAGGCCTCAACAGTGAATAAGGAACTCTTTGGAAAAGAAAAAGTGAAAATCATAATGAAGCCGCTTGATATTGGGGATTATGTTTTGAGCAAGGATGTTTGCGTGGAAAGAAAAACAATTGATGATTTTGTGAATTCAATGGTTGATGGGAGATTATTCGCCCAGCTCATGAACATGAGGCAGAATTACGCAAAACCCATGATAATTATTGAAGGAAATATGCAGGACATGTTCACCCTGCGAAACATACACAGAAATTCAATTATTGGCGCGCTCACTTCAATTGCGCTTGATTACCAAGTCCCTGTGCTTAATACAAAAACCCCCGCGGAAACCGCTGAATACCTTTATGTAATAGCAAAACGCGAACAAATCGGGCAGGATAAGGAAGTGCGCTTGCGTGTTGGGAGAAAAGGACTAACACTATCCGAACAGCAGAGATTCATTACTGAAGGACTCCCTCTCGTTGGACCGCTCCTCGCAAAAGGACTGCTTGAGAAATTCGGCTCAATAAAAGCAATCGCGAACGCGAGCGAAAAAGAATTACAAAACGTGGAGAATTTGGGGAAGAAGAAAGCAAGAATGATAAAAAAAGTTCTTGAGGAAAAGTATGATGATAATAAAACAATTTACCTTGAGCCGCAGGATACTGAGAATTCTGAAAACACAGAGGGCGCGGGAGAGGAAAATAATGAAGAAGTAATTATTGATGAAGAGCCTGTTGATGAATAACTTGCGCCAATTAACCCGCAAAAACTAATTTATACTACAACAAACAACTCTTTTGTATGATTGACCGCCGCGCAGTAAAGCAAATGTTTCGCCCGCTTAACAAACCCGAACGGACAAGAAAACAAGTTGAGACAATTAATACGCCCCCAGATTATCCAAGAGCCATTAGATGGAGAATGAAACTAAGTGAGAGTCTTCAAAAGGACAGAAAAGGTAGTTGGAATTATTTTGGCGCACCACTATCCACTATTGAGAACCAGCTTAACTTTAGAATAAGAAAGGAAATAAAGCAAAGACTGACCAGAGCAGAAAACGGCAAAAAAGTAATGGTGCTTGATTATGGCTGCGGGAACGCTAGAGCACTAAGCGAACTAAAAGCAGAATTTGGCGGAAGGATATTTACTACTGGAACAATTCTAAAGAAACCTAATCCAAAAGAATTAGAGAAGACAAAAACCCCCCTATTCCACGATGCGGTTGATAGAATAATTGAGGGGGATTTTTTGACAACAAGAGTCCCGGGAAAATATGACCTTATTTTTTCGCATTATGGTCCGGCAATTCACGGACAGGCACCAGTAAGCGCAATAGAAAAAGCAATTACAATGCTAAAACCGGGAGGGGTTGCAGCAATACACTTCCTCAAATCACACTTGGGATTCGGAGAAGAATTAAATGCAATGCTAATTCAAAACGGGATAAGCCCAAAAGATTACCGGCTCGTTGGAAATGAAGTAATTATTATTACAAAACCAGTTAGAAAACTGCCCTAAGTGAGTGCGGTTTAAATATTTCAAACACCTTTGTTATTCTGATAAAATGGGCTTTCTATCATCACTACTAAAACCATTCCAATTTGTTGAGAGAAAATTAAAGGAAGCCACAAAAAGAAGGCTTGCGCCGGAAGATATGGCATTTATTAAGAAAAGGGGACAGGTTCAAATTAAGCGAAATTTGGGAAGCAGATACGTTGAGGATGTATTTGGAACACACGACGGAGGATATATTCATACAAGAGCAACCACCCGCAGCCCAACCGGATTACTTTCTTCTTCAGTAATTACAAGGATATACAACGAAAAAGGCGAATTAAAGAGAAGACTCACTGAGCGCTACGGCGGATTAAGACACAACGTGACAAGAAAAGAAGTAAGATATAAGCCAAACGGAAGGCTATTTGGGAGACGGGTTTCCACTAATCCTTCACAGCTAAAAATCCCTCAGCGCAAAAGGTAAAACCAATTTTTGACCCTCCTTGAAACATTTAAAAACCTGCCCGTGCAGGATTTTGTTAATACTTGGTGAGATTAATGGTTCAGTGGCACGAAAGAAGCGATAAGAAAGCAAGCGGCGGAAGACGCAATACTATTAACGCTAATTCAAGAAAATTATCCGCAAAAGGCGGAGCAGCTGCGCTAACTAAAACTGATACAAGCGTTGCTAAGGATAAAATAGAGGCAAAAGCAGGCATGGGAAATACAAGCAAAACTAGAGCTATATTTGTAAAGAACGCTAATGTTACTGATAAGAAAGGAAAAATCGCTAAATACGAAATCGTTTCAGTTAAAACTAATGACGCTAACAGATTGTTCGCAAGATCAAATGTATCAACAAAAGGCGCAGTAATACGCGTAAAAGTTGACGGCGCAGAAAAACTCGCAAGAGTTACTAACAGACCCGGACAAGAAGGCGTTGTTAACGCAGAGTTTGTTGAATAAAATTCTATTCAAACAACAAACCAAATAATCTTACACATGAAGAAAGTCTGGAAGAACCGGACGAATCATTGTCGGCCCCCTTTTCCAGCCCAAAACTTCCTCAAAACCCGTGCTTGTTTTCCTTAGAATAAAGAGCTTGTTAATATTTGAGCCAAGCAAAAAACCGCCCTCATTAAGGCTTTTCCAAATATTTACAATGGATCTTCGCACATCGCTCTCGGACATATACATTGTAACATTGGTGAGACGAATTGCATCGCACTTAAACGGGAGAGGCTTTCTTGAAATCGCGTGAAGAACTGGAGTAACTCTCCGCTGATTCAAATACAAATTTGGCATTTTCACAACATCAACAGCAAAGACTTTAGCGCTTCTTCCAAGTGCGTTCCTTGCATCAAAAGCCATTGGGGCGCCCTTACCATTTGCGGCGCCAACCTCGGCAAAGACTTTGATTTGGCTCTTGTGTTTTCTCAAAAATTTATCCAAAGTGGGAAACCTGCGAGAACTAGATATTTGCTTTGCCGCAACCCACATCGTCTTTCCTTTACCCCTCGTTTTGCCATAAGATCTAAAAAGAGAAAACACATTTCCCCTCCCGCGCCAAGGAATCTGCCCTGGACTTAATTTCAAAGAAAGTTGAACAGGGCCAGTAGAATGTTTAGGCATAACAAAACACTTCTTCCAAAGTATAAAAGGCTTAACTCGCCAGTGAAAAACAAATGCTAAAACTCCTTAAACCCTTTCAAATTCGCCCTAGCCCAAATTATAGCAATTTTTACCTTTTTGAGAAACATTTATAAACCTCCTCATAGAACCTTTATATAATTAAGCACTAGTTTTGTGATTTTTTAAGGTAGAACAATCCTCGGTGCCCAACACACGTTATATTGGAGGCGGTAGATTTGGTAACAAAATGCCCTGAATGCGGTAGCGAAAAAATCCGCGTAGACCACGGAAAAGGAGAAGCGGTTTGCATGAACTGCGGACTCATCGTGTCTGAAGAAGAAATGATTGACACGGGAAAAGAGTGGAGAAGCTTTGAGGATTCTGAGGACTCATCAAGAGGCGGAAGCCCGATGAAGTATGTAAAGCTAAACAAGGGTTTAGTTACAATGATTGACCGCAGAGGAACTGACCTTCGTGGAAATAAACTTTCGAGCAAAGGAAGAGCGCAAATGTACCGCCTAATTAAGTGGCACAAGAGGGCAAGCGTATCAAGCTCAATGCAAAGAAATCTATCAATCGCGCTAACAGAAATGAGGAGAGTTGCGTCATACCTAAATATACCTGACACACTCGTTGAAGCTGCTGCTTTGCTTTATAGAAAAACCGTAAAGAAGGGGCTCATTAGAGGAAGATTAATTGAAGCGGTTGTTGCTGCCGTACTATACACAGTATGCAGAACCTACCACGTTCCAAGAACTCTAAACGAAATGGCTGAAGCAAGCGGATTAACTAAAAAAGAAATTGGGAGAACATACAGGTTCTTAGTAAGAGAACTTAATTTGGGAGTTCCACTAACAAACCCAATACACTACATCCCAAGATTCGCAAGCGAACTCAACTTGAGCGGAGAGGTTCAGGAAGAGGGACGCAGAATACTTGAAGAAGCAATAAAGAAGGGACTCATCTCAGGAAGAGGACCTACGGGTGTTGCGGCTGCTGCTGTATACATCGCAGGACTCTTGAAGGGAGAAAGAAGAACCCAAAAAGAAGTTGCAAATGTTGCGGGAGTAACAGAAGTTACAATCCGAAACAGATACAGAGAACTCAAGAAGAGACTCTCAATCGATGTTGCTGCATAATGCAATAATAAAACTAATTCGAGTGCCGGCGGTAATTCGCCGGTACTTTTTATTTTTTTCACTTTCTTGGGTTAAGAGGCATTTTTTCACTCCCCCCATGCTTTTTATTCTTTTATGTATTAGTATTTGTCATGAAAACCACACTATCAGCTTATTTTGACTCAGCAAAGAGAAATTGCATGCTTTGCCACACATACCGAAATCTCAGACCAAGCGACTCACAAAAAGAAATGGCTGTTATTTCAACAAAAAAAGCTGTTGAAACATTAAAAGCCGCTTTCACTGCTCTGCGCGCAGAAGACGCTGAACTCACGAAACTTGAGAGAGTAAAAGCCGGTAAAGTTCTTTGCCTTGATGCTCTTGATGCATGCGCGACATGCGATAGACAAAGACCAAGAATCAAAGAAATACTAATTGATATCAAGTAAAGTCGGCTTTTTTATGGCTACAATCACACAGCTAGAGAATAGAATAAAGAAAATTGAGGAGAGAAACTCGCGCGTTGAATCTGATAAAGCGTGGGAAGTAAGTTACTTCCGCAGAGGACTGCTTGTTCTATTCACTTACCTTGCGATTGGGATTTACTTAAATGTAATAAATATTCCAAACCCCTGGCTTAACGCAATAGTTCCTTCGGTTGGATTCTTGCTCTCAACCCTCACGCTTCCTTTTTTCAAAAAACAGTGGCTTGCGCACCACTACAAAAAGTAATTAATTACAAACAAGCGTAGTAGTTTCTTTAATAACCTTTTTTACTTAATTCATCTGAAGTGGTTTTATGTTAATAGCCGGAATTGATGAAGCGGGAAGAGGACCCGCGTTTGGACCGATGACGATTGGAATCACGGTGATGGAGAAAGAGAGCGAGAAGGAACTCAAAGCGCTCGGAGTGAAGGACTCAAAGCAAATCTTGCCAAATAAACGAAAAGCGTTAATTGATGACATCAAGAAGCACTGCGTGGAATACAAAGTTCTCATTATTGAGCCGATTGAAATAAATGATTTGATGGCACAATACTCGCTCAACGAAATTGAGGCGATGAAAATTGGGGAATTAATTAATGGACTCAAAAAGAAACCAGAAATTATTTACATTGATTCGCCTGATGCGCTAAAGGGCGCATTTGAGAAAAGAATTAGAAAATACTTGAACAAATCCCACGCAAAAACAAAAATTGTTGCGGAGAACAAAGCGGATTCAAATTATGTTGTTGTCGGGGCAGCGAGCGTACTCGCAAAAGTTAAACGCGACGAGGAAATTGAGGCAATTAAGGAAAAATTCGGAGATATTGGAAGCGGATACCCTGCCGACCCAAAGACACAAAAATTCTTGAAAGAATATGTTGAGGAGCACAAAAAACTCCCTCCATTCTCACGAATATTTTGGAGCACATGCCAAAAAGCGCTTGAGGAAATCGGGACAAAACAGCAGAAATTGTTTTGAACAGAAGAATTATTCATTGTCTGGAGCAAATTGTTCTTCTTTTTGCTCCATCACTTTATTCACTTCTGAGTTTATTGAGGACCTTAAATCGCTCGCGCTTGGGGCAACCGGTTTGGATGATTTACCAAAATCCTTCCCAAAGTACTCAATGAACTTTGTTGTTGTTGAAAGAGAAAATGTTCTTCCTTTTGGCTCTTTTTTTATGAACCCCTCAGTAAGCAAAAGCTTCAAGTGGTCATACGCCTTATTGTTCCTTAATTGAATAACTAAGGATTGATTTATCGGCTGTTTGTATGCAATTAACGCCAAGGTTTTCATTACTCCTCGGTTAAACATGGAGTTTTGCGCGAAGTGCTGTACTTTTTCCTCATACTCTTCCTTCACACGCATTTGGTAACCGACTTGGGTTTCAGCTATCTCAAGAGCGCTCTTTCTGGAATTATAAAAACTCATTAATTCCTGCATCATGGCTTTTGTCTCAAGCCTTGAATTAATCTCCGCAATTGAGTTAAGCTCCTCAAGAGTCAAGGGCTTTGGCGACATGAAGAGCGCCGCCTCAAGAATCTTCTCTTTTTCCATTCGGTTCATAAAATCACTTAAATTGTCAGAAGTAGAAAGAGTTTAAAGTATTTAAAGATAGCTTTGAAGAGAGAAAAAACTTAATTTATTATCCGAGGAAACAATTAAATTAAATGGGCTAAGTATATGTTTGTGATTTGATGCCAATTCGCCCCAACAAACCAATAATGTTCGCTTTGCCGCACACTAACCAGGAAGTAGAAGCGGCAATGGCTGATTTTCTACGGGTAATTAAAGGAAAAAAGCGCTTATTCATTGAAATGAGTCATTTCGAACCGGGTTCTGATTTGAGTGATTTTGCATTGCTTGCAAATAAGGCGCACAAATTAGGCGTTGAGATTGTGCCTCTTGACAAAAGCAAAAGGACCATAAGTAAACATCAGCGGGCAAGTTATCCGTTCACTGAAGAACTGCTTCATAATAAGTGGCCATTGTCTGAATCTTATCACCGCTATAGAAATATGGACTTGCGCGAAAAGAAATGGGAGAGACTGCTTCAAGGAACCACAAGCAGGGATGTAATTGTAATGCACACCGAGCACGCCAAAGCGATGGTTCAGCGCCTCGGGCTGCCAAAATCAAACATATTATATTTTGCTCCAAGCGACATGGGAGATTATTCCGGACTTCGCAGAATGGCAATCAATGAACGCCAAAAAATTGAGGCATTACGAATCGCAAGAGGGCTTGCTAAATCAAAAAAACGGATGACTCCAAAACAAAAGAGAATTAGAAGGACTTAAAGACAGTTAAGGTTTCCATTCAAGACCTAAATATCGGCAAATACAAATACAATTATACTTATGAGTAATTTTCTTAAGTGCTTCATCAAGAGTAATCCAAATTACTTCGTGCCTTTTTAGTTCATCATCAGAAACTGATTCTCTTTCTTCGCTAGTAAGCTCAAGCAATACAGGCTGGTCGATTCTATGCCTCCAAAGATTCTTATGCTCCGCAAAAAAGTGCGACTCAATTAACCCGCCAAGTTTTTTAATCGCCTTAGCATGATACCCTGTTTCCTCAAGCACTTCCCTCTCCGCGGCTTCTTCAGGAGATTCGTCACCATCAATTCCGCCAACACACGGAGAAAGCCAGTCATATTCCTTCCACTTTAATAACAAGAATTTTCCATCTGTTTTTCTTTGAATTACGGCTGAAACACTATATCTCTTTAGTTCGCCCTCATGAGGTTCGCCAAAAACAATTACTTTAGAATCAGATTCTGCAGACATAAATGTTCCTTACTCAATCAATAACGCAGGTTTCCCAGGGAATGCGTTCTTTGCTTTAACTTCCTTTGAATCCTCTGCTTTAATTATTTCAACTAAACCGAATTCTTTCTCAAGCGCGGGTTTTGCGGAATTAAGCACGCCAGCCTCATCAAATTTAGCGAGCCCGCTGGTCTCAGCCAAGCGATTCATCGCGGTTTTTAGGAAAGTTGGCACTTCCGCTCCGTGCTTCTTCATTTCAGCATCGCTCATAAGTGCTTTCATCGCAGCGCCAAAATCAGGGCGCTCCTTGCACGCAACTTGAACAATTCCAAGAGCTTTCCATTTCCATTCAGGAGCAACAAATAATTTTACTTTTGAAACCTTCTCAAGCTTTGCGAGTTGTTTTACTCTAATAATATCAGAGCGAAGAGAGTCAATCACCGAATCAATTTTCTCAAACTGCGTATCAATTAATTTCTCATCAAACAAAGGCCACTGTGCGATTGAAACAAATGATTTGTTTCCCAAGTCGTGCCAAATCTCTTCCGCCATGTGCGGGCAAAACGGAGAAACTATTTTCAAAAGCGATTCAAACGCTTCCTTTGGAACTTCCTCAAGCGAATCTAAATAGTTTAAGAAATCCGAAATCGCGATAATTGTTTTAGGATAGTCAAATGTTTCAATATTCTTTCCGGCTTCCTTAATGGTCATATTTAATTTGCTAATTGTTTTCTTATCCGCTTTTGTGGGTTTAACTTTCTGGGCAACCCTGAAGAATCGGTTAATTATTCTGCTTGAGCCGTCAATTCCCTCATCACTCCACTCCATTTGTTTATCAGGAGAAGAAACAAACATCAAAAACAATCTCGCCGTATCAATTCCATACTTTGCGGAAATATCTGTTTGGAAAACAACATTTCCCTTTGACTTTGACATCTTCGCGCCATCTTTGTAAACAATTCCCTGATTAAAGAGTTTTTGGAAGGGCTCATCAAACTTAACAAACCCAAAATCCTTTAGCACTTTAACAAAAAACCTCGCGTAAATTAAGTGCATTACGGCATGCTCCGCCCCGCCAATGTACTGGTCAACAGGCATCCAGTAATTTACTCTCTTATCATCAAACGGCTTTGTTTTATTTTTATTATCGCAGTATCTTAGGAAGTACCATGATGAATCAACGAAACCGCCCATTGTATCAGTTTCTCTTCTTGCTTTTCCCTTGCACTTCGGGCACTTTGTATTAACAAACTCTTCGCTTGTCGCAAGAGGATTACCTGTAACCTTGAAATTAACTTTCTCAGGAAGCAGAACAGGAAGCTCTTTCTCAGGAACCGAAACAACCCCGCACTTATCACAATAAACAACAGGAATTGGAGTGCCCCAGTAACGCTGGCGGGAAATCATCCAGTCTCTAATTTTGTATCTGATTGTTCTTCTTCCCAATCCTTTTTCTTCAAGATAATCCATTACTTTTTTTGTAGCGGCGTGAATATCCATTCCGTCAAGGAATCCGGAATTAATCATTATTCCTTCTTCTTCCTGCACCTGTTCTTTTTTTGTTATTTCTGATTTATTCCCATCCTTTCCAACAACAACTCTAATTACAGGAAGACCAAATTCTTTCGCGAACTCAAAGTCCCTAATATCGTGCCCGGGAACCCCCACAACCGCACCTGTCCCAACATTTAGCAAAACAAAATCAGTTACCCAAATAGGCATTTTCTTTTTTGTCAACTGGTTCACACAATAAAGCCCCGTGAATACTCCAGTTTTTTTCATTCCCTCCGCGATTCTTTCCTCATCAGTTTTTTTCAATGCCATTTTAATGTAATCATCAACCGCTTTTCTCTTATCTGCAGGAACAAGATTTTTTTCTCTTGAAAGGAGCGGATGCTCTGGGGCCATTACAACAAAAGTCGCTCCAAAATTTGTGTCAGGTCTTGTAGTTGAAACGGTGATTGATTCATCAGCCCCGTCAATTTTGTAGTCAATATCAATCCATTCTTTTCGGTTAATCCAATTCCTCTGCATTGTTTTGATTCTTTCGGGCCACTCAATTTTATCCAAATCCGAAAGCAATCTGTCAGCATAATCAGTGATTTTCAAAAACCACTGCTCCATGTCCCTCTTTATTACTTCGTTTCCGCATCTCCAGCACTTGCCCCCTTCGGCTTCCTCATTCGCGAGAACTGATTGGCATGTTTCACACCAATTAACAGGAGCTTTCTTTCTATATGCCAATCCATTTTCAAGCATTTTGATAAAAAAGAACTGATTCCACTTATAGTAATCCGGTTCATGACTTGAAAGCGTTCTATTCCAGTCATAACTATTCCCAAGCGCTTTTTGGTAGCCCATTATTTTTGCCATCGCCTGCTCAGTGTATACCTTCGGATGAATCCCTTCTTTTTTCGCAGCGGTTTCTGCAGGAAGACCGAATGAGTCATAACCCATCGGGTAAAGAACACTAAAATTACTCATTCTTTTGAATCTCGCAAAAACATCCCCAAGAACATAATTTCTTACATGCCCCATGTGGAGGAAGCTCGCGCTGGGGTAGGGATACATTTCTAGAACATAGCACTTTTTTTTCTTTGAATCCTCTTTTGCCTCAAAGATATTCTCTTTCTCCCACGCAGTCTGCCACTTCTTCTCAACCTCAAGCCAAAACGAGCCGCTCTTATTATCCATCAATATCAGTACAGAAGTCACCAAGGAAAGAATTTTTAAGGGTTTATCGGGGCTAAAGTTTCGCTTAAACGCATAAGAATAAATAATTCCAAAGCCCCTTTGTATTATATGATTAGGCGTTTTGGCACAAGGAAACGACAGAGGCTCGACAAAATTCTCTGGGACGGATACCACAAATTTTCTGAGGACACAATGCAGAGGCACAATATTGATCCAAATAAAGTAAGGCTTGAAAAGTGGTTAAGAGAAAAGGCGCATGCTAATTCAGTTGCAAGGTTTGGAGAGAAGGAGAGCATAAGAAGAAAGGATCATTTGGAACTAATTAATCAAGGCAGAAAAAAGGATAGGCGGGAGAGAACTTACGAACTGTATGGTGAATGGGAAATCAGTTTTGACGCGGGGCTAAAGAGATTGAACAAGTTTTATGGAATAAACTTATTGAATTTAATTCGCAGTGAAAAAGCCGGCAAAAGAAATTTTAGGATACTTGAAATTGGGACGGGAGTTGGGAAAGCTGCAAAAGAAATTGTCAAGGCTCTTCCCGGGGTGCGCTATACCGCAACAGGACTTGCCAGAGTGCCTGAGTGGAGAAGATGGGGCGGCTCAAAGAAGATTAAGTGGATGGTACTTCACTCACTGCAATTAGAAAAAAAGATTAAGCCAAACTCAGTGGACTTTATTCATTCAAACCTTGGAATATCTTATAACACCCCGGGGGATTTAACAAAAACCCTGCAACAATGCCGCACAATTTTGCGAAAAGGAGGCAAAATACTCTTCACAAGCGAGAACCGCACAATAATTCCCCGCGGTTTTAAGAAAGTATCATACCACCGGCCTGCAAATGAATTTGACGGCGGGGATTACACCCAGCATATTTATTTGCTCGAAAAAATATGAGGCATATCCCAACGCTGCACAAAAACAAACCGCCAAGTAACCCTTAAATACCAAAAAGAGCTTATTTTGCTCATGAATGAGAAGGCGCCGGGCGTAGTTTTCGCAGTTGCTACGGCAGTAATGATAATTGTGGCGGCGTATTTTTTCTCAATTACGGGAATCACAATCGAACAATTTCTAACAATTAACACAATTCCCCTCCTCAAAGAAATCATCACAATTAATTTCGCGGCATTTTTACTCAGCGCCTCATTTGCAATGGGATTTATTCTTGCAATTGGGAAGAAATATTTATTCAAATACGCAATGGTGTTTGCCTTAGTTGGAGCGCTTATTGGAATCGCGGGTTCACTGCTTTTATTCCCGCAATTAATTGATTTCTTTGCCCCAATGGCAATACTTCTCCTCGCAATACCAATAAGCCTGAAGAACCTTTCGGCAAGGGAGAAAGAATTGAAGTATATGGCGGTTTTGCGTTCAGGAGCGGGAGCCACAGGAAGGATTGTTTCAATTGTATGCGCGGGTTTTTTTATTTACTTATTATTTTTCACATTAACAAATACCCAAAAATACCAGGATGACTTTATTCCGCAGCTTCTCTCATACACAATCGGAAACGGACCAATATTAAGCGACCAGTTCAATGAGAGCCTCGCGGGCGCGATGTCAACACAGCAGCAGCAAACAATTACACAAATACAATCACTTGATTCTGTAAAGAATCTGGCGGCAAAAGGCGACCCTGACGGGCTAGCACTTGTTTCCCAGCTTGATGCGACAAAAACATATGTTACCTCGCAGAGCTTTAAGGACCAGGTCATTCAAAGCCTGAAGAACCAGAAAGTTGATTTGGGGGAAGGGATACTAAAACAACTCCCAATGCTAAGCCTCTTCGCTAAATACGCATGGATACTTTACCCAATTGCCGCCCTTATTCTGACTTTATTCATCGGGAATTTGGTTGTGCGGAACTTGGGCGCCGGAATTTACTTCCTAATAAGGCGTATTTTTTCCAAAAGAAATGAAACTGAGGGCAAAGCCGAACAAAAGAAGTAAAGTTAAAAAGCCCAAAAGATAGAAGTATTAAGTGCTAACCTAAGCTTAGTGATTTTTATGCAGCAAAACGTTATACTTGATGAAAAGAGCTTCAAAGCGCTCTCCGCTGATTCGAGAGTGAGTATACTAAAGAATCTCACTGACAGGAGAAGAACACTCACTGAATTGAGCCAGAAACTTGAACTTGGCAGCTCAACGATAAAAGAGCACTGTGATATTTTAATCGGCGCTGATTTAATTAAACAGGTGGATGAGGGAAGAAAATGGAAATATTATGAACTCACCAAAAAAGGAAAGCAGTTAATCCAGCCAAATCTTTTTGATGAAGTAAAAGTTCTCATAATGCTCTGCCTTGGAGTATTTGTTGTAGGAGGATTTATTTTTATTTTCCTGCAGTCAGCGAACCTACAAAGCGCTGCAATGGGGGCAGCGGATAATTCTGCGCCATTCTTGAAGAGCACTGCCTCGGAACAAATAATGGGGGCCTCAATAAGTGCTTCAGCGAGGGAAGCTGTGACCGCATCGGCTGGAATAAGTGTTGAGTCTTTTGCGCTCGCCGTGCTTATCGCTCTTGTGGCAGGAATTATAATCGGCTGGTTCTTTACGAGAAAAAGATAATATGCCAGCACTACTTAACAAACATCATTGCGGCCAGCACAAGGATTACAATAAGCTCAATAATAATCAATACAACAAGAAGCCCGCCGAAAGTCTCAAAGAATCCTCCCCGAGGACCTGTAAATGGCTTTTCAACAAGCGGTCCGGAAGTCTCGATTTGTTTCTCAACAACAGTTATCTTTGTTTCTTCGCTCTCTTCCTTCTTCGCAACATCAACAAGAGTGGGAACTTTTTTCTTCTTTTTAATTGAGGCCTTCTTTTTCTTTCCACCAGATTTCCTCTGCTTTGATTCAGTAACAGTTTCCTCAACAATAACCTCTTCGCTGGGAGCAGAATAATTACTGCCTGAATAATTCTCTTCAGAGTAATTCTCATCGGCCTGTGTTTTATTCTTCGCAAGCGAATCAGCGAGAGCCACGCTCTCTGCAAAAGAACTCTTTTTCTTTTTTGATTTAATTGGCATAATAAAAAATAGGGTCCAAAGAAGCTTAAATACTTTGCCTTTCGCAGGAACAATTTAACCAAAAAGGAATGAATAAAAAGACCACGCATTCCTCTTCATACGTGATTAGTAGTGTCTGATTATGATGTTGCAATTATTGGTTCGGGTCCTGCCGGGCTCACCGCCGCAATTTACTGCGCAAGATACGGACTAAAAACCGCGGTAATTGAGAAGGGCATTGTGGGCGGAACGGTTACTTGGGCGAACAGCATCCAAAACTACCCTGGTTTCATTGATATTAACGGCATGGAGTTAATGGGAAAAATACAGGAACAAGCACAAAAAGCGGGCGCGGAAATAGTTTATGATTCAGTAAGCGCAATTAAGGAAAAAGGAAAAGAAAAGGAAATTATCCTCCAAGAAAAAACCATTACCGCAAAAGCAATTATTGTTGCTGTTGGAGCTTCAAGCAAATGGCTTGGTGTCAGAGGAGAGAAAGAATTTTTGAACAAAGGAGTGCATTTTTGCGCTACATGCGACGGACCAATGTACAATGGAAAAGAGGTCGCTGTAATTGGCTCGGATAACCGAGCCGCGGAAGAAGCAATTTATCTTGCGGGGGTAACAAAGAAGGTTTACTTAATCTCCTCAAAGAAAGAGCTTACTGCGGAAAGCGCAAAACAAAAAACCCTCAGAGAAAAAGGAGTGCAAATAATGCTTGAAACTAATGTTATTGGATTTGAGGGCGCAAAAATGCTTGAGAAAATCTTAATAAAACAAAAAGGAAAGGAAAGCGCTCTCGCGGCATCCGGCGCATTTATTTATATCGGCTCAGACCCGAATACTTCGTTTGTGAGTGTTGCGAAGGACAAGGAAGGAAGAATTATTGTTAATGAGAAAATGGAAACAAGTGTTAAAGGAATATACTCGGCAGGGGATTGCATAAAGAAAGAATTAAAACAAATCGCAACCTGCATCGGCGAAGGCGCAACAGCCGCCCATACTGCGGCAAAATACGTTCAGGAAAAGGACAGCTACTAGTTAAGTTCTAGCCGCGACAAAATCATTTTGTTTTGCGTCAAAATCAATTCTTACTCCGCGGAGCATTCGCTCAACCCTTGGAGACGCAATAACACTAATCTTCTTTGATTTTGCCTCTGCTTCAATGACAATATCCTCTTTTTCTTTCTTATCCATTGCCTCAAAATCAAATTCCCCAAATACCTGCACAAGGCGGGCGAATTTCTTTTTCGGCTTTGATTTTGATAAGCGTTTATCAAGTTCTAAAACAGATTTTTCTGTGAAAGAAACCTTTGGTAATTTTTCATACTCCGCTATTCTCTTATTCGCTGATTTTACCAAATCATCAACATCTTTTTTGCTCATTCCGTGCGCTCGGCAGCCCTCTTCAATTGATTCGTATGCGGAGACGTGGCAGCCAATACAGTGAAGCCCTGCAGTAGCAAGCACCGGCGCGATTTCAGGGTAAGAATCAATAACACTCCCAAGAGTATCAGTTTTCTTTATTCCAACTACTTTCTTTTCAGCCAACAACATCACCAATAAATGAAGGTTAATTCATATGTGTTTATAAATCATTCCAAGGGGGCGCACAAAGCGTCGGAATAATTACTTAATTTGCTTTATTTTATCAAGAATTTCATTCTTTTCGCGCCTATTTGTGTAAGTTTGCCCAAATCGCACAAGAATCCAGTTTAATTCACCCCAATAATTCTGCGGGAAGAGTGATTTGAGGTCCGCCTCTATTTTCTCCTGCTCCGCATGCTTCGTCCAGCCCAAGTAGCGGGAACAATAAGTCACATGGGTATCAACCCCGATTGTGTTATGCCCGACTTCCGCGAGGAAAACATTTGCGGTTTTTCTCCCCACACCGGGAAGCTCAATTAATTTCTCAAAATCATGCGGAACTTTTGCGCAATAGTCACGCACAAGTATCTTTGCTAGCCTGCTTATGTTTCTTGATTTGGTTTTGTAAAAATTAACCGGGCGGATTAGCTTTGCGATTGCCGCAGGAGAAACTTTGCTTAATTTTTTTATTGAGGAGTACTTTTTGAACAGCCCCTCGGCAACAGGGATTGTTTTCTTATCAGTTGTCCTTGCGCTCATCAGAGTTGCTACAAGTATTTTCCACTCCTCATCCCACCCGTCCGCGGCTAGCCTGTGCGCTGAAGAAAGCTTTTTTAGAGCAAGAAGCTGCTTTATCGCAATTTGCTGTTTTAAATTCACATTTTCCAAAATAACACCAAAAATAATTTAATAATTCACTTAAACTCAAGCAACTTTCTCTGCAAACCCGTGTTCTCATCAAAATTTGAGACACGAACACCCACCCTTCGAACATTTGAGAAGGCTTCATTCAAATAGTCCTTAAGTAAAGTGTATTCCATTTCTTTTAACTCCTCCAAAGAAACGATGGGCTGCTCTTTTGTCCTGGATTTTGTGACTGTGTCCATCCGCTCCGTGACAATAATTAATGAAACCGTTTTGAATTTCTTTTTTAATTCAACAAGTTTTTTGTAAAGCATCTCCGCAAGAAAATCAATGTTCTGGCGGATGAATTCAAAATCACGCGAGTCCTGCTTCATTGTTATCATCCTTGAGAGCTGCTGCTTCTCCCTATTCGCCTCAATCTCCCGCAAATCATTCCCAAAAACATATTCGTAAAACTTTGCCCCGTTTCCTTCCCCAAACCATTCAACAAAATCCTTTTTAGAATACTTGCGCGCATCGCTAACGAGCTGAACACCGTGCTTCTTAAAAATTTCCTCTGTTTTTGGACCCACCCCAAACAGAGAGGATATTTTCTGCTTTGAAATAAATGAATCCACTTGCTCTGGTCGAACTGAATAAAACCCGTCGGGCTTTTTTGCCGAAGCCGCCATTTTTGCGATTAATTTATTCGGACCAACCCCGACAGAACAAGTAAGCCCAAGCTCTGACTTAATTCTCTGCTTTATTTTCTTCGCATTCTCCTCCGCCTTCTCAAAGTCTGAGGCATTAGTGAGCTCAAAATATGCCTCATCAATTGAGACCTGCTCCACTTTCTCGCAGAAAAAATCAACTATCTCAAATACCTTCTGAGATAATTCCTCATAATACGGCTTATCAGCGTTAATGAAAACACTATCTGGACTCGCAAGTTTCTTTGCAAGTGAAAGAGGCATTCCTGAGCGAATCTTTTGCGCCCGAGCTTCATAATTAGCGGTCGCTATTGCCCCCGAGTTTTCGCGAAGCGAAGGCATTACAATAATCACAGGTTTTCCCCTAATCTCCGGCTTTCTTAAGATTTCACACTGCGCGTAAAAATAATCCAAATCAAGCAAACCAATTATTTTCTGCATAAGTAATTCTCAAACAAAAGGGGTTTTAATCATTGCTTCCAAACTTGTATTTAATGAATGAAAAACAAAATGGAAAGCAAAAAGAGGCGCTTGTAAAAGAACTCTATGAGAAATACCCCTATCCTGCGAGGAAGAATATTACAAAAGAGGGCGCAATTTACTTTGCCAGATGGGCGGCTGATTCATTCGACTCTGATGCAACTTATTGGAAAGGGAAAGAAGTGCTTGAACTTGGGTGCGGTACCGGGGAACTTGACTGCGGGCTTGCATTAAGCGGAGCGCGGGTTATCGCGGTTGATTTTAGCTCAAGCTCAATAAAGAATGCAAAGGCACTCGCAAAAAGACTTGGAGCGGATGGCAAAGTTACTTTCCTATGCAAAAATATTTTGGAGCTTAATGGAGATGAATTTGGGAAGAAATTTGATGCGGTTATTGCTCTTGGTTCTCTCCACCACACAATTGATGCAAAAAAGGGGTTTGAAATCGCATGTGCTAATTTGAAGAATGAAGGAATAATTGTCATCGGGCTTTACAATAAGTACGCGCGATTTAGACACCGATTGAAAAGATTCTTGCTTTGGTCATTTTGCGGGGCAGATATTGAGAAAAGAATTTTATTTGGGGAGAAACATTTTGGGAAAAACATAAAAGCGGGAAAAGCGTGGCTCGCTGATAAATACGGGCAAGTGCATGAGAGCTATCACAGCGTTTCTGAGATTAAAGAATGGTTTAAAGAAAATGGAATTGAGTTCGTTTCCTCAAAACCAAAACTTAAAATTGCGCGCATAGGGGAAATCAAATGGCTCCTTAAGAAGAAAGGGGCATTTTTTGTGATGACTGGAATAAAATCGGCGACTAAGTATTTATTCACTGCAGATTAACATAAACTTAATTCCGTTCAAGATATTTCTGTGCAAAATATTCTTTGGCAGCAAATAATTCGCCCATAAATTTCCTAGCGCCCTCTTCACCCAGCTCCCGCACTAGCGCATCCTCATGAATGAGTGCAGCGAGTCCCAACAAATCAGCGGTTATTGGAATCATCTCTTTGGCGGTTCTTGGATTTGCGGCAATCGCTGCTTTCAAAGCTTGCAACTCTTCTTGAATTTTGGGTTCTACCTTCGAGAGATTTTTGCATAAAACACTATTCTGTGTTTTCACATTTCTCGCAGCAAAGTCTGGAAACTCTTTGAGCATTTTATCCAGCACCATAACCGTCCCCTCGGCAGAAATCCCCTTTTCTAATTCTCTCTGACCTCGAAAGTACATAAGCCAAACCATATGTCTTCCAATACCCCTTGCGCGAACAAATTTCCCGCTAGGACACAACTTTCGAATAATTAAATCAGATGCACCAACCATGAGCCCTTGACTAGGCACCTTTAATCTTCTCCGCTTTGAATACAATCTCTCTAGCTGCCTTTCAAGCATACTTCTTGCAGGGATTCTAACGGGTTTCATCATTAACACTTAATTAGTTTAATCTCTATTGGATTAATATTCACTGCTATTTACTCAATATACCCTCCTTTTTGCATATTCCACAAGCCCCTGTAAATTCCCTTTTGATTTATGAGTTCATTGTGTTTTCCGCTCTGAACAATTTTCCCCTTATCAAGAACAATTATTTTGTCAGCTTCCATTATAGTGGATAATCTGTGCGCGATAATTATTGTTGTTTTGTTTTTCATAAGCATATTAAGCGCGTCTTTTATCTGCGCTTCAGTTTTTGAGTCAAGCGAAGAGGTCGCCTCATCAAGCACCAACACTTTTCTCTTAGCCAAAATAGCTCTTGCTATTGAAAGCCTCTGCTTCTCCCCTCCGGAGAGCTTTATCCCTCTCTCACCGACATAAGTATTTTCTTTTTCAGGCAACCCAATGACAAAATCATAAAGCTGCGCGGCTTTTAGCGCGCTAATTACCTCGCTTCTTGGAGCCTTCGGATTTGCAAACACAACATTGTTGTAAATTGTATCATTAAACAAAATGCATTCCTGCGGAACTATGCTTAATTCAGAGCGCAGCGATTCCTGCTTTACGCCCGTGATGTTTTTTCCATCAATAGAAATGCTTCCGGAATTTAAATCATAGAGACGATAAAGAAGCTTAATCAAAGTGGTTTTTCCCGATCCCGAGTAGCCAACAATTGCCACTTTCTCATTTGGATTAACCTTGAGACTGAAATTAGTTATTACTTCCTTTTTGTGATAAGTAAATGAAACATCATTGAATTCTATCTTACCCTTGCCAATCTTCAGCGCGGGGGCATTTACTTTATCCACAACATCCTTCTTCAAATCGCCGTACTGGGTAAGCGAGTGAAAATCCGCGAGGGATTGGTAAAATCTTCGCATACCCCAAATAAATGCGCCAAGCGGCTCGGCAACATTAAGATAAACTGTGTAAATGAAAGCGATTGTTCCAATTGAGATTTCGCCGTTAAGGAATTTTATTAAAGGGAAGTAAAGCAGAAGCATAATCCCCGCTCCAATAATAAAGGTCTGACCCGCCTCTGTCCAGCGGTCAAAATCCCAGTTCTTTATGAACCCGCCCTTGGTTTTTGACGCAAAATCAACAAACAAAGAGGAAGTCCTGTTTTCCTTTCCAAAATATTTAATCGTGTCAATATTTGTGAACACATCACTCACAAATGCCTTCTCAGAGTCCTCCGCATTATTGAGCGCGAGCCTTGCTTTTTGCTGTGCGCGAAGGAAGAACAACACATAGAAAATAAACGCGAGCATTACAACAACAAGCATTACAGCTGAAACCAAATCAAAAAACGCAACTGAGATGAAGACAACAATCATTTGGATGATTAAAGTAAAAATCCCGATGCTGATAAAATCTGTTATCCCCTCAATTGAGCCGGCGCCCCTTGTCATTCTGGCAATTAAACTTCCGGTTCTGTGTGTTGTGTGAAATTTGTATGAAAGCCCGACTATGTGCCCGAAAAACTTTTTCTTTAAATCAAGCATCATGCTTCCTTCGGCGCGGTTAATGAAGTGAAGACGCAGCCAATTTGAGGCGGCTTTTGTTACAAACACCCCGATAAATGCCAGCGCAAGAGAGAGAATTAATTCAATAAACTGCGCTTTTGTAACGCTTCCCGCAACAAAATTTGCCCCCTCATCAAGCAAGATTTTGAAAACAAACTTTTCCCCAACCGTGGCGAGACTCATTAGGAGAACAAAAAACGCGATTAAACCGAAAAAGAAAGCGTAGGGTCTTGCGACCTTGAAGTACTCGCGCAAGTCCTTCTTCATGTCAAACATTGCCACTTGATCGTCTTTGGCCATTAGTTATCACTTACAAATAAGCGATAAATAGATTTAATATTGTAAGCGTAAAATATACCGGCAAAATTTATGCCGCCCAATCAAGGATGAACTGACTCCACCAGAAGGTTTAAAAAAACACGCTAATAGTAAGTCCTAACTCAAGTAACGGGGTGGAAGTATGTCTAAAGTAATTGTATATTCAACAAGCACTTGTCCTTACTGCGTGATGGCAAAGAACTGGCTTAAGGAGAAGAAAGTGGAATTTGAGGATGTTAATGTAGGAATCAATCAGGACAGAGCAAGAGAAATGATTGATAAGAGCGGACAGATGGGAGTCCCAGTAATTGATATTGACGGCGCTGTGATAATCGGCTTTGACAGACCGAAAATGGAATCAGAACTCAAGAAGAAGAAATTAGTCAAATAAGAGTATTAGCTAAGTAAAAGCAGATTTTTAGCAAGTAGTGTGAATCAGCGCATTCACACGAATATTTCTTTTTAATTTATCATTAAGCAGGTCAATCGCCTGCGGAGACAGCATCACAATAAGCGCGGTTTTTTGTTTTAGAATCGACTCTGCTTCGGGAGTAAGTTTTATCATACCGCTGAACCCTGTCCCAATAATCACTTCCGCAGGATTTCCTTTCAATAAAAGCCTCGCTTCAATTTCATCAACAACATGGCTTGTCTCATACTTTGCTCTTATCCTTTCATAATCCCTCTCAGCTACTTTTCCTTCTGCAAAAATAATATCACGAAGCGAAGAACCGTCAAAAGAGATTTTGCCCCACTCAATCTTAAAACCCAAGATTTTTTCTTTCATTAGAACCGCCAGCCGTTAAATTAAGTGCTTGTCGGCAAAAAAAGCATGATAAATCAGAGAAATAAAAATAATTATTCCAAGTAACACCCACCATTGGCGGTTCAAGTTCAAATCAACCAAATTAATCGCGTGAAGAGCAACTTCCCCAGCAAGAATTATTAGCCAAGCAAGTATTCCCCAAAATAATGCTCTCTTCCACCAAATCCCGTTAAACATTACCCTGCTTCGGTGAGGATTATCTAAGCTAGTTGCGGACCCTCCCTCTTCAGCACCATCATCAAACTCCCCTTCTCCTTCAAGCGCTTCTCCCTCAGCGCCAGCCCCCTCTTCAAATTGTTCATCACCTTGGGCAAGCGCATCCTCTCCCTCAGTCTCTCCCGCGCTCAATTCATCCTGCTGGGTGAGACCCTCATCATTAAATTCCTCAGGATTATCTTCGGGAGCAATTTCTTTCTCCGCCCTTCTTTTCGCATACCTGCTTTTTCTGGAATCAAATTTCTTTCCGTCATCAAACCCATATTTCTGCGGCGGAGGAGATACCCTTCCTCTTTCTCCCGCGTTAATATAAACCGGTTTTTCAACAATGTAAGTTTTCACGCGCACAGTTTCTTTCGCCGCAGGGCGCTGCTCAGGCAAAACATCCTTTAATCTCTGAAAAAACCCCATCTCTTTTGTTGAGAGTTTCTTTTCGGCAGCGAAACGCTTCTTTTTCTTAACAGAAACTGATTTCTTCTTGCTCATCAGGGACTAGTAGGAAAAAAGAAGTATTTAATATTACCTGTTAGGATTAACCAAAGTAACGTGTTTTCAGCTTTTTAGCCTCGCGCGCCTAAGAACTTCACTGCGGGAAACTCTCAATCCAGAGAGATTAATTTTTTCTGTTTCTAGTAAACCTCTGATTCGCACTGAACCCATTTTCAATTGAGGGTTCTTCTCAAGATGCCAGGCAATAGATTCCATTGAAGCAAAAGGCTTTACTCTCCCTGCGACAATTTCATTTTTCAAATCAGAAAGTGCTTTGTTCAATCTATCCAAATCCGCTTTACGCTTTTGCGCAACAATCGTTGATGCTCTTGCTCCTTTTGCGGCGCCTTTTGTTTGAGTATGCTTATTGCCCCCATTACTAACTTTATTCGCTTGCTCTTCTTTTGCCCTTTGGCGTAAAATTCTTGTTGCTTTAAGCCACCTGTTTTTTCTAATCAGTGACCTAAATAATTTCGTAACCGCAAAAGAGCCGGAGATTCTGGTTTTAGGTTCAGAGGCGGAAGTAAACGTGGGGTTTATCGGAGGATGGAATTTTGGAAACTTTAGACCCACAAAAATCACTGCTCTTGCACTGTCTCTACCCCTTCAAGCAATTTAACAAAAATCTCCCCGAAGAACTCATTCTGGTAAGCGAGGATTTTTCCATTGTTCATCAGGAATAGAACCGGGATAAATGTTTCAACAACCGCATCAACTTCGCTTGAACCCGCAAGATCCTTAAACAATACTATCCCCTGCGAGTCAGCTCTTTGTTTTATCAAATCAAACACTTCTTTTATTTTCTCCTCAATAGAGGATGAATCAAAATTAATCTCAATTCTTGGAATGTTTCTTGCGGCCTTATTCTTCGGGGTGGTGCGCTGGATAATATCCTCAATGCTTGTGACAAGCTCATCAAGAGTAATCCTTCCCTCTCTCGCCATTCTGTTGCTCAAAAGGTCAGGAATTTCCTGCAGCATTAATGCGCGCTGCTCAGGAGTAAGAACGGCTTTTTCTTTGCCCTCATCATCAAGAGAACTTAAACGCAAATACTTTGATTTTGTTTTTACTAAAATCGCGCATGCCAAGATAGCATTTGCGGGAACACGGAGATTATTCCCCTCAAGCTCATTAATTTTTTTTAAGTATTTCTCCGCAAGCTCAACAACATCAATATTCCACGGGTCCATTTTTTCGGTCTCAACAAGGTCTAGAAGAATTGTTTTCCACGCGGGCTGGTCAATTAAATCAAGTAAATCCATTTTTGAATAATCACGCTCAAACTCAGCCTCCTCAATCGGCAAAACTTCCGATTCGATTTGAGCGGGCAACTCAATTTTTGGCTCCTGCTCCGAAATCACTTTATCCACAATCTCCCCCTGCTTCTTCTCTGAAATCGGGATTGATTTCTTTGCTTTTTTCTTCTTGCTCTTAGACATGACAATAGTAAGTCTCCCCTTGTTTTTAATTCTTATTAGAACACCAAAAATCAGCGCAAAGCTTTAACCGCCCACAAAGAAGCTTTAAATATATGAAAATGCTAACTATAACAGAAAAAAGGTGTTGAATTGGAACGAGTAAAGACAGGAATTCCGGGGCTTGATGAGCTCTTAAGCGGGGGAATTCCAAAAGGAAGCAATGTTCTTGTTGCCGGCGGACCAGGAACTGGAAAAACAATTCTTGCCACACAATACTTATACAACGGCGGACTACAGTACGGCGAACCCGGATTATTTGTTACACTTGAGGGAAATGTACGCGATATCGCATGGAACATGGAGAGCTTCCAATGGGACATTAAAGCTTTACAAGACCAGGGAATGTTTAACATTTACAGATTGAGCATGGAATTCATGAAGGATAGGACAAGAGTTGAAGAGAAACTCAACGAACAGCTTGATGAAATCGCAAAAGAAGTCGAATCAATTAACGCAAAAAGACTTGTAATTGATTCCACGACTGTGTTTGGCGCGTACATGGAAACAAGCATGCTAAGGACAACACTATTCAAACTTACTGACAGACTCAAAACATTCGGATGCACTACACTTTTAACATCAGAAACCCAGTCAAACAAAAATGTTTACTCGGCATTCGGGGTAGAGGAATTTGTTGTTGACGGCGTGCTTGCATTATATTTTAGCCCGCCAAACAGAAGCTTATTTGTCAGAAAGATGCGCGGAACAACACACGACAAGAACCCGCACCCTCTCGAAATCACTCAAAAAGGAATTGTTGTAAACCCAAGGGACAATATCATTTGGGACGCGATTAAGTAACTGGTGAATTTAATGCCAAGAAGATTAATCTTATTACCAATAAAAAAAACTATTAAAGGCAACCCCCCTGGCAAGGTCATCCAATTAAAAGGAAACCAAAACGGAAGAAAATTACAAAGAGCAATAGAAAGCGCAGAATTTAGATTAAACAGGTCCACATTTGGTTCTCCAAAGGAAGCAAAATTTAGGGCAAGAGTTGAAAAACTTAAATCTTTAAAAGAATAAATCTTGGTAACATATCTTTTGAAATACAGATAAATAAGAATAAAATCATTCCCCATAAGTCTTTATCTTATGAAACTAACAAAATTTGCGCAATCCTGCTTCCTGATTGAAGAGGGCGGTACAAAAATTCTAATTGACCCTGGAGCTCTGCTTCTTGATGAAAAAACTATTCACGCATGGATGAACCCGAATTTTGTTCTTGTTACCCACAAACACTTTGATCATTTTTGCGAGGAAGCGGTTCAAAAAATACTCTCGCCAAAAACAAAAATTTTCTCCACGCGCGAGGTCGCTACATTTTATCCTAACACAAAATTTGAAATAGTAAAAGAGGGCGACGTCAGCGTACTTGGAAAAATAAGAGTTGAAGTGGTTAAAGCGGTACATGGATACACCCCGTTACTAAAAGGCGGAAAAGAAGTAAATGAGGGAATTGGATTCATTCTTGACAATGGAAAGAAACGAATTTACCACACTGCGGATACTATTTGCTTCCCAAATGAATACAAATGTAATGTTGTAATGCTTCCATTCAACAACCACGGAGTATGCATGTCGCCATTTGAATCCGCGCTCTTTGCAAAGGAAACCGAAGCGGAACTAGTTCTTCCAATGCACAATGATAACCCAAAATTACCGGGGGATGCTGAGAAGATGAGACAAGAACTTGAGAAGAATAAACTGAAATACAAATTCCTAAAAAGTGGAGAAAGCATTGAGCTATAATAAGCCCAATGACTTCACTCAAAACTAATTCTTCTTCACAATACCCGCGATTATCTTTTCCGCGGCAGCAATTGATGGTCCTGGAGGAACATTACCATCGTATCTGTGCAGCAATCCCTTTTTCTCGTAGTAATTAATCAAAGGGCTTGTTTTTTCTATGAATGTATCATACCTCTTCCCGATTGTTTCTGGCTTATCATCATCGCGCTGAGTAAGTTTTGCCCCATCATCATCGCAAACACCCGCATTCTTTGGAGGCATTGTAATTGTATTATACACTTTTTTGCATTTTGAACAGGACCATCTTGACGAAAGCCTATAAACAACGCTTTCCTTTGAGGACTCAATATAAATAACCGCTGTTAGTTTCTGTTTGAGTTTCTTTAATATACTCTCAAGCATATCAGCCTGCGGAAGAGTCCTTGGGAATCCATCAAGAATAATTCCTTTGAATGTTTTTTGGGAAACCTTCTTAGCGAGGTCCTTCTCAAGCATCTGGGCCATCAAATCATCGCCAACAAGCTGGCCGGAGTTAATTATCACACCAAGTTTTTTGCCAAGTTCAGAGCCGCTCGCAACTTCCGCTCTAATCAAATCCCCCGTAGATAATTGAACTAAAGAATACTTATCCATTACCGCCTGCGCTACAGTTCCCTTCCCTGCTCCAGGGGGACCCAAAAAAATCAAATTCAATGCCATATTGCTCACCAAAGGAATTGAAAGCCAGAACAATTTAAATGCGTTAGGGTGCGGGGGCAAAAATGAGAAGAAGAGCTAAACAACTAATCAAGCACCAAAATATCAAAAACAACCTGCTCTTTTGTGGGGGAGAACTCGCGAACCTTATTTTTGTAAATAATCTCTACTCTGCGCTTTGCTTTTTTTGCTTCGCCCATAATTTGTGATTCTGGAAGAGAATAATCCCCTTTGTGAATAATTTCATACATGTGAATCACCGCACCAGGCTTTGCGCAATAAAATGCTTCTTTTAGGAATTGGTATCCAGTGTGCGGGAGAGGCATCGCGATTCTGTCAAACTTTTGTTTGAATTTCTTGTAAACCTTCTTCACATCCCCCTTAACGAATTCAACATTTTTTACTTTATTTAACTCAGCATTCTTCTTCGCGTACTTATGCCCGAATGGATTTAGTTCAATCGCAACCGCGCTCTGCATTTTTGAGTGCTTGGAAAATATTATTGGGTAAGGACCGACACCCGAGAACCATGCGCCAACAATCTCTCCGGGCTGAATTAATCCGGCGATTCTTGTCCGCTCTCCGCTCAATCTCGGCGAAAAGAAAACTTTTCCAAGCGGAATTAGAAATGTGCACCCATATTCTTTGTAAGTCGCGATGGTTTGCTTCTTTCCCGCAATTACTTTTACTTTCTGCACGCGGAATTTTCCTTTATGGTCACTTTCAATAGAACAAACCGTTTCAAATCTTGGATTCATTGAAATAAGCGTTTCGCCAATTAGTTTCTTTTTCTTATTTAGTTCCTTTGGTATTTCCATTACCGCAATATTCCCAAAAGAATCAAATGCCTTAGGCGCGAAAGGCGCAAGCTTTGCGGGGAGCTTTTGGATTAATGCTTCTTTAAGATTCATAAATAACATTCAGAAAACAATAATTTAAACATACCCTATACTAAAATCTGGCATGGTTGAAGCAAGCGGTTTCGTTTACGATTACTTCATTAAACCCATCATAAGCCCTGAAACGCAGGGGTATAACCTTGTGAACACCGCGGTTTATATGATACTGCTTGTTATTGCATGTGCAATAATTTATCTCGCCCTGCGAAAGAAAATCACTTTTGATAAAAAGTTCTTTGTTGCGCTAATCCCATACATTCTTTTTGGAATCTCAATGAGAGTAATAATGCACCAAATTGAAGCCGGGCTGCTAGTTCTTGGCGGGGTCGTAAAAACTGCAAATCCGCTTGAAATTGGATTTTGGTTTTTTACCCCGGGAATTTGGATACTTACTTTTGTTCTTGTTGTGATTGGATTAATCATCTCAGGAGTATTGCACAAAAAGGAAATTAATTACAAAACACTCGCAAGGTTTGGAGTAATTGTTGCAATTGTTCCGCTTTTGTTTAATCTTACCAGATTCACTAATTGGAGCGCAGTAATACTTACAACAATCGCAATCCTTCTCGTGTGCTACGGGTTGTGCGCCGCAATAAACCGATTTACTAAATACAAAATACTAAATGATAAATTAAATATTTTTGTGGTGCTTGGGCAGGGGATTGATGGAATCGCAAGCAGTGTTGCGATTACTTATTTTAGTTTCTCTGAACAGCACGTTGTCTCAAATGCTCTCTTAAACATCAGCCCGCTTTTATTCATTTCAGCGAAATTAATTCTTGCCCTGTTGATTTGCTGGAGCCTTGATGATTATCTGAACGGAGAAATAAAGAAACACAAAACGCTTGCAAAAATAAATGAGAAAAGAAATATTGCGGGGTTCATTAAAGTAATACTCGCAATACTCGGATTCGCCACTGGACTTGCGAGTTTGTTAAAATTAGGTTTCGCATAAGAAAAAACATTCTTTTACAAAAAAGATTCTTTAAACTAAATTATGCCCGCACCAAAATCAGCGCTTAGTCACAGTAGCATACTTTTGAGAGGAAGGTTTCTCGGTAACTACTCCCCAGGAGATTAGATTCTTATAAACCTTAAAAGCGAGGTGCGGGTCCCACCTGATTTTCTTATTCCCCTCAATAAAAACAAATTGGGCTCTGTAAGTGCTCACAGCGCGTCTCAGAATTTCATCCCTTTGAGGATACTTCCCGGAATTAATTAACTCAACAATTCTAAGTGCCATTCTCTGCTCCGCAGGACTCCTTATTCTCCTAACCCTATTCAGCTTGGATTTGATAACAGCTCTTTTGTAAGGAATCCTACCCTTATTATCAGAACTGCTTTTATTGTGAACTCTTAACTCGCTTCGCATCCCGCCATTAGCCCCGCCCCGCGCCTCTCCCAAACTAACCGCGCCCCCTAAAGCGCCTCTTCTTACCAAAGCACGCACTGATACTCTTCTTTTAATCATGATTAAATCACCGCTCGGCAGTATTAAAACTTTTCTGGAGATAAATTACTTGATTTATATGTTATATTTGATTGGACTCGGGCTAAAACCCTCACACTTGACGATTGAGGCACTTGAGGCGATAAAGAAGTGTGATTCGGTATTCCTTGAAACTTATACCTCACAATACGCGCAAGGGTTCACTAAGGATTTAAAGGAATTAATCGGAAGAGATTTTTTGGAACTTGGTAGAAAGGGTGTTGAAGAGAATTTTGAAAGCGCGCTGCTTTCTGCGAGTTCAAATAATATTGCGCTCCTTGTGTTTGGTAACCCACTCACCGCAACAACACACATACAATTACTCCTTGATGCGAAGGAAAAGGGAATAAAAACAAAAGTAATACCTGGAATTTCAATTACCAATTTTGTTGCTGAATCGGGTTTGGATGAGTACAAGTTCGGGAGAACCGTAACAATTTGCTACCACGCGCCAAATTATGAGCCTGATACTTTTTACAAACAAATTCTTGCGAACCAGAAAATAGGGTTACACACATTATGCTTACTTGATATTAAGAAGGATGAAACACCACAAAGAATGATGAACGCAATTGAAGCGATTGAGGTTCTTGAAAAGATTGCTGGAAAAGAGAAAAAGAAAACCGTGAAGAAGAAAGGATTTGAATATGTTGCGCTAATGGGAATGGGCTCTGAAAAACAAAAAATCCTTAATGGAGAGAAAAATATCCGCGAGTTTAAGGAAATTCATTATATTTTCCCGCAAAGTTTAATTGTTTTGGGAAAAACTAATGAGAAAGAAAAGGAAGCGCTTGAAAAGTTACATTAATTTGGTGAAGAGAATGGTTACTGAGAAAGAACTTAAGGAAAAAGTTGAGAAATACGAGAAACTCACCGCGAAGGGACTTAAAGAAATTAAATTAAAGAAAGGACTTGATGCGAAGGACAAAGCGATTGCGGAGGATTTTCTCTCAATGGCAAAGAATTACTTTAATGACGCCAAATACTTCAAGGAACATGGAAATTTACTCACCTCTCTCGCCGCATTCTCCTACGCCCACGCATGGCTTGATGCGGGAGTAAGGGCAAAAGTGTTTGAAGCTACGGATGACCAGTTGTTTACGCTTCCGTAATAATACTAAACTAGTTTTTCTTTAAGAAATTCCTCAATTGCACTTTTCATTTCATTGTGCTGTTTTGTAGTTTCATAGTCATGATCTGCGCCAGCTACTACACGCACTTGCACACCAAGGATTTTTGCAAGAGCTTGGCTTTGTTTTATCGGCACAATTGTATCAGCACCGCCATGAACAATCAAAACCGGACAGCGCATTTGTTTTGCTAAAGTTAGAGTATCATACGCCTGAAGGTCTTTCCAAAAATCAAACTCTAAATCAAAATCCTCGCCAACGCAGCCCCAATGCATAATGCCTTTTTTCTCCCAATCTTTAATTCTCTTATCTCCCAATCTATTTTGCCAAAAGCTTATCGGCTCAACAACAGGAGATTTCAAAGCCAACGCCTTTATGCTAGAATCTTGTGATGCAACAATAAGTGAAAGCAATCCACCAAAACTATTCCCCATAAGACCAATGGAATAATTCCCCTTTTTTTTAATATAAGACACAACTTCTCTAAGACTCGCCACCATTTTGCTCAAAGTGACATCTTTGGTAACTGAATAAGTTGATTTTTTTGAGTTATCACAATACAATTTGCCGTGCCCATAATAATCATATCTTACAGTGCCAATCCCAACAGCATTTAGTTCTGTCTCAAATTCTTTGTAATTTTTTCTCTCCTTGCATGAGCCAAAACCATGAGACAGAGCAACTACTGATTTAGCATTAGGCGGAATTGAGATGATTGCAGAAACCTTATTCTGATTCTCATCAACAAGGGTTATTTCTTCCATACAAATCATTGCCACTCGTAATCTTTAAATAGCCCTAACAACTTAATCTAGGCATGTCGCTTTATGGACCAAGAATACACCTCCCAAGGGTGGAGATACCTAATCCTGCTAACCCTTCGTGGAATTTGGATAAGGAAAAAAAAATACTTGCAATCGGGGCGGTAATAATTGTAATAATAGTGCTTGCGGTATTGTTCCTCCCTTCAGCAATACAGGGAATTGGGAACACAAACTTTAATATTTTCCCTGAAGAGAAAGGGATAAGTGTTTCATGGAAAGATAATCCTCTTGATATTTCAAAGGAAGTAAAGCAGGCCGAGATGGATATTTTAATTACTAACAGAAAAACAGAGACACTTGACGCGATGTTCAATGTTTCAACTACTTCACAGGAAATAATTTACATCTGCCCAAACGCGATATTTGATACAAACAAAAAAATGTATGTGCTTGAGAATATTGCTCCAGGAGACACAAGAAAAATTCCCTGCATTGTAAGAAGAAACCCTGACAGCGCGGCATTCTCAGGCAATTATACAATTAATATTACATCAAACCTCGGGGACATTAAGACCGTATTTGAACTAATTTCGAGCAAGTGAATTTAATTTAGTTTTCAGCCCCGCACAAAGCACTTAATTACTTTTCCTCTCTTCTTTGTGCATGGTTTCCGCGACCGATTATGATAAATACTTGGCAGCAAAAGCCGCGGCGCTTATACGCGAAAACTTTGCGGAGCGCGGGGTAACAAATTTACTTGTTGTTCGCTGGGGGAGAAAATCAAAACGAAAGCTCGGGCACATTACTCCAATGCAGAGCGCGGCATTCGGCTCAATAATTGAAATAAACCCGCTACTAAAATCACTTGAAGTGCCTGAGTATGTGCTTGATTATGTTCTCATGCACGAACTCACACACTACTTTCAGGGATTTGGCTCAAACCATGAACGAAAACACAAACATCCGCACAAGGGGCACATAGTGGAGAAAGAACTCGCGAGGCACGGCTGGGAAGAAATCACAGAAAAATCAGAGAAGTGGATAAAAGAGAATTGGAAGAATGTAATTGCGAAGAATTACTAAATACAACTACCCAAAATGAATAATTTTTTGACAACCAAATAATTTATTAAGGGGCGAAACGTAATTTAGTTATGGTTACATTAAGATTCAGACCAAAAAGAGCAATAGTGGCTGGCGGAAAGAATTGGACTCTTTCTCTCGCAAGGAAACCTAACCCGCCGGTTAATAGAACAAAAAGAGTAATTAGGGTTGTGGGAGTTAAGCCAAAACCTAAATAGATATTCAGTGAGATATTCTACTATCCCCTTTGCCTATACTTCTTCTCTTCTTTAACTTTTTCTTCCAAATAATCCATGAACTCGGTTTTGAACTTATTTACTTTCGCGTTCTTCCCAGTGTCAATGAACTCCGAGATTTTCTGCATAAAAGAGTTAGCGCCAATAACTGAAGGCATGCACACGTATTCCGCGCCTTGTTTGTAGAAGTCAAGCGCATCAGAAAAATAGTGGGCGATAGTAAATATGGGTAATTTGCGGTTAAACTTTCTCACTTGCTTAATCATATTAATTGATTCTGAGTGATTGAGAATTGAGATTATAAATAATTTAGCGTCGGGGAGGTCAAGCTTATCAAAAAGCGTTTCATTCTCTGAAGTCCCATAAACAAACGGCAATCCTTCTCTTTGCCCCTGCTCAACAACATCAGGGTCATGGTCAATCACAAGCACCTGATTATTTTTTCTTAATTCCTTAGCAAGCCCTCGCCCAACAGTTCCCCCTCCCACAATGATTATGTGATTCTCAAGCTCTTTCTTTGAAGGCATAACTTCAAGCTCATCAAGTTTTCTCCTAAAGAAACCAGTGCGGAGGTGCCTTTGAAGATGCTTTGCTTTATTATAAAAGAATTGCCCAACCTTGCTTGAGGAACCCATTAAGTAAGGGGAAACAATCATTGAAATCGCAATTACTGTTATAATAAAGGAAGCCAAATCAGCGGAAAATATGGGAACTCCTGAAATAAATGTGGCTGTAGCAATCCCTACAAGTACAAAGCCAAATTCTGAAACCTGAAACAAACTCAACCCCATTTTTACTACGGTTTTGCTTCCATAGCCTATGAATAGAGAGAGCACAAAGAAAACAATTGGCTTTATTACAAAAACGAGTAAGATGATAACAGCCATTAACCACGGATTTAAAACGGAAAAACCAAAACTTAACTGCGCTCCAAGAGTAACAAAGAAGATTGTGAGGAAAAAGTCACGCAAGGCGCGAATTTTTGAGAATATTTCCAAATTGTACGGAAGGGTGCTTAAGGCAAGACCGCCGATGAAAGCACCAATTGAACTTGGAATATCAAGAAGCACACTTAAACCAATAAAGATGAATGCTGTTGCAACGCTTGTAAGAACAAAAAGCTCCTGCTCCTCAACAGCCACTCTGAAGAAACGCGGCAGAACAAAACGACTCATTACAAAAGCAATTATGAACAAGAGCAAACTATTTGAGACCACTTTAAACAAAATGGATACATCAAGAATATTTGAAACATTTGAGAGCATTGGAACAAAAAAAATCATCAAAAAATCCTGCAGAAGCAAAATGGAAATCATTAGTCTGCTGTTAAGTGAATTAAGCTCATTTGAATCTGAGAGTAGTTTTACCACGATCATTGTGGAGGAGAATGCAAGAATTGCCCCTACAAAGAGCGCTTGCTCGGTTGTAAGAAGCCCTGTTGGAATTGTTAAGAGAAAAGTGAAAAAAATTACAAGACCTATCTGCAAAAGAGTTGCAAGAATAACCGAACGCCCCATTTTGAGGAGACGGTGGATAGAAGTTTCTATTCCTATGGAAAACATTAAAAGTGCCATTCCAATCTCAGATAAAGTTGTCACTTCAGGAGTAATTGAGCTAATTCCAATGGGAAAAGGAATTCCAAAAGCGGTCCAATCAACGCCCCCAATCACAAGCGGACCAATCAGAACACCCGCAATAATATACGCAAGGAGCGTGGGCTGCTTTAATTTTCTTAATAACGCGCTCACAACCGCCGCGACAATAATAATCTCCGCGATATGAACAAAGAGCAATAAAGCATCCAAAAATAATCCCTTTTCTCGCTTATAGTAACACTTTCTTGGTTAAAAAGATTTCTGGCTGCTTTTGGATTGAACTACTTCAGGGGCTTTGCGAGAGTCGTCCCGTCCTTATTATCCACAACCTCAATCCCCATCGCCTTGAGTTTATCGCGGAGTTCATCGCTCTTCTTCCAGTCCTTGTGCTTTCTTGCGAGGTTACGCTCAAGGATTAATGCCTGCTGTTCTTCCGTGAGTTCAAAATACTTCTCTGTGAAATTAAGCACTCCAATAACTGAATTAATTTTTTTGAGGAATTCAAGGGCTTCGTTCGCCGCGCTAACTCCAATCTCCCCCTCATCAATTAATTTATTTATTTTCTTTACAAAATCAAAAATATGTTTCATCGCTTCAGGCACATTCAAATCATTATCCATTCCGGCGGTGAAGCCCTCAAGAGCCGCGCTTACCAGCGGGGCAATTGAATCAGCATCTTTTTTGTTTTTTATTTCCCGCAATCTTGAGATAAAATTCTGCAATCCCAAAAGAGTTTTCTCCGCATCCTTCACCGCATTAAAGGAGAAATTTAACTGCTGGCGGTAATCAGTATTTAGGAAAACATATCTAATTGCCATTGGGCTATAACCTTTTGAGGTCAATTCGCGGAGAGTGTAAAAGTTCCCCAGGGACTTTGACATTTTCTTCCCATCAACGAGCAGGTGCTCTGTGTGTAGCCAATAATTAACAAACTTTTTTCCTGTAGCGGCCTCGCTTTGCGCAATCTCGTTCTCGTGGTGAGGGAATTTATTATCAACTCCCCCGCAGTGAATATCAAATGTTTCTCCCAAGTACTTCATGCTCATCGCGCTGCACTCAATATGCCACCCGGGTCTTCCTTTCCCTAAAGAAGTTTCCCAATAAACAGGACCATCATTCTCATCCCAAGCTTTCCATAAAGCAAAATCCCCTACACCCTCTTTTTCATACTCATCCTGTTTTACTCTCGCCCCATCCTTTAACTTTTTTGTGTCAATCCCCGCGAGTTTCCCGTAATTCTTGAATTTCTTTATTGAGAAATAAATACTTCCATCCTCGCCCTTGTAAGCAAAACCTTTATCGAGAAGTTTTTCCACAAGCTTTACCATTTCAGGAATATATTCAGTTGCGGGAGTATAAATTTCCGCGGGAAGAATATTCATTGTCTTAATGTCTTCTAAAAACGCTTTCTTGAATTTCTCAGTGTATTCTGAGAGAGGAACATTATTTGCTATTGATCCTTTAATTGTCTTGTCATCAACGTCAGTAAAATTCATTATTTGTTTTACTTTGTAGCCCTTGAAGAGAAGGTAACGCTTAAGCAAATCCTCCCAAGAATAGCACTTGAGGTTTCCTATGTGAATGTAATTATTGACAGTTGGTCCGCAAGTGTAGAGCCCGACAAAATCTTTTTTTATCGGCTTAAATTCCTCAAGCTTGCAGCCAAATGAATTGAAAAGTTTTAGCACCATGATAAACAATCGTAGTTGGCGAAGTATTTAAGGGTTTTTGGGGCACTGAGAATTTGATTTGAATATGGGAGTGAGGGAACTAAGTCAATTAGAATGAGATGATTTTGCTTAATCAGAATCGTAATCTTCTTCAGCGTCTGAATCTTCCTCGGAGTCTTCTTCCTCTTCCTCCATCTCAAACGTCTTGCTTTCAATTAGTTTCAAAACACCTTTCTTGTCAGCTATAATTGTGTACTCTAAATTGCATTCAGGGCAGGGAATAGCATCTCCTTCTTCCATATCATCAATTGGAACCTCGAAACGGGCCTTGCATTCAGAGCAGAGCTTCTTCATTATACCACGATAAATTTCCTCTCATTTTCCTTTATAAATGTTTGGGAAAACCAGCCAAATTATGTAGTATCAGGGGGTTTTTGGGCAATTGCCTTAACAATCAGGAAATAAATAAGGCAGAAAACTAAAGAGAGCTGTTAAAATTAGAAGATTTTTGCTATTAACCCAACAATAAACGCGCTTGTAACCACATTTAAAATGAGCAAAAGTATCCAATTAACAAATAATTTCCCGCCATTAATGCCTAATACAACTTTTAGCATCTTATAAGACGCCACAATCCAGCCAATAGTAAGGATAATTGCAAGAATAACACCAATCATAGCCAAAATATTGAAAGGGAAAATTGTCACAAACCCGTAGAAGACTGAGAGAATCGCCATTATCAAGTTAGTTGCAAGAGTAATAGTCCAAAGTTTTCCAGTAGCCGCGGCGCATTCCGCAAATCTTTCCTCCGCAATCCCTCTTTTCTTTCTCAAATGTATAAAGCCAAAGAACCAAACAAATAAAGTCAAAATGAACCACTGCACAATATTCGCAATGAACATATATACCCCGGTAAGCCAACTTGCCGAGGCATAATAACCAACAATCGCAAGGAAAATACCCGCAATAATTACAACAAGCCAGGGGGAATAAAGAACGGGGGAGGAATCAACCTTCTTGAAGACCTCAGTAGGATGGAATAGAACACTCAAAACCACAAAATCACAACCAACTAACTCCTATCATTAGAAAAAAACTCATATATAAAGCTACTGCGAAGGCAGTTTTTGGCAATACACTTAGAGTTCTTTCTTCATAAAGTAATTATCAACATACTTTCCGTTCAACCTCGAGGCTTTCTTTAGCGAACCGTATTCCTCAAAGCCCAACTTTTTGTATAAATCAATCGCGGGTTTGTTCTTTGTGTCAACCGCAAGGAGGACAAGCGAGCGGTCGCCTGGAAGCTGTTTTAGAACATACTTCATCAGCTCAGTTCCAATTTTTTGGCGCCTTTCTTTCGGCTCAACAATAAGCGAAGTGACTTCCACTCTGTGATTATGAAGCCCCTTGCCGAAAACCAATTTCACATGAGCAATAATTTTTCCGTTTCTTAGTGCAACAAATCTTTTGTCTCTGCGCTTGTTAGTGAGCTTAATCTTTTTCTGAACAGAGGATTTCTTCCAGTGGGGAAAAAGCGCGTGCAATTCCTCAATAGTGCTGAGGTTTGTATTACTAAGCTCTTTAAACTCAATTCCTTCCACCGCTAACCACCCACACTAATTTCTTCCCACTAAACACAAAGACATAATTATTACTGCTGATGCTTATCCCACATTTCTGTAATTCTCTTTCTCTCGCTCTTGTCCTTTGAATCCCGCACCTTGTTGCTTGTGTGGGTCCTTGAAACATCAATCAAAAAGTTGTTGTGAATAATATCTCTTCCAATTAATACAGAATAAGGCATTCCTTCACGGTCCTCAATATTCACTCCCTTCTTGAACTTTTTCCCTTTAACAACAATCACGGCTTCAGCAATCGCTCTGCGCAAATATCCTCTTGAAGAAGAAGCGCTCTTTACCCTAACACTAGAAACAATCGGACCAATACCGGCTTTTGCGGCGGTCTTAACATCAATACTCGTTCTTGTCGCACCCGTATCAAAAAGAGCTCTCTTTTTTACAATTCCTTTTTTGCCCCTAATATGCACAATCTCAACAAGACCAATTACTTTCTTTGATTTACCCAAGAAGACCACAGCGCCATGATAAGGAAATCCGCATTATTAAGGTTAATTGTTGGAACTAAAAAAGCAGGCAAACCTCAAAAAAGAAACTCTTTTATGCTCTTGCATGTGTTATGCGCTTTAGTGGGGACATGGATATACTTGTTATTGCTGAGAAAAAAGGGGTCGCTAACCCTATTGTTGCGGCGCTTAAGGAAAAGGGCGCGCATGCGCAGTACCTGCGAGTATCAAAAATTACCCTTGTGAGCAAACAAAAGGAAACCCTAATCAAATCACTTGGGGAAAAAATCCCTTACTATGATGCGGTAATAATCCAAGTACGAGCAACTCTCGCCCCATTTATTGAACCATTACTTGAGGAATTACATGACCAGGAATGCTATGTGAGCGCGAAAAAAGGGGCATATTATAATGCAATGAACGAGCCGTATCAATTTGTTACTTTAGCACTCGAGGATATTCCCACCCCAAAGACACTAACCTCGGGCTCCGCTAAGAACATTGAGAAAGTTTCAACAAGAATCTCTTATCCTTTAATCGCAAAGTATTTTGTCGGGAGAAAAGCCCAGCAGGAAATTGTTGTAGAAACAAGCACTGAACTAAATCACTTTATTAAAAGCATTAGAACTGAAACTGACGGATTTATGCTAAGGGAATATATTCCAGGGGATGCGATTTCATGCGCGGTAATTGGAAAAAAGGTTTTCGCGGTTAAGAGAAAGCAAAAGGATGAAATAGTTCCTGAACTCTCCGCGGGAGAGACATACAAACTAAGCGAAGAGGACCACAAAACCGCAATAAGCGCCGCGCACGCATGCGGATTTGATATTGCGAGAGTGGATCTTGCGAAAGGAAGAGTAGTGAAAATCGAGCCGATGATTCCCTGGGCTGAGTTTGACAGGATTAGCTCAGAGAGCCTTGAGGAAACGGCTGCGAGTTTCTTAATTGAAAAAGCGAAAACGAACAGGCACAAGAATAAACCGAAATTTAGTTTCTTTGGACTCGAAAAACTAATTGAGAAAACAGCGCTTGGAGGGCGGTTAAAATGACCTCGCAAAAAAGCCTCCTAATAATTGGCTCAAAAACTTACAAAGAATCCACAATTAATTCCATGCTTGAAGAAGCAAAGCAGAAGTTTGGCAAAGTGCTTTTTGTCACAATTGATAAGATACAAATTCAAACCTCGCAGGGGAGAGCGGGATTATTTTATAAGGGGAAAAATTTGCTTGAATATGACGCAATTTACCCAAGAATTTCTTCACGTGATTTTTTGCTGGGAGAAGCGGTAATGAAAGCAATACAAAGCACAAACGCCTACTGCCCTGTGACTCTTGAATCATACCAAGTAACTAACCACAAATTCTTTACTTCGCAAAAACTCTCCACAAAATCAATCCCTGGGGTAACGAGCACGCTCTTTATCTCGCCAAGGTACGCTGATTATGCGATTGATGAGACAGGATACCCATTTGTAATGAAATTAATCTCTGGGTTCGCCGGAAAAGGAGTTGTTCTAATTAACTCAAAAGAGCAAATGGAGAGCATACTTGACGCAGTGCACCTATTTGAGGAATTTATCTCCACCCAAAAATTTATCAAAGGAAAGGATTCTGATGTTCGGTGCTATGTAATCGGTGATTATGTTGTTGCGGTAAAAAGAAAATGCAAAAAAGGAGATTGGAGAGCAAACATTTCCCGCGGGGGAAGCGCGCACCTCATAAACCCAACCCCCGAAATGCTTTCTATTGCAAAGGGCGCAGCGAAAACACTCGGAATGGACATGTGCGCGGTTGACCTCATGGAATACAAAAACAAATGGGTGGTAATTGAGGTAAATTTCATGCCCGGACCATTCAAAAAATACCTCGGAACAACAGTAATACACGAGTGGATACGATTACTCGCTGAAAAAGCGGATGCGAAGAAAGGAAAAGAAAGTGAATAGAGACTAACTCAAAATAGTTATCGAACTTCTCTAAACCAAAACCAATATTAACCCCAATAATCTTTTCTCTCAATATGCACTGCCCTGATTACACAAAGCTTGACCAAAAGACATTTGAAATCGCGGGAGTAATTGAGACTAATTTACTCAAATTTATTAATCCGCAGAACCTTAATCAGCAAAAACTGAAATTCTTTGAGGCGCTTGAGAGAAATGAGCAATACAACCCAGTATTCTCATACATGCAAAGAAACCCTGATTATTCATACTTTCAGGCGGGCTCAAAACTTGATACATTCAAATCAGAGCTCACTGAACTATTGAAAGAAGTTGGAAGAGACGAACTTGGGATAGTATTTGAATCCGAGATAATTGATCTCATTGAGAAAATTGAGCTCATCAAAAGCATCGGAACGGAGAATTTTAGCGGAAACTCTGAAGCATACTATGGAAGCATTGAGAGAATATCTGTTTCAGCCGCAAAAAAAGCCCTTCAAACCGATGCGAAGCAATATGAGGAGAGAATCTCCCTTGACACTGCAATTAACACAATTAAAACACGCTTAAAGAAAGGCAAACTCAATTACAAGATAACCCTGCGCGAACCGGCGGGCTCAAGATTTGCCGTAATTAATTCCCGCAGAGAGATACTAATCAACAATGATACGGATTTTACAAAGGAAATGGTTGCAAGATTCATTGCTCACGAAATTGAGGCGCACATTTACAGATATGAAAATGGTTTTAGACAGCCATACAAATTACTCGCGCACGGATTCTCAAGAGAAACAACTGAAACAGAAGAGGGACTTGCCGCAACCATTGAGAAACTAAGCGGAGTGAGTTCTGAGAAACAGGTAAAGGAATATGCGGGGAGATTAATCGCGATTAATGAGGCGCAGACAAAAAGCTTCTTTGACACTTACACGGAAATGGCAAAGCACTTTGATAGGGAAGCGGCGTTTAGGCTTACACTTCGAGCAAAGCGCGGGATAAAGGACCAGACAAAGGGAGGGGCGCTCTTTAAGGACGCGCTTTATTTCAACGGGATGCTTAAGGTTGAGGAATTTTTGAAAACTCATGCCCTCAAAGAGCTTTACTACGGGAAATACTCCGTGCATGATTTGCCGCTTGTGAAACAGCTCCCTGGACTGAAAGAGCCAAAATATTTGCCGAACTGTATTAACTCAGTGAAATTTGAAAGTATAAAGTAGCACAAAAAAAATCAGGGGGCAAATAAGAAAGTCAAGAAAAGAAATTCTTGATGCTTCTATCCCCGCTCTTCTCTTTTTCTTTTGAGAAATAACAAGCAGGAAGCTCTTTTCTTACCCGATGATACGCAACGCACTCGCAGCAAATACCCTTCTTTTCGCAGTCAAAAGTACAATTGCAATTCTTTAGGTTTTGTTTTTGTCTGCAGTCCATATACATCAACAAAATTAAATACGCTTGCTCCGCAGGAAGAGAATTTTTTTCTTTTAGTGCAGGTTTTCTTTCTCCAGAAAGAAAAAGTGCACGGGAACGGGTTCGAACCGTTGAACGCACTAAGCGACCAGATAACTCCCAAGTCCTAAAAAAGTTTCTTTTTTAGTGCAGGTTTTTTCTTTCCGCAGAAAGAAAAAAAGTGCCTTGAGTCTGGCGAGTTTGACCACTTCTCTACCCGTGCAATAAATATAACACGTCAGGAAATGCTATAAAAACCTTGCTAAGGAGGGATTTGGTTTTTTAGAAACAGGACTACTTAAACTCAATTTCATCATCCACGCGTATCACGGGGAAGTGCTTGGCTTTAACAAAAACCGTTCCTTCTTCATTTGCGAGGAGTTCTTTTACTGTACTTGAACCAATCTTTATTTCCTCAACAACAATATCCTTATTTGTCACTTTTGCTTTCATTTTGTTCTTAAGTTTCCCGGAGGAAACGATTCCTGTGAGCATTATGTGAACACCAACATCATAAATTCCTGTGACTTTGAATATATTTTTGGCGCTCTTCTTTTCCATGAAAACTTCAGCAGCAGCTATTTTTGCGTCTTTAACATGATTAGGAATAATTACTTCCATATTCTCGCCGCCCCCAAGAATTAGTTCTTCCTCGCTCTTCTGCTCAAGTGCGGGCGGAGCAGAATCCTTCTTTTTGAACAACTCTAAAAATGACATGAAAGTAATAATCCCAGAAACAAATAAAAAGGATGCTTTAAAGAGAAAAGGACTGGAAAGGCTTAAAATGAGCGGAAGAGGCAATATTGTATGCGCCAGAGAGTACTTCTATCAGGGAGTTTTTGGAATAAAGTGCGGCACCCAATAAGGGCATTTAAACAGCCGCAGGTTTTAGAGAAAAATCGATTATTCAATGCAACCGCCGCAGTTGCAAATAATCTTTTGAAAGGAACTAATGAGGAGAAGATGGGAAAGTCCAAAGAAGCCCCGGTAAGAATAGAAAAAGTGCATGATGAAGAATTAGGAAGAGAAAGAGTTTTTTTTAGCGAAAGCGTTACATCGACAATAAAGGCGAGAGAAAGTGCTGCGCGTGCCGCACTAAAAAAACACGCCGAGACAAAACTCAAGAAATATATTGGTAGAGACGGATTAGTCAGAGCCACAAGGGCCCCAAAGAACCAACAGGATACAAAAAAACTCCCCGCGGTCAAATAAAAGACAAAACAAGAATCTTTATTACAAATAAAACAAATTTGCCTTCAGGAGCGCAGTAAATCACCGCGCCCCGCGAAACAAAAGCAAAACACTTTGTGTTCTGCTAAACACAGAATAAAACTATCTGCGTTTCTTTTTCTTCTTCTTAACAACTCTTCTCTTTTTCTTTCTTCTAATTACTCTCTTTTTTTTCTTTTTTGCCATGATATCAAATCCTCCATAACAAAAAAATTTTGTTATAGTAATAAGGTGAATGTTTATTTAATACTTTTGTTTGGAGAAAGCGGCAAGGAAAGATAATATTTGAGAGAAAAAAGCTCAAATAAATATTTTATAAAAAATATTGCAATTATTTTTTATTATTCTTTTTGTTAAAGAAACGTCTCTTAATCGCAATCAGAATTAAGAAAATTATTCCATAAAATATTGTTCCAAGTATTAACATTGCCAAATTTCCTTGCTGAAACGAAATGCTAACTGAAATAAGCACAAAAGACCATATTACGGCTTGAAAAATATTGGTTTTGGATAATATTTTCTCATTAATTCTGAATACTTTGAATAAAACTGCCCAAATAAACAATATCACTATTCCGAGAACAGGGGTTTGAATTATTAATTTGAACAGGTTGCTTGGATTAAGACTGGCTAGCTGAAGTGAGAAGGAATAAAGAACAAAAGCTATTACAAAAGCCAAATACCACTTTGAGAATATTCCTTTTATTTTCCCAAAAACATTAAAATGCGCCAATACATTTGACCTGAATTCATAATATTTAGAGATTTTCTTCTCACACTTATCACACAAAATACTTCCATCCTTGTAGTCCCAGAAAGTCTTTGATTTTGTTGAGCCGCAATTAGAGCACTTGTCAGGCAGTTTAGACATGATTAAATTTAGGGCTTTTCAGCTATTTAAACTTTAAAATTAGGTCATTTACTTACGCTGAGGACGAGATTTGAACTCGTGCTCCCTTTCGGGAAACGGATTAGCAATCCGCCGCATTTGACCACTCTGCCACCTCAGCTGAGCCGTTCCGCCGGCTCGCTGGCGGGGTTCGCTACGCTCACATATCCGACTTGGCTAATAATTGCATTTGCTTTGCATTTGCTTAATAAAATAGAACTGCGGTGGAAGAATTAAAAACACTGCTTTTACCAGAAAAACAGCGGGGCTGAAAGGATTAAAAGGACTAAAAGTGTTGTTGTGAAATAGCAGGCAAAAGTGAATAGAAATGTTTTTTGATAAAATAAACAAGTATCCTAAGTCTCTTAGAAACTCAATAATTGAAGGAATGTTTAACTCAATAATGGTTGGAGGGGCGCTCACTTTTGTTGTTCCTTTTGCAATATTTCTCGGCGCAAACAGCCTTGAAGTCGGGGTTCTCACCGCCGTTCCGGCTCTATTTGCGGCATGGATACAGCTGGGTTCAATAAAACTCCTTAGCTTTTACAAAAAAAGGAAGAGCGCAATAATAATGATGGTCGCTCTTCAGGCGCTGAGTTGGCTGTTAATAGCATTGATTCCGTTCATCTTCCCAACAGGACAGGTGTTCTGGCTGATTTTAATCACAACAGCAGGAACAATTGTCGGGGCAATATGCAGCCCGCTGTGGCAGAGCTGGATGAGAAGCATTACCCCTAGTGAAATAATGGGAGAGTACTTTGGAGCAAGAAACGCGCTCGCGGGGGCAGTTGTGTTTGGAGTAATGATGATTGCGGGCTTATGGCTCCAATTATTTGACAACTCTTTTCTACTCTACGCATTCTGCGGAATATTCGCGCTCTCATTTATTGGAAGAGCTCTTTCCGCTTTCTTTTTCACAAAAATGGATGAACCTGAAGTAGTGCTCCCAAAAGAGAAAATAAGTTTTTTGCATTTTGTGAAACAAATGGGGCAGGATAATTTCGGGCATGTAGTGCTCCTTGGAATGCTAATCAACTTCAGCCTTGCGACAATCGGACCGTTTCTCTCAATTTATTTATTAAAAACATTAGGACTTTCAAATGATTACATACTTTACACATTGATTATCGCGGCTTCCACACTCTCCTCAATCCTCGCAATGCCTTACTGGGGAAGAATTGTTGATAAATTTGGTTACATAAAGCTAATACGCGCTACAACTCTCCTGATGATACTTCACCCACTCGCGCTAATATTCATACGAGACCCAATGTGGCTTGTTCCGCTTGAATTATTAAACGGGGTAATACTCTCGGGATTCACTATGGGTCTTGCGAATTTCATTTACGAGGCATTCCCTGACGAGAAAATTATCAAATACGCATCATACCAGTCGGCGCTCTTTGGAACCGCCACATTCCTTGGGACAATGTTCGCGGGAGCACTATTGATTTTCACAATTAATCTTCCAATACTCACTGACACGTTTTATGTTGTCTGCCTGATAGCGGTGGCATACAGAATAATCGTGCATGTGGTTATGAGAAATAAGATTAAAGAAATCCATCTCGCTGAAAGAATACGCACAGAGAGAGTTGCAATTAGTATGCTCACCATGGCTCCAATAACCCAGCCGCTGCTTTCCCATGTTGTCCCGCTTCTCTCAACCGCTGAAAACGCCACAGTGAATGGAGTAAAGCGAGTCGAGGGAGCAACAATAAGAGGATTAACTAAAGCTGAGCGCGCGGCAATTTATGAAATGAAAAGAGTAGAGGAACTTGCTGAAAAAGAAATAAGCGCGATAAAAAAACGCGCAAAAGAAAGAAGAGCGGCTAAGGCAAAAAAGAAAGCTTGAGTTTAAATCCCTGGCTTGCTTTTGCTTTTACTACTGTTCCTGAAATTGGTTTTCTTCCCTCAGTGAAAACGTGAAGAGAGCCCCAAAGGTCCCCGCCGCCAACTTTGAAGTGCCCGCTTGAACGCATAATTTTTAGGTTTGAGAACTCAATCTTCTTGAACTTTGAGCCCTCCATAGCATTAACAGTTGCAGTAGTTAGCGCACCATCAGCGTCAACAACATCGCACTCTCTTATCTTATTCTGCTCCATTCCCTGCTTAATACAAGACAAAATATCATCACCCTCATCGAACTCAAGAGTAAGCACTTGCTTCCTCAAAGGCTCTTTTATCACAACAGAATCAATATTTTTAGGCATTAGGTATCACCAACTATGGCAAAGGTAATACCCGTTGGATTTTTAAGGGTAATACCCGCAAGGATTTTGTTTTGCCAAAACTAGGCACAATATAGCACTAGAACTTAATTTTTGCACCGGGAAAATTGTATGTTGCGAAGTAATCCTGAGTAGTTTCTGCCCTTCTAATCATCTCAACTTTTCCATTCTCACGCAAAAGAAGTTCTGCGCTCCTTAATTTTCCATTATAATTGAAACCCATCGCAAAACCATGCGCACCCGCATTGTGAATCGCAATCAAATCGCCCATCTTTATTTCAGGAAGCATCCTGTCAATCGCAAACTTATCATTATTCTCGCAAAGAGAACCCACTACATCATACTTGTGGTCGTGCGGAGCGTTCTCTTTTCCAAGCACCGTAATGTGATGGTATGCTCCGTAAAGCGCAGGGCGCATCAAGTTCGCCATGCATGCGTCAACACCAATATATTCCTTGTAAATGTGCTTCTCGTGAATCGCTCTTGTGATTAAATAATCAAATGGTCCTGTAACCATTCGCCCATTCTCCATTACAATCTTTAGAGGAGCAATTTTATTCGCGAGGATTTTTTCGTCATAAGCTTTCTTTACCCCGCGTGTGACAAAATCCAAATCCACTTCAACTTGCTCAGGCTTATAGGGGATTCCAATTCCTCCGCCGAGATTAATAAAATCAAATTTAACTCCAACTTCTTTTGAAATCTCAACAACAAGGTCAAGGAGCATTTCGGCGGTTGTAACAAAAGATTCTTTTCTCAAATCATTTGAGGCAATCATTGTGTGAAGCCCAAATCTTTTCACGCCTTTCTGTTTCATTATTTTACAGGCTTCAAATAATTGTGCTCTTGTAAGTCCATACTTCGCATCCTGCGGAGAACCAATAACATTTCCTTCCGCAGTTGCCCTAAGCGGGCCAGGATTGTATCTAAAACAAATTAATTCAGGAACTTTTCCGCCAAGTGATTCTTCCAAAAAAGGAATGTGAGTAATATCATCAAGATTAATTATCGCCCCAAGCTCAAATGCTTTTTGAAACTCAATCGCGGGAGTATTGTTTGAGGAAACCATTATTTCTTCTCCCTTCGCGCCAATCTTCTGGGCAAGAATCATTTCAGGAAGAGAACTACAATCAAAACCCATCCCCTCTTCGCGGAGGATTTGCATCAAATAAACATTTGGGCAGGCTTTTACCGCGAAATAATTCTTAAAACCCGGAACAATTGAGAATGCTTTGTACAATTTCTTCGCATTCTCACGAATAAGTTTTTCTGAATATAAGTGAAACGGGGTCGGATACGTTTTTGTGATTTCCTCAATCTGGGGTTTTGTGAAAAACAAATCCTTATCGCTGTTCATTAATATCGCCCACACAAATCAAAGTTTTAACTTATTTCTGATACTCTCAACCGCTTTTATCACATTCTCGCGGTGGCCAAAAGCGCTTACCCTAAAATATCCTTCTCCGCTTGGACCAAAACCTGAGCCCGGAGTCACAACAACATTCGCCTCTGAGAGGATTTTATCAAAAAAATCCCAGGACTTCATTCCTTTAGGAGTTCGAACCCAAATGTAGGGCGCATTTGTTCCGCCTGAAACAACTTTCAAGCCTTTTTCTTCAAGCCCCCTTCGAATTATCTTCGCATTTTCAAGATAATAATTCACAAGCCCCAAATTCTCCTTTACCCCTTGTGGAGAAAGGGCGAATAACCCGCCGGCCTGAACTATATTTGAGGCACCATTAAACAAAGTACATTGTCTTCGGTTCCAAATTGAATTAACTTTTCCTGCTTCGGAACCATCAACCATTAATTTCTTTGGAATAATTGACCATCCGAGGCGAACACCAGTAAAGCCGGCGTATTTTGAGAAACTATTTACTTCAATCGCGCACTCAGAAGCGCCCTCAATTTCATAAATGCTTTTTGGAAGTGCTGAATCTGAAACATACCAATTATATGCCGCATCAAATATTATTACTGCTTTGTTCTTTCTTGCGTACTCCACAAATGCCTTCAATTGTGCGCGTGAAGCAACTGCCCCGGTCGGATTATTTGGAGAGCAAAGGAAAATCAAATCAGCTTTTGCTTTTGGAGGCTCCGGGAAGAAATTATTTTTTTCATTACAGGGCATGTAAATTACTTTAGCATACTGCTGCCCGTTTGAAGTTCCGGTTAATCCTGAGATTACACTAGCATCAACATATGCAGGATAAGTAGGGTCTTGAACCGCAACTATTGAATCATTTGAAAAGATTGATAAGAGATTTCCCAAATCAGATTTTGCTCCATCACTTACAAAAACTTCTTCGTTTTCAATTGAAACATTCATTCTTTTATAATAATCAACAATCGCTTCCCTAAAATTTGGAATCGCATAAGTGGCGAGGTCATCCCCGTACCCTGAATATGTTTTTGAGTCAGCGAGTTTATCCACCGCTGAGTGCAAAGCGGAAACTACCCCGGGAACTAATGGTTCTGTTGTATTCCCAATTCCAAGCCTTATTACACTAACACCCGGGTTCTTGTCAAGGAAAATTTTCACTCTCTTTGAAATTTCAGGGAACAAATACCCTGCAGCGAGTTTGTTGTAGTTGGAATTTATTTTTGCCATGCTATCACCCTCAAAAAAATGTCCTAGAAATTGAGCTTCTTTCTAAATTAAACCCATCTGTTTTATTAGCGCAGAAACTTTCTCTTTATGCTCCTTTGTCATTTCGCACATCGGAAGCCTATAAACTTCCTCGCACATTTTCTTCTGCGCAAGAACAAATTTAATCGGGATTGGATTTGTTTCAATAAAGATGTTTTCAAAGAATGAAGCGAGTTTTGAATTAACTCTTTCCGCTTCAGGATAATTCTTTGATAACGCAAAGTCAACTAATTGAACCATTTCCTTAGGAACCGCGTTAGAAGCAACGCTAATTACCCCCATTCCGCCCGCTTTAATTAAATTAAGTGTCATATTATCGTCCCCGCTGAGAACAGAGAAATATCTTGGAGCTTTTGCGATAACATCCATCATTTGATTTAGGTCCCCGGAAGCCTCTTTTACCGCAAGCACATTCGGGCACGCGGAGATTATTCTAATAAGAGTGGATGTTTCAACATTTACCCCTGTTCTGCCCTTGATGTTGTAAATAATAACGGGAATTTTCACCGAGTCAGCGATTTTTTTAAAGTGCAAAAACAATCCTTCCTGAGTTGGTTTATTATAATAAGGATTCACTAAAAGCAAAGCATCAGCACCCGCGTGCTCCGCGTCCCTTGAGAGTTCCACAGCTTCCTTTGTGCAATTACTTCCGGTTCCCGCAACAACAAGGCAGCGTTTCTTCACTTTCTTAATCACAAAATCAATTACTTTTTTGTGCTCCTCATGATTCAGAGTGGGTGACTCCCCGGTGGTTCCGCATGGCACAATCCCCGCGACACCGTTTTTTATTTGAAATTCAACAAGCTTTCCAAGAGAGTCATAATCAACACTCTCATCTCTTTTGAAAGGAGTAATTATTGCTGTAAAAACTCCCCGAAACTTTTTTTCATCCATAAATATCATGCCCACAAAAACATCTTGATAAAAATTATTTACTTCGCTTTCCCGATTACCTCTTTCATCAAATCATCAATGCTAAAAAATCCTTTTTTTCCTTTCAAGAACTCAGCTGCAAGCACAGCCCCAAACGCAAATCCTTCCCTTCCGCGGGCGATGTGATTTAATTCAATTGTATCAACAGGAGAATCAAATAAAACAGTGTGAGTCCCAGGAACGCTGCCGCATCTCATGCTCGCAACATGCAACTCATCAGGATTCGGCTTTCTATCAGCAAATCTGTCGGCAAATATCTTCTTTTTCCTTGGCATTGATTCAAGAATTATTTTTCCGATTATTTGCGCGCTTCCTCCAGGAGAATCTTTTTTCTGATTATGATGAACCTCAAGAACCGCAGCATCATACTCCGGAAGATTATTCATTACCTTTGCGGTTTCGCGCACCGCATGAAAGAAAACATTCATCCCGATACTAAAGTTCCCGCTCCACAAGAACCCAATCCCATTCGCGGCGGATTTCATTTCATCCATCTTATCATACCAGCCGGTGGTGCCAACAACAAGATTTTTTTTAAGTGCTGCGACTTTCTTTGCGTTCTCAAGAACTGTTGCCGCGGTTGTGAAATCAATGCAGACATCAATCCCGTCAAGGCTTTTATTTGAAATTTCCTTAAAATCAGCGCCGGGTGCAATAGGGTCAATAGCAATTACTTTGTGGTTTCTCTCAAGAGCGACTTTCTTTATCGCAAGACCCATTTTTCCCAGTCCAATAATAGCAATGTTCATGCCTTACTAACCCCAACAAATAAAGCCCCATATGGAAGTCTTTAAAAATGCGTAATAAAATTACGAAAAGCGAAGAAGTTTTAGTTAGTACTCCCTCAGCACCGAGAATGTTTCTGTCTGCATAACCCCTTCAAGCGCCCTAATCGCTTCAAGCTTATTATTCAACTCCTTAATATCCGGAGCGTGAATTATTACAATTATACTTAATCTCCCAGTAACCTCAAACACTCTATACACTCCAAGCTTCGCTATTTTTTCAACTATTTTGTGTGTAGGAGAGCTTGAAGAAGTCACTACCTCCACAACCGCATTTGTTGAGGAAGAAGTATCAATTGTGAATTTTTTTATTATCCCCTTTTTGCACATTTTAGATACGCGCTGGCGAATTGTTCCTTCTGAGACACCAAGCGTGCGGGCGATTGAGAGAAACGGCTCTCTTGCATCGCCTGAAAGTATCTCAACAATTTTCTTATCAATTCCATCCATGAAAAAGACCCATATCATAACGCTTTTATACTAATAATGCCTAAGTGAAATATGGAAGAAAAAGCACAGGGCGCAATTGAGTATCTTTTGATAATAGGCGCGGCGATAGTTGTAGTTGCTGTCGTAATTGCGGCGCTCACCGGAACCTTAACCGCCGGAAAGCAGCAGGGAAATTTGGGAAATGCGGATTACAATAAACAAGTAAGCGACCTAAACTCGCTAATAAGGCACTGATTTTAAATACTAAAATTAAATGTAAAAAAAAATAAATAAAATAGAAATTGCAATCGCGTCATGAAAAAGAATTATTTCTTTTCTTCTTCCTTTGGCAAAGCGAGGTCAATGCTTAATTCTTTGAGCTGTTTAGCAGATACTTCGCTAGGAGAATCATCCATTAATGAAACCGCGGCTTTGTTCTTCGGGAACGCGATTACTTCTCTCAAACTATCCGCCCCGCTTAAAATCATCACAAGCCTATCAAGCCCAAACGCGAGTCCGCCGTGAGGAGGAGCACCGTAACGGAATGCTTCAAGGAAGAAGCCGAATTTTTTATTTGCTTCCTCATCGCTTAGCCCAATCATCTTGAATACTCTTGACTGAAGCTCAGGATTATAAATTCTTACACTTCCCCCTCCAAGCTCAGTTCCGTTCAAGATTAAGTCATACGCAAGAGCCTTTACTTTCAGAGGCTCTTTCTCCATAAAATCAAGGTGCTCAATTCTTGGAGAAGTAAATGGGTGATGCTCAAAAGTAATGCTCCCGTCCTCTTCATCAACCTTAAACATCGGGAAATCCTTTACCCAGAGCAAATTAAATGTATTAGGTTTGATTAAATCCAATTTCTTTGCCAAGTGAACTCTCAAAAATCCAAGCGAATCATTTACTATCTTTGCCTTATCGGCAACAATTACAAGCAAATCATTTTCTTTCACATTCATCGCAACCTTTAATTTGCCAAGCAAATCTTCAGAGAAGTATTTCGCGATTGAGCCGTCAAACTTCCCGTTAACAAATTTCAGGTAAGCGAGCCCGTGAGCGCGGTAAATCTTAACAAAATTCTCAAGCTCGTTCAAATCTTTTCTAGAATACTCAGCCTTTCCAATAACATTAATCGCCTTAATTATTCCGCCTCCCTCAACAACTGATTTGAAAGCATTAAACTCTCCTTTTGAGAGAATACTAGTAACATCCTTTAATTCAAGCCCGAATCTTGTATCCGGTCTGTCAATTCCAAACCTCTCAATCGCTTCGTCCCATTGCATTCTCTGCAATGGAAGTTTTACTTCAACGCCCATCATTTCCTTAAACACTCTTTGAATTAATTTTTCATTCACCGTCATTACATCTTCTTCATTAACAAAACTCATTTCAACATCGATTTGCGTAAACTCCGGCTGCCTATCGGCTCTCAAATCCTCATCTCTAAAACAGCGCGCGATTTGGAAATACTTATCCATTCCGCCAATCATTAACAACTGCTTGAATAACTGGGGACTCTGCGGAAGAGCATAAAAATTCCCAGGGTGAACTCTGCTTGGAACAAGATAATCTCTAGCACCCTCAGGAGTGCTCTTTGCAAGGATTGGCGTTTCAATCTCCAAAAATCCTTCTTCATCATAAAAATCCCTTACAAGTTTTACCAATTTGTGCCTGAAAATTATCTTCTTCTGCAAATCAGGGTTTCTAAGCGCAAGATATCTGTACTTGAGCATTAAATCTTCATTAGTTTCCGTTCTTGCAGTAAGATCAATTGGTATGGGAAGTGCTTTTGTGAGAATCTTCACACTATCAGCGTCAAGTTCTATTTCTCCTGTTGCGAGCGCTTTCTTCTCAGTTCCTGCGGGCCTCTTTTTTACAGTACCTTCAATTTGCAAAACAAATTCTTTTCTAACCTGTTTCCCGACCTCGTGAAGCTCAGTGCTCTTCTTGTGGTCAATTACCACTTGAGTGGAGCCGTACCTGTCCCTTAGGTCAATAAAAGTAATTGGACCATGGTCGCGGACAGTATCCGTCCAGCCCTGAAGCGTAACCTTCTTTCCAATAAGTTTGGAATTTAATTCCCCGCAGGTATGAGTCCTAATCATAAATAAGAAGCGATTAAAAGGATTTAAAAAACAAAACCCCTTGCGGGAAAAAGTAACAGGGCGACGGCAGGATTGCTATTTAAACCCTTTTTCCAAGAAATGCTGCAGGTGATTTAATGCTTGAAGTAGTGAAAGAGTTTAAGGATTTCCTTAAGGAATACAAAATAATCGCCTTGGCGGTGGCATTCATTATTGGTGTCGCGGCGACCTCGCTGATTAAGTCGCTTGTTGATAACCTCATAATGCCCACAATCACACCATTCATTCCAGGCGGAGCGTGGAGAACGGCAACAATCGCGCTAGGACCATTTGTCTGGGGAGTTGGGGCGTTCATTGGCGAACTAATTAACTTCGCAATAATCGCATTCGTGGTATTCCTCATAGCAAAGTATATGATGGGCGAAGCGAAAGTAACTAAGAAATAAAGAAGTTGAAAAGTTATTTTTGAAGAGACTAAGTATGAAACTAAGTCTCTTCAATTTCTATTTTTAAAGAAAGAAGCAAATACTTCATTGCCCATCGATTGAAATCAACTGGCAATTTGTATCAACCTCGACGAAGTGATGCATAAGTCCATTTGCATAATCAGCGCACTGGTTCGCAGGCAAATTATCAACGGCTTCGCGAGGAGAATGTGCAACATCGCAGACCCAATCAGTTTGTGTGCGCCCAATACAGGGACCATTCACAAGAGAAACATTATCATCAACCGCTTTTTTGCACAAGCCAATGCAGGTAATTGTGGCATTGACTTTAGCATCATCAAGCCCGCTTTTTGTGCAGCCGAAGAATATGCCTAAGAGAGTTAAAGTTATAAGAATCGCCAGAATTGTTTTTTTGTTTTTCTTCTCCAAAAGCCCCACACCCTTAACTTCACTCAATTCTATAATAACTTCCAAGTATTTTAACAAACTCGCAGTGATTGTTAAGTTCAAGCAAAGCGGAATCAATTTTTCCTTCCCCAACCATTCCGTCAAGGTCAACAAAGAAAATATATTCCCAAGGATTGCGCTTTGACGGGCGGGATTCAATTTTAGTCATATTCACCCCAAATTCTTTGAAAGATTTAATTGCTTCAAACAGCATTCCTGACTTATCCTTCACCGCAAAAATAATTGAGGTTTTTGGTTTTGGGCCCTTGTGGGCAGCAGCAAATGATTTCGCCGCCTCTCTTTGCATTAGAACAACAAATCTTGTTTTATTGCTCGAGATATCATTAATATTCTTCTCCATCAGCGCAATTGAAAACTTTGCGGATGCGGTTTCTGATGCTATTGCGGCGCATCCCGCTTCCTTTGATGCCCTCTGCGCGGCCTTTGCGGTGCTTGAACACTCCACAAGTTCAGCATTCGGAAAGTTTTGCTCAATCCACTTTCTGCATTGGGCGAACCCTTGGGGGTGTGAGTAAATTCTCTTTATTGCGCCCCTCTCTTTTTCATTTGACAAAAAGCATTGGCGAATATCTAGAAGCAGCTCAGCGCAAATCATTAATTTTGTGTCGGTAAGAGCATCAAGTGTTGATGTCACGCTTCCCTCAGTTGAGTTCTCAAGCGGAATAATCCCCGCATCCACTACAATATTTGAAACATGAGTGAAAACACTTTGAATTGAATCAACCGCAACAAGTTCTTCTTTTGGAAAAACTTTCAGCGCGGCTTCGTGAGAAAAACTTGCTTGCGGACCCAAGAATGCAACTCTCATAAAATCACTAAATGTAAAATGAAGCAATTATTTGCATGATTCAAATTAAATTAGTTCAAGCCACTTCAAATAATCCTTATTATTTCCGTGAATCACTTTCTTGTACTCTTCCTGAATCATCGCAGTAATTTTCCCAGCGGTCCCTGTTCCTATTTTTGTATTATCAATCTCCCTCACCGGCGTAATTTCCGCTGCAGTCCCCGTGATAAAGCATTCATCAGCCGCCAATAGTTCCTCTTTTTGAAAAGCTTTTTCAATAACATTAATTCCTCTCTTTTTTGCTAGTTCAATTACCGAGTCGCGTGTAATTCCAGCCAAGCACAAATCAAGAGGTGGAGTAATCAAAACGCCATTCTTAACAATAAAAATATTCTCCCCCGAGCACTCCGCAACATTTCCCTTATAATCAAGCATAACCGCTTCCTCAAAGCCCTCGCCCAGCGCCTCCATTTTGGCAAGAGTACTATTCACATAAACCCCGGTAGTTTTTGCATGAATCGGAACTGATTTTGGGTGAGGTCGGCGATAGGAGGAAATTTTTGCGCGAATACCATTTTTTAGTCCATCTTCTCCAAGGTACGCGCCCCAGGGCCATGCCGCGACAACTACATCCACTTTTGCGCCTTTAGTATCAAGCCCCATTTTTCCATAACCATAATATGTGATTGGACGAATATAACACTCTTTGAGTTTATTCACTTTAACAATTTCCTTTACTGTTTCAATAATCTGCTCCTGCGTATATGGAACTTTAATTGAAATTAATTTGGCTGATTCAAAGAAACGCTTAATGTGTTCTTTAAGCCTGAAAACAGCGGGACCCTTACTAGTTTCATAGCATCTTATTCCCTCAAACACCCCTGAACCATAATGTAGTGAGTGCGTGAGAACGTGAGTAGTGGCGTCCTGCCACTTAACCATCTTGCCGTTTACCCAAATGAAATCTGTTTCGTTCATTAAAATTAATTCCCAAGCAAACTCTTTTTAACCATTTACGGCTCAAAGTGCGAGAGCGGAGGGTGTATATATGCCTGCAAAGAAAAAAGTCGTGAAGAAGAAAACTGTTAAGAAAGAAGAGAAGTGCTGTTGCTGCTGCGAATAAGCAGCCAGCCTATTTTTTTGAGCCATTAACATCCTCAAGCCACTTAATAATTTGAAGTAAATTCTCTCTTGAATAAGGGGGGCGTATTGGAAAATTCGTGTTTTGAATTAAATGGTTCTTCGCCCGCTCAAAGCTTCCGTTTCCAAAGTGGCGATTAACAAACAGCTGAAGTGTCTGAGCAGGAATTTGGCCTGTTCCAAACTTTTTTTCAGCGGCAACTAAACGCTCCTCAAACGATGCATTACCCTTAGACGCTTCGCGCCTTAATTTCTCTGCCAAGGCTCTACTCAAAATAGGAGAAGCCTTAGACCCGCCAAAACTTTTCTTTGATTTTGTATTTGCGGCTAAATGCGAATTCATAACAAAGAACCCGCTTTGGAAAATAAATAGGTTTGCATTAATCAGAATGAGAATAAAGCGCCCAAGCGAAGAATTCGGATTGTGAAAACGCCCAGGGGAGGACTTGAACCTCCGACCTACCGATTAACAGTCGGGCGCTCTACCTACTGAGCTACCAGGGCAATATAGAAACTCACCTTGAAACCCTTTATAAATTTTGCCAAAAGCCGAATTGGACAATAACTAGAAGAATTAGCCAAGCCTTTCCTTCGGCGGATTATTGAGTAAGAATATTCTTACTTGCCTTTTGAACTGCTCAAAGTACTCAGGAGGGAATGCTGCTCCCGCGGCAGGTATGTGCCCCCCGCCTTTTGCATTAGGGATGCTTACAATTCCCGCTTTTGCGAGTAAGTTGCAATTCACTTTGAAGTCCTGTCTTCGAATTGAGCACTTCATTAAGTCCCCGGGCTGTTCGTAAATAATAATTGTGCTTTCTTTGTGCTCGGTGGAAAGAATATTGCTTAACTTTGAGGCAAATCTCGGGTCAGATTTGAAGAAATACAAACCCACATCCCCATAATACTCCGCTTTTTCCTTGAACATTTCCTTAAGCATCACAAGCCTCTTATCAAATAATTTTTTGAGTGCGAAAAAATCCGTTTCAATTAAATCAGCGGGTTTCTTTGCCGAACTTACCGAAGCAAAGAAAGTGTTTATCTTCTCAGGATACTGTGAAGTAATGCACGCAACAAGGTCCGCGAGCTCATTAAGTTTTGCCCTAGTCAAGTGATGCTTCTTTTCAACAGATTTTAAGAAATCCTTCCACTGGTCAAACGCAAAATCGCCGATTACCCCAATCGCGCAAAGCCAATCTATTCCTAAGAATAAATCATGAACCATTTTTGAGGTCGGGTACTTTGAAGGCTCAATATCAGAGAAACTCCTTGGCTTGACTACCATGCATCGAAAAGCGTTTCCTCTAATTACATCTCCCTGGTGGTGGTCAATTACAAGAAAAGGTCCAGTCGCATTGCCAAGGGACTCAAGCACCTCTGAAATAAATGCTTCGCCAAGGTCAAGGAAAATTGTTTTCTCCGGGCTGAATTTCGCGAAGTGCTCGTTTGGGAAACTTAATCTCCTTGAATAATGATCATAAAAGAACACTTGGGATTCAACTTTGCTAAAATCAAGGAACTTCTTCATCTGAACAGCGGCTGTTAATCCGTCCTCGTCATTATCAGAGACAATCGCAATCCGTTTAGTTTCTTTTAGGGACAAGAACGCAAGCACTTTCTGCCTCATTTGTAATAATCTTGGGTCGCCCCTGAACTTGGCAGCGGATTTAGCGCTAACTTTAGCTCTGCTCGTACGTTTAATTACGCTCTTTGACCCTGTTTTCTTAACAGAAGCCCTTTTTTTCTTTCCAGGCATAGTTCTTCAGGATAGAGAAAGCAAAACGGGTATATTAATCCTCGCAATGTGCAAAAGGAATTTAAACTCCTAACCATTTAATCCTTCAGGTGATATGAATGGCTTACGAACATACTAACTCAAAAGGAAAAAAATATTATTTGCACTCAAGGGGACACTTATACTTTTTCTCTAAGAATCCAGCAGAAGGAATAGATTTGCCTGCAGGATACAAAGTAGTTGAGAATCAGACAACCGGTCTGCCGATGATAAAAAAAGAGTAAAATCTCAAATAGAACAAATTTTATATCTATTCAGGGTTATTACCCTGCTCCCAAAAGGAACAGGGTTTTAAAGCCTTTTTTCGCCAATTCTACTAGGAAAAGGGTGGTTATTTGGTTGCGGACAAAGAAGTTAAGGGAGAAAAGGACGAGAGAAGCAAGCTTGAGAAAGAACTGTTTAGCGAGCACAAAAGCGCTTGGGAATTACTTTCTGAAGAAAAGAAAAGCGCGATTAAATATTCTGAGGATTACAAAGAATTCCTTGACGCGAATAAAAGCGAGAGGGAAATTGTTTTGTGGAGCGAAAGACTCGCAAAGAAAAACGGTTTTGTTTCAATTGAAGAAGCAACAGCAACCACAAAAAAGATTTACGCGATTAACCACCACAAAAACATTTTACTAATCGAACTTGGAAAAGACGGGCTCACTAAGGGAACAAGAATTATCGGCTCGCACATTGACACACTAAGGCTTGATTTAAAGCTCAGCCCGATATACGAATCCGAACCGTTCGCGATGATTAACCTCCACTACTACGGCGGAATAAAGAAATATCACTGGCTGAATGTGCCGCTCTCAATGCACGGAGTGGTGTTCAATAAGAAAGGAGAGAAAATTGATGTTACACTTGGAGAAAAAGAGGATGAACCAGTGTTTGTAATCTCTGATCTTTTGCCGCATCTTGAAGGAGCGGAAGGAAAAGAAAAAGCTGCCAAGGATATAATTAAGGGAGAGGACCTTGACGCAATAGGAGCAACAATCCCGATTGAGGATAAGAAAGTAAAAGAGAAAATCAAAGCGACATTCTTGAAATTCTTTAATGACAAATACAAAATAACCGAAAATGATTTTGTATCAGCGGAGCTTTCGCTCTACCCCGCAATAAAATCAAGGGATGTTGGAATTGACTCAGGAATGGTTGGGGCTCCCGCTCACGATGATAGAGTATGTTCATATATCGCGGTGAAATCACTCATTGAGAGCAAATCAGAGAGAACAAAAGTTGTTTTACTGATGGACAAGGAGGAAATCGGAAGCGTTGGAAATACTTCAATGGAATCATACTTCCTTGAGAATACTCTTGAAAGAATCGCAAAAATGCGAAAAGAGAGCATCACAGGACGAGAAATACTCTCAAGGTCAAAAGGAATCAGCGGGGATGTCACTTCAGGATATGACACAAAATTCGCTGATAAGATGGACCCGATGAATATGAACAAACCGGGGTACGGTGTAGCTGTTGAGAAAGCAACAGGAAGCGGCGGAAAATACTACGGAAGCGACGCTAACGCCGAATACATTTCATGGATAAGAGGAATGCTTGAGGAAGCAAAAATTCCTTGGCAGCACGGGGAAATCGGAAAAGTGGACCAGGGCGGGGGCGGAACTATCGCATATCTCCTCGCAAAATACAATATGAATGTTGTTGACATGGGTCCGCCGGTGCTCGCAATGCACTCGCCGTTTGAACTCGCAAGCAAAATAGATATTTTCGCAACATACAAGGCATACAAAGCGTTCTACGAATACAAATAATTCGTGGAACCATTTTGTTTTTCCTAAAACTTGCTTTTATGATATGGAAAAAAGTTGATTCGATACTTATTCCAAACTTTCACAGCTACTGGAAGAATCCTTTTGTGAATAAGTATTTGCGCAGCGTGCACGGCTACGCCCCAAACGAGAGATATGAGGGAATACTTCTTTTAAGAAAAGATAAAAAGCCTATTTGGATTTCACACCCATTCAACCACGCGCAGGCGAGAAAAGTGATTCACGGGGCAAAAGTTGTTACCTATGCCGGAAGAGAAGAACTGCGCGCAATATTAAGAAAGAACTGCGGGAAAAGAATTGGGTTTGACGCGCGCCACACAGCGGTATCAACACTTGCTTCATTCAAAAAACACGCGAAGGGCAAGAAATTTGTGAACATTGCGCACGATATTGAGGAATTAATGGAGACAAAAAAACCAGAAGAAATTGAAAATATTAAATGCGCTGTTGAGGAAACTAGAAGAGTACTTCAAAATATTCAATTAAGCCTTCGCCCCGGAATAAGAGAAAAAGAAGTGGAGAATTTGATAAGCGATGAGTTTAGAAACAAAGGATTTGACACAGCATTCTGCATCGTGGCGTTTGGAAAGAATACTTCAAACATCCACCACGTTTCCGGAAATGAGGCCCTTACGCGCGAATGCCCAGTGCTGATTGACGCGGGAGCGAAGTGGAAAGGATACTGCGCTGACCTCACAATTAGTTTTTGGTTTGGGGAAAAAGAGTTAAAGAGTTACAAGGAAGCAATGAAGAAAGTTCTTGGAGTCGTGAATTCTGTTGAAGGCAAAATGAAAGCCGGAGTAAAGGCAAAAGAGCTTTTCGCGCTGACAAAACCATTGGGAAAAATCCCTCACGCGCTCGGACACGGCTTAGGGCTTGAAGTGCATGATGTTCCAAGCGGAATTGGGGAGAAGAGCAACTGGAAACTCAAGAAAAACATGGTGCTCGCAATCGAACCCGGAATTTATACTAAAGAATTCGGAATAAGAGTAGAGCACACATACGTTGTGCTTGAGAAAGGGACACGCAGACTTTAACTTTCTAAATTGTGAGAATTATGCAACTCCACGAAGCGCGCGAAAAAATACTTTCTTCGCTTACGAATAGACACATGTGCCTGATAATTGGCGAGTGCGCTGTGAATTATCAGGGAAGGGCGTCCTCAGTTCTTCCTCTTGGAAAAAGACTTGTGATAATTAAAGCGGACTCTTCGGTTTCAATACACGAGAACCGGCTTATTAGACCGACAAATTATATGATGGACGCAAAAATCTCCTGCGAGTCTAAAACTAGCGAAGAGGGAAAGAAACAACTCATACTCACCGCAAAGAAACTCAAACCCCACGAAACAATTACTGTAAAATTTGATTCTATTGTGGATGTGCAGAATTATGATTTGCCTGAAAGTAATGACCTCCGTTTGAGCGGCTCGGAAAAAGAACTTAATGACGCACTAATGGATGACCTTTCATTCCTTGAAGCCGGATTAAAACCAATAAATCAGCAGCAAGTATTTAGAAAAGGGATTTGTGACATAGTTGCGGAAGATGCTAAAGGAAGGCTTGTTGTAATTGAACTCAAAAGAAAACAGGCGGATTATGCCGCTGTTTCACAGCTAAAGAGATATGCGGAGCAAGTAAACAAAATGAAAGGGATTGAAACACGCGGAATACTCCTTGCCCCAAGTATCCGCAAGAGCGCGCTTGAGCTGCTCAAAAGCTACGGGCTTGAATACTTCAGCTATGATTTTGAGGTAGGAGAGAGAAGCAAAATCAAAGGAATAGGAAAAACACAGATGAAGATAAATGATTTGTTTGAGTAAAAGAAAAGAGAAGATAATACGCTCAGGACACTAATTTAGTAAAATCAATTTTTACTCGCAAATCTCAACCACATCAAGTAATTTGCAAGTACATCTTGCACCTGTAATTGAGGAAATGCTTGGTTTTGTTCTGCCATCATCCCCTGAAATAAATTCTTTAACATAAGTTCCGTGGGAAGTGCGAAGTTCGAGAACAAATTCATTCTCATTAATCTTTCCCACTCGTTCTATTACAACGATTTTTTCCCTATCAAGGTCCGCTCGGCGTTTCACTACACGAAGAGGGGTTTTTTGAATAACATCAATCTTTTCTCCGATTTTAAGCATTTCAAGGTTTGCGGGCTTATCGGAAGTCACATACGCCGAATACACTTTGTGATGATGCGCGTCTTTTAATAAAGAAACATCGCCCAAAGTACAAAGCTCAAGCGAATTAACCGAGATTTTGTCTTTGTAAATAGAATTAATCTCATTTTCAATTGCTTTAACATCCGCAAAGCGCTTGAGAGGGAGCAATATCTCGGCAATAAATGGTCTGCCCTCCCCAAGCATCAAAACATCCATGTCCTCACGGCCAGCGCCATGCATAATTAATAATTTTCCTTCAAAAAACGGCACCATTACTTTCCCAATTAACTGCTCAACACTCTCAGTTGAGAAGTGTCCTGTGTTTTGGCAGTACCAGCACCCGCTCCCTCTGCATTTATTGCAAAAGAATTCGGTTTGGGCAATTTCCCTTGAGTACTTGCAGTACCTTCCCCTAACATAAACCGGTCTTAATCTAATGCAAACAAGTTTTTGCTGAAAATTAATCAAAAACTCCACATCGGAGATTGTAAGCGTCATTTTCTTTTTGAGCTCGGACTCAATTCGCTTCATAAGCGCGGTTTGAACCGAGAATTTTAAATGGCTCTTCTCGGCATCACTCACATCCGGCCAGGAAATCCCTAATTTAAATGTTTCAAATTCTATTTGTTTTGAGAGCTGCTTGATTATTTTGAATATATTCTCTGTTAATGCCTCATCAAAGAACCCGTCAAACTCAAATTCGGTTGCATAGTGATACTCCGCGCTCTTAATTCTGTCACGGAACTGAAGCTCGTGGAGTAATTCCTCACCCTTCTTGAGCCCATCATAAAGAAAAAGCGGTTTCATAAAATATGCTCCCTTGGAAGCGAATAAAAATGTGCTTGCGCGGCGTGAAAAAAATTAAAAAGGGGCCAAGAAACCCTTTAGCCCCAAAATTGCGACTTTTAATTCACAAATTAATTATTTCGCTTTCGCATAAGCGAGTGCCCAAACCTGTTTGAGTCCTATAACTAATGCTATTGGCGCAAAGAGTGCCATTAGATTAGGGAATACTGTGTCAAGCAGCGGAGCGACTTGCGGAATAATTGTGTTAATTTGAGGGATAGTTATTTGTATCGCCAAAATAAGCGCAATTATTGCTATCAATAGTTCGTTAGTGTGAGGAGCAGTTATATGTGCAAGTCCCACAACTATTCCGAGAATAATTAATACTCCAAGAACAATTAACGAGGAGCCTGTCAGAGACGAAGGATATGCAGCTGCAATAATCCCAAGCACAACGGCAAGCAGAACCCCCACAAGAAAAGCGTATTTTCCAATTGAAGCCATTTATGAAAACCTCCTTCTAGTAATAACGCCCAAAACAAATAAAAATGAATCAAATCGATTAAGGCGGCTATTTTACTGATTTGTCGCAACAGCCGGTCTTAATCGAAACGCGTTCTCAATTAATTGCATCTCTTTTTGAGTGAGCGGCTCAAGCGAATCAGAATAATACGGCTGAATTAATCCTTGGGTTGCGAGAATGTGCTTCACCACCTGCACTTTTTTGTTATGAGGAATTAATTTGTTTAATCCCGAGACTTTTGCTTCCATTCTCATTACTCTCGCGTAATCAAGTTCAGAAAAATCCTCGATGAGTGAGAGATAGTAGGATACAAAAGTCATTGTGGAGATACAGCTAAGACCGGAGAACCCTCTCCTTAGCGCGTCAAACGCGAGTTCCTCATTCTCCTCAAATAATTTAGTGAGCTGGTAATATTTTCCAAGCTCATCCAAATAATCAGGATTTCTTGAGTAATCAATTACTCCAACTAGCCTCTCCCAATTAATTATATTATCAAGCCAAAGAGGGGGAACTGATTTTTTGCTCATGACCGGGTTGTTGTAAAGCAGAATGTTTGCGGTTGTGCGCGTGAATATTGAATCAAAGAAATCAATGAACTCAAGCTCCCTCTCCATGCACATCGCGGGCACATTAACCGCGCAAATATTAGTAAAACGCTGTGCATCAAGCACATTTTGAACAACTTCTTCAGTATCAGAGCCAAAGCAGCCCGCGATTAGTATTCCTTTTCCCGAGATTTCTGAAGAAACAATTCCCATTAACTCTTTTTTCTGTTCGCTTGAGAGGCTTGCATACTCAGAGAACTGGTTTAGGACAAAAAAATTCATTACGCCTTTATTCATAAGACGGGCAGTAATTGTTTTGAGAGAGAAAGAATCAATGCTCTTATCAGAATTCATCGGTGTAATCAATGGCGCAATTAATCCTTGAAGGGACGCGGGAGAGAAAGAAACAGAATTCCTTTTTTTAAAGAATCCAAGTTTTCTCAAAATCATTCCCTCCTAATTATTTTGTGTCTTCTTCACTAGACCTCTCTTAACTGCCTCAACAAAATTATCCCCAATAAGGACTTTTTTCATCGCCTCAAATACATACTTATCAAGCGCGGAGTTATCAACCTTTGGAAACTTCTCAATCAGCGATTTCACCGAATCAAACTCAAGTTTGAAGTAAGCAAGCCCAGAAACGAGCTGAATTGACTTGCCCCTGTCCAAAAGATTCTCCTCAAACAAAGCAAAATCAATTTTTGAGAAACGCATTGTGTAATATCCATCCACCCAAAGGTCGTCGCCCAGCAAAAGAGCATCCTTAGTTTGAAGTTTTTTCTCCGCAAGAACTTTTCCAATCGCCACCTGCTTGAAATAACTGTCAATGAAATGCGGGTCCTTTTCTAATCCCTCTCTGTGAAGTTTTTGATCAACCTCGGCTTTGCTTGAAATGTACCCCTCATCAACGAACAAGAAATGCTCTTTGTCAAAGTAAGGGTGAAGTTCTCCCTCGCGAAGCTTCTTTTGCGCAATACTCTCATGATGACCTGAGATTATGAAAAGCTCAACCTTTTTCTTTTTGCAATAAGGAATTAAGTCATCAAGAAAATTTTTTAGCCTGCGTGAATTAGGGGAATAATTGCCAAAAGAGGAAAGCACTCCCTCAAGTTCAATAAAACATGCCTTTTTCATTAAAAGAAGTGTGGGAGAAAGCATTAAAATACTTGATTTGGGATGAAAAGTCGGCTGGAATGAATTTAAATTTCTGAGAATTCAGGTAATTATTTAGATTCGCTTATTTTGCTTCCCAAATTCTCAAGAAGAGCATTGACTAGCACTATCGCAACCATACATTCGGCCACAGGAAGCACCCTTGGCGCGATGCACACATCATGTCTTCCGATTACCTCAATATCAGCATTAACCATATTCTCAGAAATTGTTTTCTGCTTCTGCGCAATTGAGGAAGTTGGTTTCACCGCGGCCCGAACAATAATTTCCTGCCCGCTGCTTACCCCGCCAAGAATTCCCCCGGCGTTATTTGACATAAAGCTCACTTCGCCCTTAACTATTCTTATTGGATCATTATTCTTTGAACCTGTTGACTTTGCGCAGCCAAATCCAGCGCCGATTTCAACACCCTTAACCGCCCCAATCCCCATTAATGCCCCCGCTATTTGCGCGTCAAGCTTTTCAAAAACCGGCTCGCCCAACCCGGCAGGAACTCCGCTTGCGCGAATTTCAATTATTCCGCCAAGTGAATCCTTTGCAATAATTGATTTTTTCACCGCGTCCTCTATTTTCTTTGAGGCTTCTTTATCAGGAACCCGAAATTGGTTTTCATAAACTTTGGCGACATCCTTTTCAGAAAAATTCTTTGCCTCAATTCCCCCAATCTCACTCACAAATCCGCTAATTGTAATCCCTTTCTGCGCGAGGATTTTTTTTGCTATTGCCCCCGCCGCAACTCTTGCGATAGTTTCTCTCCCAGAACTCCTTCCTCCGCCGCGATAATCTCTCAAACCATATTTCTTGAAGTAAGTGTAATCAGCATGCCCTGGGCGAAAGAGTTTTGCAATTGAACCATAATCTTTTGGGCGTGAATCCTCATTCTGAACAATAATCGCGATTGGCGCCCCGGTTGTTTTGCCTTCAAACACCCCTGAAAGAATTTTTGCTTTATCTAGTTCAGTTCTTTTTGTTGAAGCAATCCCTTCACTTGGTTTTCTTTTATCAAGTTCGGCTTGGATGTCGCTTTCACTAAGCGCCATGCCTGCGGGACAGCCGTCAATAACACAACCCACTGCCTCGCCGTGGCTCTCTCCAAAAGAAGTTACTTTGAATAATTTCCCAAAAGTATTTCCTGCCAAAAAACACACCTGTATATTCAATTAATACTTGGATTGATTTTTGAAGTTATGCTAAAGATTTGCTCTGCTCGCTAACACTTAGTTTTTCAATAATAACCTCAACCGCCCTGTTTAACGAAATCTCCGCGCAGTCAATTGTAATATCCGCAGTACTCTCATAAATGGGTTCGCGAAGAGCATATTCTCGCATCATCGAACCCGCGGGATCACTCGGGTCAAGGAAGGCAGGAAGCCCGGTTCGCCTCATTCTGTTCAGCAAGTTCTTTGGAGAATCCTTTAAGTAAATTACTTTCCCGCAGCGTTTAAGCAAACTCACACTCTCTGGATTTTTCAGCGTTCCTCCGCCAAGGCTTATTACACAATTATCCTCCTTAACAACTACTTTTACCGCTTTTGATTCAATATCATGAAAATACTCCGCGCCGTACCTTCGCCTAATCTCGCGAAAAGGTATTTTCTCGGCTTTTTCCTCTGAATGTATCCTTTCAAGCACCGAATCAGTATCAAAAAATTTCATTCCCAGTTTTTTCGCGATGGCTTTGCCCGTAGCGGTTTTTCCGCAGCCCTTGAACCCGGCAATGATTATATTTCCAGCCAATCCATCACAACCTAAAAGATTTCAAATGTACTTAAAGTTAAATAACTTCCATTTGGGCTCCCAGTTTTTTCATTGAAGTTACAAATGAAGGGTAAGTCTTATTTATACCCTCCGCAGTGCTGATTTTTGTCTCCCCTTCCGCGTTAATCCCGGCAACCGCAAGCGACATTATTGTCCGATGGTCATTATATCCATTCAAATTCGCGCCATGTAATTTGCTTTTTCTAACAACGAGCCCATCAGGGAGTTCCTCAATCACCGCGCCCATCTTTCGCAGCCCCTCAGACATAGATTTTATTCTATCCGTTTCTTTTATTCTCGCATGAGCAACATTAACAAGGCGGGTTTCTCCTTCAGCGAAACAGCCCACAACTGATAGAATTGGAAACGCATCGGGGGTTTTTGACAAATCTATTTCTGTTCCTTGCAAATTAGCCGAAACTACGCGCACTCCCTCTGGAAGAACTGTAATCTCAGCACCCATTTTTTTTAATATGTTAATTATTTCCTTATCTCCTTGCGCATCATTAAAATCAAGCCCCTTTACAAGCACCTCCGAACTCGGAGTAATTGCTGCGGCGCAAAGCGAGAAACAGGCGCTTGACCAATCAGCGGGAATTACTTTCTCAAATGATTTATACTCCTGCTCTCCGCGCACTTTGTAACTTGAAAAATCCTTTGATGCCTTGTATTTTATTCCCTGCTCACTCAGCCACTTCAAAGTCATCTCAACATAAGGAGTCTCACTCGGATTAATCACACTAATTTCAGTATCTTCTCTTGCAAGCGCGGAATTTACAATCAAACTTGAAACGGGCTGGGAATTTACCCCGTCAATTTCTGTAAATCCGCCAGAAAGATAGCCTGAAACAATAAGCGGAGGGCGCCCCGTATCCTCAAATGACTCCGCTTTTCCCCCAAGGTCATTAATTCCATCGCAAAGCGGAGCAAATGGGCGGGAGCGAAGTGATTCTCCGCCAGTTAACACAGAAGGACCTTTTGCGTGAGCCGCAAGCCCCGCAAGGAAAGTATTGCTAATACCACTATTTCCCAAATAAACATCCGCATTTGGGGTTCTTGGTTTTCCACTAACCCCATTCACCACAATCAAAGATTCTTTTTCCAAAACATCCGCCCCAAATGCCCGGCACCCCGCAATGCAGGCGCTTGAATCATCAGAAAGAAGCGGATTAATTATTCTTGAAGTGCCTTTTGCAAGCGTCGCAATCACAAGCGCCCTAACCACCTGGCTCTTTGAGCCCGGCACAAGTATTTCGCCCGAAATATCTGATTTCTTACACACTAATTCCATTTCATCAAGCTCCCGCGACACATCATCAAAAAAACTAAGAAACAACCAGAAACTATGTGGCTGCTCTTATCAATAAAAAAACTCGTTAAAAAAATTGCTGGTCAAATACCCGCTAGCAGAACTTGCAATTACTTTCGCAGTTATTTGAGCCATATCAACCAGTAAGATTGTGTGAATATGAGTATTTATTTGTAACGCCAAAGATGCTGTGACAATAATACATTACCGATAAAACAATAGAAAACGCTTGTTATCTAAGTGAATAGCCAAGTCCAATAAGGAGTCCCTTAATTCTCGAATCAACCGCGTCTCTATTCTCATCAGCGAAGAAGGACGCCTTAAACGTCAAACTTTTTTTTCCTTTTTGAAGTTTCTCGCTCTTGTACTCCCCAATAAACTCAAAAACGCATTCCTTTACCGAGGTGAGAGCTTTAAGCACTGCAGGCGCAAGAACATTTTCATCAACAAGAACACTATAATCAAGCTTCTTTTTGCCTACATTCTTTTCCCTCCAAAGAATCACTTCTTCCTTTGGAACGAGCCGGAGTTTTAGCAGATTAATTTTTGTCGGGCGCGACTTTTCAAGCATTATAAGCTCGGAAGAAGTTACTTCCTTTATTTCGCCGTAGTGATAATTGTGAGTGAGAAGATTCTCCACCATGAACATTTTCCCTATGTGTTTCTTTAGCACACGCACCACTTCTTTTTGCGCGATTACCATCCTGTCCCCTTCAAGCAAAAACACCTCGGCGTCCTTGAAATTACTCGCTCCCTTAATTATTTCTTTCTCAAGCGCGGAGGAATCATTCTTTTTGCAAATTCGCGCAAGCCCCTCCGCGTTTTTTATAAAACTCGCCCTCATTTTCTCATTCAGGGGATTTGCGAGCTGAATTTGCGCATAAAGCTCAGGGTTCTGCAAAACCACGCGCGAAACAACACTCAGGAATAAATTATAATTCGGAGAGCCAAACGCAAGGCTTCGCTTCAAATCAACACCAAGCTCTTTTAGCACACCCGCAGAAACGAATTGGGAGAAATGATTAAGCCCCTGAACAATTGAAAGCACTTCATCATGCTCCCGGGGTTTTGAGGAAATAATATTTGCCCCTTCCGAGCGGAAGAATTCCTCAATTAGTTTTGATTTCTCTCCTGACTGAACTGGAATAAAAACAACCTGCTGGGCATCAATTGATTTTATTCTTGGACCGTGCATTGGGTGGATTGAGAGTAATTCAATTCCGGAGATTTTGAATTTCTCCATCTGGGCGCAAACGTCACCCTTAACCGAGCAAAAATCCATCAAAAGAGAACCTTTCTTCATCAGTGGGGCAAATCTTGAGACATTCTCAGGAGCGGCAAAATTCGGAACAGAAAGAACAACAAAATCCATTTTTGGAATGTCTTTCTCCTCCGCGAAGGAATAGCCGTTTTTCCTGCAAAATTCTTTTCCATACTCAGGGCGGGTGCTCGAAATGAAAACCTCAAAGTTGTGCTTCTTAAAGAGCGAAGCGTAGAAAGCCCCAAAGTCCCCTGTTCCTCCAACTACTAATAAATTCATAAAAAATAAATTTGTGTAAATAAGCTATGAAAAATATAATCAATAAAATTATTTCTTCGCAGCCGAGATAATATACTCAACCTCCGCCTCGGTGGTGAGAGAGATTATTTTCTGCATGAAATTTCCAATCGCCCCAGACTGCTTTATCCCGTAGCGCTTCGCAAGCTCAACTGCAGAGTTTATGACTTCTTTCTCGCGCGCGAGATTAACAATTTCTTTTCTTAATTTCTCTTTATTAAATGAATTCTCGATTTTGAGTCCGCCCGCAAGTTTGTTCTCTGCAACAAGCTCTCCGATGCCAAGAATTCTCTCATTAATGAGCAGAACGTTTTCAACATCCATTTTCGCAACTTCCCCGTAGTGCGCAAAGCTTTCCCCGTTCACACAAATCTCGTTTAACACCTCTCTGTATGCGAGAATAATTTCCTCAGAAAGATTAATCTTTAACTTTTTGAGCCCAGTTTTTGGAACCTCGCGCATAACAAGGGGGCTTGCCAAATCAGTTTTATCAAAAATAATCGGATGCTGGTCTGGATAAAGAAATCTTCCGAATACTGAATCAATGTCCTGCTCTGCCTTTAGTCTATACATGAACCAGGTTCGTCCATCAGAGAATTCCTTAGTGAAAACACCGCTATTGAGAGGAAATCTTGAGCGATTTTTTAGTCCTGAAACAATTTGCTCAGTCATTTGGTCGAGGCGAATACGAAGCTCGGCGAGGTTTGATTGCATATACACATAATGCGAGTATAATAATAAAAATGCTTATTTTGCCCAAAAGAATCATTTAAACGCATAAGAATAGAGGAAGCTCGATAAACAAGGTTTTTATATAAGTACATTATAGGTATGTCATGAACAAAGAACTTGGAATACTTTTAATCGGCGCAGGAATTGGAATGGCCGGGATGCAATATGTCTTGCCAAAACTTGGAACGGTTGTTTCGAGCTTTGCTTGGATAATATGGTTTGTGCTCCTAATAGTCGGAGTGTTTTTTGTAATAAAGCACGACTGAAATTAAGCAACTTTTTAGCAAACTATCCAAAATCTGCTGTTTTTAGGCGAAAGTAAAACAAAAACCCAATAATTATAAACTCTTTTTGGCTCCAATTAGTCGCAGGAAGCTGCAAAGCTAGTTATTATTCTGTTGATTTATGCTGTTGGTTTGAATGATTAAGCGAATTAAGATTGAGGGAAAAGAAGTTATCCTGGTAGGCACTGCGCACATCTCAAAAGAATCAATCACGCTTGTTGAGAAGACAATTGAAGAAGAAAAACCCGACGCAATCGGGGTGGAGCTTGATAAGGACAGATTGTATCAGCTGCTTTCTGGAAAGAAATGGCAGGAAACTAATATTGTTGAAATAATTCAAACCGGAAAAACATATTTATTCTTACTTAATGTTCTGCTTTCAAATTTGCAAAGACAGCTCGGAAAAAATGTGGGGGTTGCCCCGGGCGCGGAAATGCTTGCGGCGCTCAAAATCGCGCAGACAAAACAAATTCCGGTGCAGCTTCTGGACAGAGATGTTCGGGTTACACTCAAAAGAGCATTTCATGAAATGAGATTGATGGAGAAACTCAAACTCGGCACGGGACTAGTCGCAGGATTTTTTGGCGGCGGAGAGAAAATTACTGTTGAGAAAATCGAGGAGCTGAAAAAAGAGGACTTAATTAATAATTTGATGAAAGAAATGGGAAAACAATTTCCTTCCATTAAAAGAGTTCTTGTTGATGAGAGGGATTCTTTTATTTCTGAAATGATTCGCCACAGCCCGGGAAAGAAAATTGTCGCGGTTGTTGGAGCGGGACACCTTGAGGGAATTGTCTCACATTTAAAAGAAAAGAAGAAAGTTGATTTAAAAAAAATCTCCGAGATCCCGAAGAAATAGAATTTATTCAAGTGGATTGGAATTGCTCTGCCAATTGTATTTGTTGCTCTATTGGCTTACGGGCTTGTGCTAAAAGGACCTACCGCAACAGCGAATATGCTAATCTATTGGATAGTAATCACAGGAGGATTCGCGGCAATCGGAGCGCTAATTGCGCGCGCGCACCCATTATCAATAATCGCAGCATTTATTTCAGCGCCAATTACAACACTCCACCCGGCGCTTGCGGCGGGGTGGGTATCGGGACTCGTTGAAGCGAGATTTAATCCGCCAAAAGTAATGGACTTTGAGAATCTTCCTGATGTATCAAGCGTTGGAGGATTTTATAGAAACAGAGTAACGCACATCCTCATCGTTGCAGCGCTAACTAATATCGGGGCGATGATTGGGCTGATAATTGCATTCCCAACGCTTGTTTCTTTACTCGCGTAGTAAAAGTGCAAGGAAAAATAGAGGGAATAAGGGCAAATATTGTCTAAGAATAAGGAATGAGGGAATTTAACTCACTCAAGTTTTGTGCCCTGCGCTACGGAATCATCAGCGAAGAATACTTTATATTTTCCTTCGTTATTCCTTGCCGCAAGAATCATTCCGCTGCTCTCCACTCCGCCCAGTTTTGCTGGGGCGAGGTTGAATACAAAAATTGCTTTCTTTCCAATAAGCTCTTCCTTTGTGAAGTAAAATTTCAAACCAGCGACAATTGTCCTCTTCTCGCTCGCAAAATCCACTAAGAGTTTATACAGCTTATCCTTTCGCTCAATATCCTCAACTAGCTCAATCAAGCCGACACGCAAATCAACGTTGAGCCAGTCCTTAAACTCCAAGAACTTCTTCTCTTCAGCCATCACAGGCGCTTCTTTTTTCAAAGGCTCAACTTTTACTTCTTCAACCATATAACCACTAAGGTAAATTTCATTCAAAAAATTTAAAATCTTCACTAGGCTGAAAAGATGTCCATAAAATTGAGTCTTGTTATCTCTTCCCCAAAAGAACATATTGTACCGCAAATCCAGTGAAATCGCCAATATTAAAACCGCTGTAGCTGGTATCAACAGTATCAACAATCGCGCCACTAAAACTATCAAGCTTTAACGCGCTGCCAGCCCCATTTGATACCCAAATATTTCCATTCCCATCAACCGCAATCCCTCTTGGCTTTTCAAATGCGCCCAAGAGATAAGTGCCGACAAAAGAATTATCATTCGCATTAAATCTTGAAACCATTGCGCCAGTTGGGTCGCCCTCATTAAGATCCCAGAAATTCACATTAGAATCGCTTGAGACCCACACATTATTGCCCGCATCAACCGCAATCGCAATTGAATTAATTGTGTTATCGCTCATCACTGGAACAGAGCCATCAACCACAGAATAACTCGCAACCAAAGTGCCGTTTGAACCCAAGAGTTTTGTCACCCCTCCCCAAGTATTTGCTATCCAAATGTTCCCGTTTCTATCAACCGCAATACCGCCCGCTGAACCATAATAATCAGCCGCACTGCCGCTGCCTGTCTGCGCATTAAACTTCATTGTCCCATAATTATTGAACCCGTTAAGCGTAACCCAAATAGTATTTGAATTGCCTGCACAAATCCCCCTCGGTCCAGGTCCGGCATAATAAGTTCCAATCAAGGCGCCTGTAGAGCCGTTAACCTTTGAGACGCTTGTTCCTGCGTTAGTAGAAAAGTTCGTCACCCAAATATTATTCGCGTAATCAACCGCGATGCCTGCAAGATGCGTGGCAGAGGCAGGAGGATTTCCTTTTATTGAGTAGCTCCCCATAACATCCCCGGTGGAACCATTCATTTTTACAATCAGCCCGTTGCCGTCAGAAGTTGAACCCGCAACCCAAATATTTCCATTCATATCAACAGCAACCCCGTTAACGTCCGCAAAAGTTCCAATTGAATAAGTCCCCATAATACTCCCGTCAAGAGTACTTACTTTTGAAACGGAAGCACTTCCGCCCCCACTAAGCCCTGCAAAATAAGCATAAGGAGTTGAAAGTCCAGAATAAGAAATTGTTCGTGCTGATGAATCCACCGCGGAATTATTTCCGTAATCCGTACAGCTAATATTCCACGAGTGGCTCCCTGCGGAAAAATTTGAGAGAGTTGAGCTGATTAAGTTATAAGAATTATTTGCGACAGTATTGATTCCCCTAACCTCGCTTCCATCCACTTTCAAAACGCATCTCGCAACATTATTATTATCAGATACATAGAAGTTGAAGTCAACTGGAGCGCTTGTTGAAGAAGAATATCCTTCAGCGGGAGAAGAAAGTGTGACTGAGGGGGCAACAATATCAAGAGGCACTTTGACCTCGGTTTCCCCGGCACTCTCTGTGCTTTCTGAGCAGCTCACCATAGTATAAAGAGTTTTTGTTTTCACTAACCCGTCAACAGTAACATATTTTATTGACACACTGCAATTAATCATTTTTCCGTCAAAAGTTGTGCAGCCGCAATTAGAACCATTCAGCCCAAAAAGCATTCGCGAGCCGGGAGCAATAAGAGCCGAATCAAATTCACTTGAGGAATCTCCGACATTGATATCGGTAACAAACAAATTCTCACTCGAATTATTCTGCAGACTAATAAGCCCGTTCCCGTCAGCGCCGCTAAGAGCATCAATAACCACTATCCCGCTTGAGGTCAAAGTTCCAACCTGCCCGGAGGAGTACGAAATTTGCTCCGTTTGGGAATTAGAAGAAACTAACCCCACTACAATAAGCGAGACAATAATTATTACGGATAGAATTACCAAGTATTCAATTGTACCCTGCGCTTTGTGCATAAACTTCCCCATTAACTTAGTCCTATTGAAAATATAATACTTCTTAACGCTCCTTTCTCTTCTTAATATACGGAAGCAAAGCACCTTTCTTTTCCGCTTCTTTAATCAATTTCTTCGCGTATGCCATTCTCTGAAGCGAGCCAATCGCCGAAATTATTGCAATTAAGTAAAGGAACCAAACAACGAAGTTTAACCCAAGCGCGGCTAAGAGAAGCGCGAGCAAAATTAAAACGAGCTTATCCGCATGCTCACCTATAGCCGGCCAGTCCCTATTATCAGTAATTATTATCAAAGCAACGCGGGGCTTTGCGTAACTTGAAATCGCGGAAAATCCAAGAGCAAGAACCGAGGCGATTTGCATTCCCGGAACAAAAACAAAAGAGCCGAGCATCGCAAAGTCAACGAACTTGTCAATCATTGTCTCAAAATAATTCCCCCAATTTGAGCGCCTATTTAATGCGCGGGCAACAGCGCCATCGACAAGATCCATCGCGGGCGCGAGCAAGAAGAAAACCAGCGCAAGAATCCAGTTTTGCTGAACAACAAAATATGCTCCGATAAGCGCAAACACTAAACCCAAAACAGAAACAACATTTGGGTCAACCCGAAGCCAAATGAACGGTGCTGAGAGAATTCTCTGCAGCAAACCAATTTTCCCGCGGACCTTTGAAATCATTTACCACACCACCAAATACACATTATTAAGCATTACAAATTCTTTCCTTTCTGATATTCACCATGCAAAAAGGTAACTGAATTAGTATACCTGTGAATAAAATTAAACGCTCTACGAGTATCACCGCCCAAAAGCTCGCGAATCCTATTAAACTGCGCCTCGCCCAAACTGCCGCCCGCTGATTCCACATGCCTCACAGTGCCGGCTGCAACACTCCTCCGAAGAGTACGTCCAACATGCACAAATTCCAAATAGGATTTTAACTCAGCAGCCAATTTTTTTCTCTTTGCAGGACTCCTAACTCCAAAATGATCAAACGCGCTTCCAAGCGCATACTTGTGAATAAAATCCTCCACAGAAATATTTCTTCTATTCTTCGCAAGGTGAATTAACCCAAGCGCCTTTCTTCCAGAAGCCATTGTATAAGGTTTTCTAGTTTTCTTTATTGGCAGCATAAATCATCTCTCCTTCGCCCAATGCCTTCTTGCGAGCTGCGTCTGCGCATGATGCCACAAGTTTGCCTTCCCTTCCGAAATCACTTTTGTTCTGCACGCTTTAATTTCTTTTCTAAACTCTTCCTCATTCACAGCATCAATCTCAGTTAAACCATTCCCTATTTCTTCAGGAGTATGCGCATCACTCACACCAAGACAGGCTATTTTTCCCGCTACTTCAGGCATTACGGCAAAATTCTGCGCATGCTTATTGAGCGCGGAATAATATGCCCGTGCATTATAAGTCTCCATGCAGTCAAAACTCTTCCACAACTTTGGAAATTCCTTGAAATTCTTTCTCGGACAGTCAAACGGGTGAGGGCAGGAGAGAAGAGCGCCCTGCTTTTTTATTTCATCAAGAATATTCTCAAACGGAGCGGGAGTAATCGGCTCATTCAGAAAATAAGCCACAACCTCGCCAACAGTTTTCTTCATCTTCTTATCCTTCAAAACTTTAATCTCTTCCCCCGGAATTAAAAAAACCCCTTCCTTTTTCGCGAGCTGCTTAATATTCCCGGCACCCTTGTAAGAACCCATATTATTGTGGTCAGTGAGCGAGAAACCCCACTTATTTTTCTTGCACACTTTAAGAATAGTCTCGGGTTTAGTTAAAGCATCAACGCTGAAACGCGAATGAAGGTGCAAATCAAATAACATCCTAATCTTCCTCGGAATAATACGCACTTTGAAGCATAAATTACTTCCCAAATAGAAAAGGCAAATTAGGTTTTTAAATCGCTTTCAACCTAAAATACTGGATGAATATTGAACAAATACGAGAGGACTTTCCCGTTCTTCAAAGAAAGATAAAGGGAAAGCCGATTGTTTACCTTGATAACGCTGCAACTTCACTTAAACCAAAGCAGGTAATCGCTGCGGAAAGAAACTACTATGAAAATGTGGGCGCAAATGTTCATCGCGGGCTTCACATACTAAGCGAAGAAGCCTCAAGGGAACACGAGAACGCCCACGAAACGGTGGCAAAGTTCCTCGGGGCAAAAAAAGAGGAAACTATTTTTGTTAGAAACGCAACAGAAGGAATGAACCTAATGATGTACTCATTAATGAATTCAAGTTTCTTCAAAAAAGGGGATAAAATTGTTGTTTCAAAAATGGAGCACCACTCAAATATTGTTCCATGGCAGTTCCTTGAAAAAAAACTTGGAGTAAAACTTGAATATGTTGGGCTGCTTGACAATTACGAGCTTGATATGAATGATTTTGAAAAAAAAGCAAGCGGAGCAAAACTAGTCTCAATCACAGGAGCAAGTAATACAGTGGCAACCCTCCCTGATATTCGCGCAATTGAGAAATTAGCGCATAAAGAGGGGGCGCTTGTGCATATAGACGGAGCACAGCTGGTTCCCCACCACGAAACTAACTTCGGCTCGCTGAATATTGATTTTCTCTCCTTCTCAGGGCACAAAATGCTTGCGCCAACTGGAACAGGGGCGCTAGTCGCAAAGAAAAAACTTCTGGAGGACCTTGAGCCATTCATGTTCGGGGGAGATATGATACATTCGGTACAATGGCACTCATCCACTTGGAACACCCTCCCGAATAAATACGAGGCAGGGACTCCTAATATCGCGGGCTCTTATGGAATAAAAGCCGCTGTTGAATATTTGAAGAAGATTGGAATGGCAAATATCGCAAAGCAGGAAGAGAGACTTACAAAAATCGCGATTGAGGAACTCTCAAGAATTAACTCAATCAAAATGTTTTGCCCGAAGAACGAAAAGAAACAGGGCGGAATTGTATTATTTGAATCCTCAAAGTTAAGCGCGCACGAACTTGCGATGGCACTAAGCGAAAGCGAGAACATTTGCATTAGAAGCGGAATGCACTGCGCAGAACCCTTGGTTTCCTCGCTAAATAAAGAGGGACTCGCACGAGCGAGCTTTTACTTCTATAATACTGAGGAAGAAGTGAGATTCTTCGCAAGAGCGCTTAAAGATGTACTAGCGTCTTTTGGCTAATTAGGCAGAGCTATTACTTTCTCAATTTCGGTTTCTTTGAATTAGTATTCACTTTCGCAAGCGCAAGAAGAGCCAAAACTATTAACAGAATCACAAGCAGTCCGCCGATTGCGGTTACGCTTGCCGCTCCAAAGAAGCCTGTGATTGGCATCTGTGTTGAAGCTTCCGAGAACTTTACAAACACTACTTTATTCAAATCCCCCGCGCTGGTTTTGATTGTAACAAGAACATTCTGATCAACTAAATCCGCCCCTTCAGCGAATCTAAAAGTAATTTTCGCACCAAGGCTCGTGTTTGCGTCAACGAATACCCCTTTATTGAAATCAACCGCAACATTGTAATCGGGCGCATTAATGTCATAAACATTATAGCCTGAATTTGAGTCGTTGGATAGAATAAAATCAATTGTAACTTCTTTTCTTGAGATTGTTTTTATTCCAGAAACCGAGTTGTCCAAATTTCCGTCAGCGCTAATTGCAGAGCAGGAACCCAAAAGCACATTGAGCGAAACATTAATGTCTTTTGAAATATTAGCGTCATTTTTTGCAGCCAAAAGACCGCTGATTTTTCCGATTGTTCCGCTTGGAGGCGAAAAATAAACAAAAATTGTTTTTGTCTGCGCAGGGCTTAATGTAACCTTTTCTTCACTAAACGAAACCCACTGCGGGAATACTTTTGAAAGAGAGATATTTGTGTCAAATGCGCCGGCGTTTGTTAAATTAAGGTCAACTATCTTTCCTCCGCCGCAATTCACATCAACAACATCCGAAGTTACTGCGTAACTAAAATCTCTGCAGTTATTCTCCGCAAGAGCAGTGAAAGAAATTGTTTTGCTCAAAGTACCCTCTGTTGAAATCGCTTTAATTGTGTAAGTTTTTGCAATAGAGCCCGCCGCCACACCATTAATATTAATTGACTGCGCGCCTGCGGGAAGAATTGTAATCTTGTCAGGTATAACATTAAGCCAAGGCGCGTCAGTTGCAATTGTGAATTCCTGCGCTTTTGTTCCTGTGTTTGTTATTGTTGCATTAAAATCAACAGCAGAGTTCTTGCAGTACTCAACATTCTGCGACTCAATTATAGAAGAGTAGCAATTCTCAAATAAATAATTAAAATCGGCCGCGGCTTCGCCAAAGAATGTTTCAGCCACAACTCTATATGCAACGCTTCCTGCAGAAACAGGATTTAGCGTGAAATAAACCTCAGAAGATGACTGCGGGTTTACTGAGACTGATTTTGACTCAACAAGCCCCGCTCCCGCGAAAAGTGAAACATTTGAGTCAAACGCTTTTGTTCCGCCATTAGTTAAAATAAATCTCTGCTCTGATTTTGCGACGCATGAATTCGCGTCATTTGATTCCCTCAAAATGCTTAATGCATAGCAATTCTCAAAATTAATATTCAAGAGAGAATCATAATTTTTGTCGAACGCAAGTGAGTGCGCCCTAAATGTTAATGGAACAATACCCGCGGCGTTTTTTCCTATCAATAAATTAAGGTCAACCGACTTTCCTGATGCGACTGAAACGCTTGCTTTGTCAAATGAAGCAACTGAGGATGGAACTAGGTTATTGTTTGCGTCAAGCAAATAAAAGCTAAATGTGTCATTTACCGCCGAGAAGTTATTAACATCAAAGTGTCTTACATCAGCCGTATCTCTGCACAATGACATATCCAAAGAACTCTTTTTGTCAAACAACCCGCTCACTGAAAGAGGAATTATCCCCTCAACCCCGACAGAGATTTGCTTTGAAGCAGAAGCGTTTGTTCTTGTGTTTGCAAGATTAATCGAGAAAGTGTAATTTCCAGAATTCGCGCTGCATGCGGGAGTAATTTTGATTTGGAAACTTGCCTGTGCGTAAGGATCAACTAAAATTTTTGAGCCTGAGGAAACATTCCATCCGGCTGGAAGAGAGCTTTGCGAAATAACAAACTCATCTTTGAACTTACCCGTGTTTTTTAGAGTAGCATTAATCACATTCTCAACGCAAGGAGCGCTTACTATTGAGGAATCTGAGATGCTAAAATCAAATGTGTGCGCCTGGTTTATCTCAATAGTGATAGGCGCGTTATAATCCTCAGCCCCGGACACAATAAATCTTGGAGCGTATGTTCCCGAACTAGCATAGCAGTCAGGAGTAATAAAAGCAAATACATCCGCGCATGAACCGCCAGAGAGGTTTAATGAAGTTGGCGCTAGTGAAACCCACGAGGAGCCGCTTCCTGCAGCTGACACTGAATAAGTTCCAGGAATAGTCGCGCAGACAGAGTATTTCTGCATTGTGGTTTCGCACTGCCCGCTTGCCGCAAAAAATGGACCTGAAACGCTTAGCGCGCTGACAAAAGATAATGTTAAGAGAATTGCAAGAACAAAAAATGATGCTTGAAACAATTTGCCCATCCAAAATTCCCCTAAAATAAAATTAACTTAATTCACACTAACTTATCTCAAAATGATTAATTTATTAAAAATTAATTCACTTCGCCCAGGATTCTTTGTTCCTTGGTCTTGTCACTGCCTTCCCGGCGTAAATAATTAGTCCAACCAAAACAATTAAAATGAATGCGAATGCGAGGCTGATAAATACAGTTCCAATTAACTCGCCATCGTTAATGCTTCCAAGCGAGAAAAACCCGCCAAAAAGCCCGGCAAAGCCCGCGTTTGATTCTCTTTCAATCACAAGCTCGAATTGTTTCTTATTCGCAGCGCCATTTGTTGAAACCAAAAAGTCCGAAGAGAAGTCGCCATTAGTGTCCCCGGTTTTTATTGTTCCTGATACGCTTGTAACTCTTCCAGGAAGAAGTTCAGCTATTGTGATTGGCTCAAAATTCACATCCCTTGGAAGATTCTGAATTGAAAGCACAACATTTCGCATTACACTATCAGTGCTGTTTCTTACCATTACAACAAAATCCGCCGAGGAATTTGTTTTTGTTCTGATTAGATTTGAGTAACTTAATATCTCAAGGTCATCAAGAGCGGTTTTTTCTAATATGTTGAAATAAATGTCCGCGCTTAGCCCAACAGGACCTCTTGCGTAAATCTTCACAACCTTATTTGCACCTACTTCTGCGCTAGCTCCCGCGGAAACAATCGCATAAACTACTTTTCTCTCGCCCTTTGCAAGGAATACTCTGTTTTCCGAGAACGCAACCGTTATTCCTCTTGGAGCCTCAAGAACAGAGAGATCAAAGTTCGCGTCAATGTCGCCGTTATTATAAAGTTCAATTTCAAACACGCTTGAGCTTCCCCACTCAATATCCATTGACTGGGTTCTCACAAATATTGAAGCGCTATTTTCCCCAAGAACATTAATGCAAATGTTTTTGCTTTCAGTAAATGAATTCCACTCAGTCCCATCAGACGCTGTGATTGTGAAATAATTCTTTCCGGCAGCAGCGCTCGCTGGAACTGTAACATTATAAGTAATTGATTTGCTCTGATTTGGTGAGAGAGTCACTTTATTGAATGAGAGCTGTGAATTCATTCCGCTCGAAGTCAGGAAAAAATCCTTCTTTGTGTTAAAATAAGTATTTCCCGCGCTTACCTGGCTTGTGATATTAAAGTGCCCCTCAATTGAGCCGCCCCTTACTGCATCGTAACAAACGCTTGGAGCGCTTAATGCAAAAGTTCTCTTTGGGTTTTCTGCGCAGTCAACAACAGAAATATTCTCCACTTTGCTTATTTTATAATCCCCGCTTGTCCCCATTAATTCAATTCTGTATTCCCCAACCGGAAGCGCTCTTGCGTTAATGATTAAGTTTACATACTTTGCTTCCCCGGACGCAAGGTCAACAAATCTCTTTTCAAAGTAAGGAAGAATCATTCCGTTATCCGCAAGGAGTTCTATTCTTTTGGTTTCAGAAGAATTATTTCTTACTTGAACAGAAACTTGCGCAGTTTCTCCCTGGCAGACTTTTGCATCAGTCTCATTTATTCTAAATGAATCACTTGAGGTGCATGAACCCACTCTGTAATTGAAAAGCATTTTTATCGCAGAGTCCTGGTCGAAAAGAGTTACTGTGTAGGGTCTCGCCTCCGCCCCGCAGCTGTTTGCGCTTAGCGAAACATAAGTTGATTCGCCTGCGTTAAGACAGAATTCACTTGGCGAAACTGAAACATTAAGCATGTTGTAGTAAGATGATTCCGCGTCAAAGTTGAAGCACTTTCTAATATTAGTGCTGTTAGTTACTTTGGCTCTTATTGCTGTTGAAACACACTGCTCAAGGCAGATATCTTTTGTGTCAGATTCAATTGTCACAATCCCAAACCCATTGTTGTCATTTGTAGGATTGCCGTCAGCATTGTAGCAATTAGTGTTAATTACCGCGTTAGTGTCAGAGGTTGCCCCGGTCGTGTCAGTTACTCTTAGAGTCAAAGTGTCTGATACAGTTCTATTTGTTGTTAGCGCGCATGAAACATAGCGATTACTATCAACAGAACAATTAATTCCATCAACAGTATCCTGATTTCTTAATGCAAAGCGCAAATTAGTGTTTGAGTCCTCTACATCAAAAGCATAATTTCTCAAGTCAATTAAATTTGTGTTTGAATCATTAATACACTGGGAAGGAATTGAATTCCAAATCGGCGAAACGTTTGAAAAAGTTATTAAAAAATTAACATCACGTGTAATTGCATTAACATCAGCGGCGCGTATTGCAACTGTGCTTGAGGAAACCGCAAATGTTCCTCTCACGCATGAAAGATAATAATTGCTGTCAATTGAGCAGTTAACAAGCCCCGTGTTTGACTGTGAAAGGATTACAATATTTTGCGCGGTGTAATTTGCATCATTTGTGTAAGTTCTAATATCAACGATTTTGTTTAAGTCGCTGCTCCAAACCTTGTTGAGCGAAACGGTTTGCGCGTTAGCGAAAACTGTTAGCGAGAGAAGAACTAACGCAATCCCTAAAATCAAATAAAAGTGATTAACTCTGCTCATCAAACTCACTCCCCCTTTTTCCTGCTCTTGCAATGAATCCGAGCAATAATACTGCCGCTATAATTACCAATACCCAGAATGCAACCCATTCAAACAAAGTGAATTTTTCTATTTCGCCAGTGAATGCGCCGAAGCTAAAAAACGCCGCGAGAACGTTATTCCCCTGCGCCACTGTAAGTGTAATCGGCTTCTGCTCAACTTTTGAGCCCAGTTTTGCCTCAATTGTCCCCTCAAACTGGGTTCCCGCTTTATATTTATTATTACTATTAGTAAGAGTAATTTTCGCGGTTACTTTTTGATTAGGATTAATTGTGCTTGGAGCGGAGACTGATACACTAAGCGGAGAGTAAAAGTTCAGACTTAATGGAGCTTGGAGATTTGTTTCGTTTGTAATATCAACTGTGAAAGAATTATTGTCAGCGATTATCACATTTGCGGGCGCTTCAATCATCGCGAACCCTTTTGTTCCAAATAAAACGAGCAGAAATAGGATTCCAACCAAAAGATAATCTTTATCCAAATAGAAGGGCTTCTTTTTTGCTTGCGCGTGAGCGGTTTCTTGCGGTTTTGCGGGAGAAACTACTTTTGCAGCAACACTAGCCGCAGCAACTGCTGCAGTTTTCTTACCAAAGCTCACCCCAAACATGCTTTCCCCAACCCTAAAAATTCACTGGTTCGATAAAGAAAAGAACCAGAAAACAAAACACATTAACTTT
>CABMEU010000028.1 GCA_902385225.1 uncultured archaeon | reverse complement strand
GGGTCATTTAAGTCCGCCTCGCGCCCGGGCTTTTTTGTGAAAACCAAGATTGTGTCAAGAAGCAAAAATAATTTATCCTTCAAATCAACAAGCGAGTGGTCAGTAACATCATAAGGATTCACAAACACCGCTTTCTTATAGCAAATCTTCTCATTCATCGCCTCAGCCACAGCATCAAGCGAAGCGATTTTCACAGAAATAATTACCTGAGCGTTTGAGTAGCCGGAATTTTTCAAATACCCCTCAAGCTGCTCCTGCGGAAAAGACAAGAATTCTTATCCCGAGATTTGAACTCCAGGAAATTCAGATACCTTCACAGATATTGGCGGGCGGGTGCGGTTAAGATAAATTAGACTCTTTGAGAGCTCATTAATCAAAGTAAGCCCCTGCTCTTTTGAGGTAACAACAAGCACTACCGCATCAGCGTTTCTAATTACACCGATAATTTCTTTCCCCTGCGCTTTTCCCTCGCTTGACCCCTCAATCAAAGCCGGAAGTTCAACGAGCTGAATATGCGCCCCTTGATAATCCATCATTCCCGGGGCGGGCTCTTTTGTCGCGAATGGATAAGGAGTAACTTCGGCGATTTCTTTTCCAACTAGTTTATTCAGCAACCAGCTCTTTCCGGAGTTAGGCGTTCCAATCAGAACTATCTGCCCCGTGCCTTCCTTTTTCACATACATTGATGGAGCTGACCCTCCGCGCTTCGCCCCTTGGGTTTTTGAGCGCTCAATTTCGCTCTTAAGCTCGGAAATCTTTCTAGTCAAATCAGCCCTCATCTTTTCCGCACCCTTATGGCTTGGAGCATAGGATTTCATTTCAAGCAGAGCAGCAAGTTTCTCTTCAGGAGTCTTAGCCGCCTCAAACTTCTGCAGCGCATGCGAATATTCAACTGAGATATTTGAAACCATACAGGACTAGAGAAAGAAAATGTTTATAAGAATTAGATTTGACCCGAAGAGAATACTTAGTTTCTCAAAACAACTTCTTCGCCTTAATCACAATCAGTTCCTCAAAGAACAATTTCTTTTTGCTTACTTCCTTTATTGAGAAACCATTCTCAAAGAATGCGGATGCTATTGCCTGCGGATTATTAAGGGAAGAGATTAGAAGCAGGACAGCGCCGTTCGGATTCAAATACTTCCCAACAGCAGGAATAAACTTATTTATTACAGAGCGCCCCTCAAGCCCCCCGTCAAGATCCACCCACTTCACCCCGTCAGTTGGAACATAAGGCGGGTTAAATGCGATTAAATCAAATTTGCCTTTTACTTTTGAAAATAAATTGCTTTCGAGCACGGCAAAAGAGTGTCCAGGTTTTTGAGTCTTCTTTTTTTTATCATACTCAGCCACCTTTTTCTCCGCCGCCGCCAGCGCCACAGGATTAATATCCACGGCAAGCACACTAATGGCGCCAGAGCGAAACATCGCAACCGACTGCACACCCGAGCCAGTACCCATATCAAGGCACTTCAGCCCCCTCAAATTCTCGCGAAGAATCGCTTCCTCAAGGAGCCAGGAATCCTCGGCAGGAGGATAAACTTCCGTTGAAACCGGAGGAATATTAGAACGAACACTTGCCACTTAAAAAAACCCCTAAATATAATTTTTCTGATTTTTGCAATAACGCAACACTACTATGCGGCGTTAGACACTTCCCACAAATGGTCAAAGTCAGTCTTAAATTTCTGCGCGACTACCGCGCTCTCAATAAAAACCAAATTCTCGTCATTCTTTGTGTCCGCATTCTGCGAATAATTAAACGAGCCCGTTGCAACAATACTATTGTCAATCACCATGAACTTATTGTGCATATAACCGGGACCATTCCTAAAAGCAATTAATATTCCCGCAGCCTGAAGCAATTCATCATCGCTCGCGCTGATTTTGCTCTGGTCATAATCAAACACAACCCTCACATCAACCCCTCTTTCTTTCGCGCGCACAAGCGCCTGCGCAATCCCGTCATGAGTAAAAGAATAAATCGCAACATAAATCGAGTCCTTCGCCAAGTCAATATGCTGAATCATTTTATCAGCACAGGCATCCTGCGGGCAGAAAAATACCTCAACAGAATTAACATTGGCGTCAGCCACCTGCGCGCCTAAAGAATTCGCATCAGCTGAGAGAAAATTAAAATCATTTGGAGAAATATTAAATCCGCCTTCAGGAATTACTTCCCCGCCCTTTGCGAAGAAAACAATCAGCGCCGCGATTATAATTACTATCACAAAAAACAATTTTCCTGAAATTGAACCCGAGCTGCGGGATTTGGGAAGAGACATGCAAATACCAACCAAATAAAAGGACGGCAACAATAAATACCTTATGCAGGCTTCGACAATTCACCATAAACCCCGTGCTTGCGCTAAAAATCCTTTTATTCCTTTCTTGACAACAACTCAGTATGCTATTTGACGCGCATTCCCATCTGGACCTAATGCGGGAGGAAGAACGTAAGTTGGCTCTTAGCGGAGCAAAAACCGCGGGAATTATGAAAATTATCTCCTGCTCCACTAGCTTTGCCTCAAATGAGAAAAACCTTGAACTCGCCAAAAATAACCCGGAAATACTTCCCGCAATCGGACTCTACCCTCTTGACGCGATGGACTTAACCCCGCTTGAGCTAGACAAAGCGTTCTACTTTTTCAACGCCGAGATTTCAAAAGCGACTGCAGTTGGGGAAGTCGGACTTGACTATAAGTACGCGGTGAAGAAAGAGGACCAAAAGAAGCAGGAAGACATTTTCTCGCGCTTCATTGAACTCTCAAAAGAAAGCAAAAAACCGCTTATTATTCACTCCCGCTATGCGCAAAGCCAGGTTCTCAAAATGCTTGAAGAGAGTAATGCAAAGAAAGCACTTTTGCATTCATTTGTTGATTCAGAGAAGCTGATGAAAAAAGCCGCGGAGAAGGGATACTTTGTTTCAGTCGGCTTAAATGTGCTTGAGAATGAGAACATACAAAAAAACATTTTAGCTTTTCCACTTAATAATTTGCTATTTGAAACAGATTCCCCAATAAGATTTAG
>CABMEU010000027.1 GCA_902385225.1 uncultured archaeon | reverse complement strand
TCGCCCAAGCCCATCAAAACCACAAATTAACTTTTTAACTTTTCTTGATTCGTATAAAAATTATGTTCTCACTATATAAATACCTTTCCCCCGAGCTTTTTTCTTTCCATAAACAAAAACTTTTGCCCATTTTCTCCTAAAATGTTGCGCTTAAAACCAAAACTAACGCGTTTTTAACCACACCCGCTTATCTTTTCGCAAGTTTTGATATTTCGCCTATCAATCCGATGGCATTATTCTTTCCTTCAACTACAGAAAGTCCGAAATACTCTTTTGGCCAGAAATTAATTATCATCGGCAGGGACATTTCAACTACAAGCGCAAGCGCAACAGCGCCAATTAATAAAAGGATAATTATTTTCATGTCCTTCATCGCGTTTCTTTTTTTGAAAAAATCGGCCTGCAATGCAAACCCAAGTTTTGTTCCCGCGTATGTCGCTATTAGCGAAGGAATAAAATACAAAAATATTGCCGCGTTTTTATCCGCGCCTAGCTGAAAGCCGAATAAGAGCATTGGAATAAAAGCAAGGTAACCAAAAAAAATTGTTCCTGCCAAAAATGCGGCAATTGTTACTCCAGTGAATGGAATTTCAGCGAAAAAGTTCGGAGAGGGAGTGAAATACGAATAAACGAATCCCCCAAGGAGGCAGCTCATCGCGATTAGAAGCATCATTAGCGGTTTTACTTCCAATTCATCACCAAAAATATTTTTTGCTCAGCCACTTAATTTTAAAAGTGTCCAACATATTGAGAGTTTATTTTATTAAATTTTTAGAAATTAAAAAATAAAAAATAAAATAATTTATTTTATTTCCGCGCCGCCCGCACAGACTCTTAATTGCCCTTAATGAATCTCGCTTCGTTCCACACAAGGTCGCCCTTGTCGTTTGGGCATGCGTTCTTGCCGACTTCACTTAGAACATCATCAAGCACCATGCTTGCCGGCTGGTAATCCATTATCTGTATTGGTCCAACCAAACTTGGCCCGATTGTTTTAGTTGCAACTGAGATTTTTGCAGCAGCCACAGGAGCCATTGGTTTAGCCGAGATTGTTGCACCCTTATTATTTTGAAGGAATGCTATTGCCCCATCCTGAGGGTAATAATAAACACCCTTTAATTTCAGCTCTGAAGACTGAAGTGCAATTGCCACCCCGTAGCCTTCCTGCACAATACCGTCATCAGCATATAGCGAATTATTAGCAGAGTACCACTTAATCAGAGGAACACTTGCGGATGCAATTGAATCCGAGCTTAATCTATATGCAAGTTTTGTCTCGTAAGGCTTTATTGTAGCGTTCAAAAGCAATGGAACTCTCTTATAGAAGAATATTGTGTCCGCAGATTTCTCAACAACTGCCCCGCGAGCCGAGCTTTTCATTAATATTTCAGCAGGAGCGTCAATCGGAGCAAAGTCGCTCCTTAGCAGTACATTGTCAGCAGCCTTTGCCGGAACGCTTTCCATTGACTTATTGCTTAGATTCACATCAACATTTGCAGTTTCGTTTCCCAGCACAAAGTCAAGCTCAACATCATACCTTCCAATTTCAGTAGTGTTAACATTGAACTTCAAAGGATATTCTTTTGTTCCTTTAACTACAGTCTCCATGAATCCTGCCTTAAGCGCCTCAAACTTTGCCGCTTGTGTGGTATAAACATTCTTGTTCAAATCAAAATTATATTTTCCTCTCGCAAGGCTGAATGCTGCCAGCTTGTGTATTTCTTCAAGCTTTGCGTTCTGCCCGTAAACCATTTCCTGGTCTTGCAGTGAAATGTCCTCTCTATCATACACACCTTTTCTTAGTCTTGCGTGGCTCGACATCCATTCAACCACAGACGGCTGTATTGTCATTGAAGCAGTACCGCACCAGTTGCTTATTGTGCAGCTTGAACCATTCTTGTTGCAGTCCCCGCTTCCTGTTGAGATATTGTCCGCAACTTTCTTGAGTAGTTCATTATACCTGTCAAGCGACATGTAATACATGTTGTTTGTGCCCTTTGTCATTCCAAGTTCTCCGGTGAATACCGAGTCATAATTCTTATTGTAATCCACTTCAAGGAGCAGTTTATTGAAATCTTCCTGCGGAATCTTTCCGAGAACCGTGTTCATTAATGTGATTGAGCTCTCGGACATATTCTTTATATTGTTCTTAACATCCGCATTCTCAAACGCGTTATCGGGTATCTTATACGCATCCTTCTCAAGCACTAATCCGCTTGATTCGCTTTTGAAGAAATTCAAATCTGCTTTGCTGCACATCTTAATTGAGCTTGTGCCCGCAACAGTGTAAAGTTTTGCCAGCTGTGTTCCGGGAACATTAGTTGTGGTTTTAGCAAGCACATTTATCTTATTCACTTTGTTCAACAGGAATACCTGCAACTGCTGTGAGCTGCAGAAGTAATTGAAACAATACGTGTCAATGTTCTGAGTCTGGTCCTTCAACTCTTTTGTAGTTGTTTTTATCAAATTAAATCCATATTTATCGGAGTTGTTCTTGCAGTCATCCGCCTGTATTGGAGTTGATGTATTTGTATCAGGCTTCAACAAATCAGTTAGTGAAACAAGTTTACATCTTGCTTTTACTTCAGTTTCTGATTTAGTATTGGAATCCGCCCAAACAAACCCTGGTTTTGTTATTAGCACGCTTAGCGGCCAGGAAAGCGAAGCCGACTCAAAATTAATTGTTCGGGATACTTTTCCTTCAACAGGAAGATTTTGTATTAGCACACAGTCAGTTGTCATGCTTGCTCTGTTTATTTCAACCATTAAGTTAGCGCCTTGTGTATTATTTATGAGCGAGCCCGAGCTTATCGCTTCAACTTTTATCACAGCGCCCCCAGTTCGTGCGGGATCTATTTTTGTAATCACATTTATGCTGTCAAGCAGTCCGCAATTTGCCTTCGCGGTCCCAGTGTCAGTTTTTATTGTCTCATTAGCCTTATTTGTGAAATAATAATTGTCATATGTTGGGTAATATGGGCTTACTACATTTGGCGCAGGTCCGATTCTTAGAGCAGCAGGCTCCGCAGTGTAAAGGTAAGTATCGCTTACATATCTATCTTCAGGTATTGCTCCGCCGTTTGTAGGATCTCTTTTCTTCCAGTAATCATAAATATTAAGCGCGTATTTGTTCTGGCAGTCAATCGGCTTTGCGTTTGGGTCTCCCCAGTTGATTGCCGAATCAATGCTTTCTGTTAGTCCCCAGATGTTGCTTATTGTTAGAGGGAATGTCATGCACTCATTTGAGCCGTATTGGTTTGTGTATGAAACATTCAAGTTACCATATACATTCATTCTTGCATCGGTTTGTGTCATCCAGTTTCTTAGCGAGCCGATATTTTGGAATAATCCGTATGAGCCTCTCCTATTATCAAAGAGTTTTGCCTGCGGATTGTATTGCGCGCTTGGCATTATATCAAACTCAACTTTTTCAACTGAGCGAGTGTTTTCGTATTCAACTGTTCTGTTTCTTGAGCGTGTTCCCGCAACAAGCGAGCAGCTCTGTACCGCGCATCCGTTTGAGGTTATGCCGTTTCCGCCGTAAGTATTGTAATAATTTCCGTATGAGTTTCCGTAAGCGCTTGAGCCATACCCGCTTGTGCCATACATTCCGCTTGTCCCGTACATTCCGCCGTATGCGCTTGTGTAACCGTTTCCATATGCGCTTGTTCCGCTGTAAAGGTCAGGCGCCGAGCATTCAATTGTCGCAACATTATTTCCCCTTGCGAGCTGTACTCCAGAATCGTAACAATAATTGTACACAGCGTATGTCTGCGGTCTCTGCACGAATGAGTTAAGGTTAAGTTCGGTCATGTTTGTTGATATGCAGTCAGTGTCAACGTCCCCAAGTCTTCTGATTTTTACGCTTACCTCAGATACTTTCTTTTTGCCTGTATCAACATCAACTATTTTTCCGTTTACTTTTATCTTGTAAGTTCCAAGTACATACCCCGCGGTTACGGGAACTGTCTGCTCAGAGTCTTTTGAGATTGTGAATGTTGTTTCGCCTACGCTTATTCTTGAGTCAACATCCATTTGTATTTCGACGTCTCCGGCGCAGTTATTCTTAATTGTAAAACTGCTTTGGTCTATTCCTCCGCCAAGAGTATTGCCATAACCAGCACCGTATCCGCTAGAACCATATGTTCCCATGTTGAGCCCGTTTATGTAAGACATATTGTAAGGAGCCGTTCTCTGTGTGAATCCGCCATAGTTCGCGCTTGTTAGCGAGCCGCCATATCCATATGCCCCGTACCCGCCCCCATATGAAGAGTAGTTACTGTTTTGTATCATCCCCGCCCCGGTATTCCAAGGCAGTATATCAAGTATTATTCCCCCGTCAGGTTTTGATATTTCAATGCATTTTGAGAGATTGCTCATTGTGGTAGTTGCTTTTATCTGCGCGTCAACTTTTTCCTCAACATTCTCATCAAGGAAGTTTTTTCCGCTTAGAGTTACTGTGAAGTTTTGTGTTCCTGATGCGATTGACGGATTAGGAACAAATGTCAGTGTTATTTCCTGCTCTGCGCTTGCCGCAAGGACATCAGCAACTTTCGCATACTTGTCGCTTAGTGAAACGCTCTTGAATCCAACTCCGGAAATATTAACTGTCCCGAATTTCGCAGCCACGCTTAGTTTTGCTTCGAGGTTATGAAGCGCCACTGGGGTGTCTTCCGCTGTGCAGTTATTTGTAAGAGTGATTGTCTGCGACTGCTCGCTGCTTGCTGTGAGGAAATCAACTGTGGCTGGTTCAACAGTAATGCATTTTCCGCCGTCAAGGTATCCTGGCAGAGAGAGTCTGATGCTTACAGGCAGTTCGCTTGAGAAGTCCGATCCCGCGTCAGCAACTTCTGTGTTAATTAGTATTACTCCGGTCAGGTCTTTTGGAGAGGTTAAGTTGTACGCAACGCTCTTTAGTTTAATGCTCACTTGGTAATTTCTGTCTTTTCCTGAATCAATTATTGTGGCGTTCTCCATTCCGATTACTTTCACATCAACATAGTCCTTCATGTCTCCGTTTATCACAGCCCCAAGTACTTTGATGTCTTTTGCGGTGCTGTTTAGTATACTTAGTCCTTCAGTAATCGCTTTCACATCCCCGATTTTTATTGTCTCAGCGATTGACGGAGGAGTAATTCTAAGAAGCGCTTTGTCAACAGCGGTATCTATTACAACATCATCATATCCTTCTTTTTGCGCGGTGATTCTAATCGCGGTTCCGATTTCCTGTCCTGAGAGTTCAAATGTGGCAAGCCCGTCGCTTGTGGTTTGTGTTTTTCCAACTATTTTTCCGTCAGCCTTAATTGTTATTAGCGCTCCTTCAAGCGAGGCGTTAGCGTCAGTATAAGCGTCAAAGAACATTGTGTTTGCTATGTATGGGACCATTACTTTTGGAACAAAATCAAGGTAGAATGTTTTGTTCTGCGCAACATTAACCGTGATTGCCTCGTCAAGTTTGTATTCAGAGCCCGCGATTATTGATAGTCTTACCGCGCTAGCGCCGCTTGCTTTTGGAGTAAATATTATTTTCACTTGCATTGGGGCATCTACTCCGATTGGGGAAAGCGCAACTCGCGAACCAAGAACCTGATCAGCGCCGTTAATGTTTAGTGAGTTTATCTCAAGCGCCTTTCCTTCAACGTTTAATTCAGACCCAGTGATTGTTTTTCCGCTGTAGTTTGTCAAGTCAACTGTTAATTGATATTGAATATCTTTTTTCGCCTGTATTGTTCCGCTCACATATTTTTTTCTTCCAATATCAGAGCCTGTTAATGGTTCGATTGTCATTGATTTGCAAAAGCCAAGAGCAGAGCACATGCTTCCTGAGCCGAGCGCAAGCGGTCTCTTCTTTGCAGCAGTATAAAGCTCGTTTTGTGTAGGAGTTGCCGCAGGGTCTCTTACAACTGATGCTCCTTTAGCCCATCCTCTATAGTAAATATCAAGCGGTTTGTTTGGGTCGGTTTCAGTTACAGTAATCTCGGCTTCTATTTCATAAGTTCCTTCCGCAGGATTTTTCCAAACAGAATTTATCCACTTCGCATCTCCCGTAGTTAGGTTCTTCTGGTCGGTTTCGTATCCGCTTGGAGGAGTATAAGTTGTTCCTTTCGTTACTTTTCCAAATGAGTAAACATTGCTTATGTAAAGCCCGTCTTCTTCCATTAGATTAATTTTTCCATTAACCGCCTGCCCAGTTCTGATATGTAGTCCCGCTTCCGAGAATGTTCCCTTTGGAACCTGTAATTTTGATTTAATTGTATAAGTCCCCTGCGTAATAGCTGAGGAAGAGTTGCTGTCTCCCGCTAGCACTTCATTCCCGCTCATTATTTCAATCGGATAAGCTTGTAGCGGCGCGCCCTTATTTACGAGCACAATTTCTTTTTCAGTTGTCCCGTTTGCCTGAGGGTAAATCGCTGAAGTGAAGTATTTTGAGTATGCTGTGCTCTCTACAACGAAGTAAACTTTTCTGTCTGCGCGTATATTAAATTCCGCGATTCCGTCAGTGTTTGTCAATATTGAGCTTGCTTCCTGCTGTCCTGTAAAATAATTCATCGCTTTTACGCTTACTCCGCTCAAAGCGTTTTTCGCCGGATCAAGAACTTTCACTCTTATTGTTCCGGTTCCAATATCAAATATTACTTCAAGTATGCTCTGCTTTCTTGGCTCAATTTGAATTGTTGTAGAATTAACGCCCCCAAATCCTTCCTTTGAAACATTCGCAATATACGCTTTTCCAAGTTCAAGGTTAAAGAATTCCGCTCTTCCCCCGACATCGCTTGTTTTCTCAGCGACAACGGGCTCAGCCGATGCGTCAATTTTTTTGAGTATTACTCTCGCGTTTTCAACAGGAATTTTTGAGCCGTCAGTTACTTTTACTAATAGTGAATTGCTTTTTGCAGGATCAACTTTTTCTATGAACACCTCAACTGTGTCTCCGGAAGCCGCCGCGCTTGTTTCTCCCGTGAAATAATCAGGGTGTTCTGCGGATACGATATAATTTGAGTTCTGCGGAACTTTGAAAACAATTTGCCCCGTAGCGCCGATCATTTTTGTTTGAACATCATTGCTGTTTGTAACTGATGTGAGGCTTACTTGCGCTCCCGAAACAGGAAGCTTTGTGGAATTATCTTTTATTGTAACTGTAACTATTGCGCTTGCGGCTTTTGTCATTGTCGCAACGAATGTTGTTGACTGGTTATTTAGTATGTCTTTTACCTCTGTGATTCCGAGTTTGCTTCCATCATAAGTAGAATAATTTCCTGTCGGGTCATTTACAAGCAAATAATATTTCTTTACTGTGAGATTATCAAAGTTCACAACATTTGTTCCTGTTGTAATTTTTTCCACAGCGAGTGTTCCGTCAGCCGGAACAAGCTGCACTCTTATTCCAACAGGCAAATTAGTGTCCGCCTGAAGTAATACAAGCGCTTTTCCTGTCTGGACTTCAGCAAGTTTCACTGTTACCGCGCTGTTTCCGGAGAATGACGCTGTTGTTGAAACTAAATCATAATTCTGCAATGAAATTATTTCCACAGAAGCGCATGATTCTTTTACGCTTGCAGTAAATTGGCCGTTTGCGTAAGTAGCAAGCTGTTCGTCTTCATTTGTCCCAATGCATTTATATTTTACAGAACCTGTTCCTGAGATTTTTAATCCGTCAG
>CABMEU010000026.1 GCA_902385225.1 uncultured archaeon | reverse complement strand
TACGCGTGGATAAAACTAAAACGCTCATACAAAGGAACTCTTCAGGACACTGTGGATGTTGTTATTATTGGATACGACAAGGGAAAAGGAAAGAGAACAAAATTCGGACTTGGGGCACTCCTTGCAGCCGCTTACAATGACAAGAAAGATGTGTTTGAGAGCGTGGCAAAAATAGGAACAGGAATGACAGAAGAAATACTAACCTCGCTTGAGGAAATGCTCTCAAAAACTACCGCAAAAACAAAACCAGCGCGAGTGATTTCGGAACTAGTGCCTGACGCATGGGTGGTACCAAAATATGTTATTGAAGTGCGCGCGGATGAAATCACGCTAAGTCCAATGCACTCATGCGGAAAAGAAAAAGGAAAAGGGTATGCTCTTCGCTTCCCAAGAATGATAAAGTACAGGATGGATAAAAAACCCGAAGAAGCTACCACTGTTGATGAGATAAAAAAAATGTTCTCCGCGCAAAAGAGGGTAGCGCTTGAAGCAACACAGCAGGAATGAGAGAAAGAAACTTCACCGTGTTTTATGCCACTTGAGCAATTAGAAAGATTTAAGTAAAACAAAAAGCTTTCTCTAATTGATACAAATGCGCATTAAATTGTTCAGCTGGCTTGTAATAATCATTTCCATCCTTGCGGTGGCATACTTGTTTTTTACAATTGACCTCTGGGCGGGACAGTGGAAGGACTTATTCTTTTACCTTGACGACTGGAGAATGTGGATAGTGGTGTTTTTTATTGTATGGCTCATAAAGAAAGTAGTCGAGTGGGTGCTTATCACAGAGGTAAGACTGCTGAAATAATATTTTAGAATGAATTCTGACACGAAGTGAGATTTGATGAAACCATTTGATATAGCGGTTTATGCAATAGTTGCAGTTGCGCTCATAGTGCTTCTATTCACAGTGTTCTCGCAGCTTAACCCGATTCAAAATAACACCCAGCTGCTAAAACAATATCTTGGAGAAGCGCAGATACAAACAATGACCGGAAAAACTGTTTCTCTTGGAGCAGTGCTCTATAAAAACGGAGAACTATTTAACAGCAAGGACCTTGAAGAGAGAAACACTCTCGTAGCGTTTGAGTGCGTGAACGAGCGGGACTGCTGCACAAAAAGCAGCGATATGCGAAAGGATGAGAACTGCTCAAAAGCAATTGAGTGGGATTCAACTTATGCTATAATAAAACAGGGAAAGAAAATCACTACAAGCGTCAGATGCAATAGACTCGAAGGACTGCCAGTATGCAAAATTTATTTAGCAGGACTTCCAGCGCAGACGAAAATAGACAAAATAAGTATTATTGACGCAAGCTTGGGAGTTGGAGAGATAAAAGTTACCGTAACTGACACAGGGTCAGTTCCGATTGCAAGCGCGACTAACTCAGTGAGGCTTTACAAACGTGATGGAAACGGATGGATGCTTACTGATTATATTATTGAGCCAAAATCACTTGATATTTTGATGCCCCAGGAAAAACATGAGTTCTTTTGGAGTATTAATCCGGCAAACTCCGGCGAGTACAGAGCGGAATTTGTTTTTGAGGCACAGAACGGAGGCTCTGATACAAATAGTATAATATTCACTCTTGACAAAATGCAGTTTTGCAAAACGACTGACGGGGTTGAAACGGTTGCCGGCGGAGAGCCGGACACTTTCTGGGAAATACACAATTGCACCGGATGCACATACGCATACGAATGCGCTGCCGCTTGGAATGCGAAAGCGGGAAAACAATTTAATATTCTCTCGGCGGACAAAGCGTACTGCGTGAAAACAACAGAAGAAGGGGCCTGCTAAACGACCTAATTATTTTTTTCTTAATTGTTTTAACTCGGCGCAGGACCCGCTCAGTCCTTCTAGCCAGAAAATTTAGCGCCATTCAAAGGGCAACGCCTAAGTAATATATAAACCATTTTGGTTTATGGGATTCTAAAGGATTTTTAAACAAAAGCTGGGTAATATTAGTCATTAAAGTGCGTGGGAATAATGGAACTAAAAGCATTCTACAAAAAGAACTCGCTTCGTGAAGGGGCGCTCGTTGAATTTGATTTTAACGGGAACAAAGTAAAGGGGACAATAATTCCTTCAAATGAAGATTTACTAATGGTGAAACTCGCGAGCGGATATAATGCCGGATTTGAACTTGAGAAGATAAAGGGAATTAAATCTCTTGGCGAATCAAAGAGCGTTGGAAAAGCAAAAACAATTGAAATGAGAAAGAATCCCGCGCTCCCGACAATTGCGGTGCTTCACACGGGCGGAACGATTGCATCAAGAATTGATTACCGAACAGGAGGAGTGTTTGCTTCATTCACCCCCGAGGATTTACATACAATGTTTCCCGAGCTTGAGAAAATCGCTAACTTTGAGCCAAGGCTGCTGAGAAAAATGTGGAGCGACGATTTTAGATTCAGTCACTTTACTTTTATCGCAAAAGAAATCGAAAAAGAAGTGCAAAAGGGCGTGGACGGAATAATACTTGGAATGGGAACTGATAATTTAGCGGTTGCTGCAGCGGCAATTACATTTGCGATAGAGAACTGCCCAATACCAATTATTATTGTTGGAGCGCAAAGAAGCTCGGACAGAGGAAGCTCGGACGCCGCAATGAACTTACTTTGCGCAGCGAACTTCATAACAAAAACTGATTTTGCGGGAGTCGCAATATGCATGCACAACTCAAGCAACGATGATGTATGCGCGATACTTCCGCCGTGCAAGACAAGAAAAATGCACACTTCACGAAGAGATGCCTTCAAAGCAATAAACGATACTCCGATTGCACTTGTTGATTATCGAAACAACAAAATTGATTTTATTAAGAAAAATTATCAGAAGAAGAATAAAAAAGAGAAAATTGTGATTAAGCCTAATTTTGAGCCGCGAGTTGCAGTGCTAAAAATCACAATCAACATGTTCCCCGAACAATTCAAATTTTACACTAAAGAAAAATTCAAGGGACTTGTGATTGAAGGAACCGGCTTAGGACAAACCCCAGGACATTTGCCTGATGAGATAACAGAGAAAGAGGGGCACAAAGAAATCTTTCCGGCAATAAAAGAATTTACTGAGAAAGGCGTTGCTGTTATGACCTCGCAGTGCATAAACGGCAGAGTGCACATGCATGTTTATGACAAAGCGATTGACCTTGTGAATCTTGGAGTAATCCCCGGAGAAGATATGCTAACAGAAACCGCGTTTGTTAAACTCGCATGGCTGCTTGGAAATTATCCAGCAGCGGAAGCGAAGAAACTAATGCAGAAGAACTTGCGCGGAGAAATCACTCCATTCACGCGCACAGATACTTATGTTTTTGAGTGATTGGCTTCCTTAAGCTGAACACTATCCTCATTTGGCTGCACTTGCCCGGCAGGTTTTTGATTTTCCGCGGACAATAAAATCCTGTCAAACACTTCTTCCTCGCTAAATGGCTCATGAACATTATCCTCGGTAAAAAGCCCCAAATATATTTCATTGGCTTTCAGGCATTCAATTTCAGTAATTTCATCAGCGAGATTTGTGTGCAAAACTTTTCTTATAAACTCAAGTCTTCTGCGTCCGCTCAAATCTGCCTGCGCATTTGCAAGACCCACTGCGAATTGTAGTTTTTGAAATGCCGCGCCCTTAGTCATATCGCCAAGCATTATAGCGCCGGCTTTTGTGAATTCTCCAAATCTCCCCTCGCTCGCCGCGTGCGCGATACCATAATCTGTATTAGATATTATTGCAACAGGTTTCCAGTAAGAGTTCACCGCTGTCGCGATGTAATATTTTAATTGAAGAGGAATATTTCCCTCATCAAATCCGCCAATGAGAACTGCGGAAATATTCGGGTTCTCAATTATTCTCTCAAACTGCTTTAAATCCCCCGCGCAAATGCACTCATAATATGCCACCTGTGTGTCAAATTTTGTGAACAATGTCAACGGGCGCGTACGAGTATTAATCACATCATAAATCTCAATCGGGTTGCATAGTGTCCCTAGCAGAGGGTGCTTTGGCACAGGAGCAAACGCGTTAAGCCCATGTTCATCCTCTTTCACAACAGTGGTTCCGGTAATTAATTTGTCTCCAAATGCGACTTTTACCCCGGCGCGGTGGCGCAAAGTTTTGTCCTGCTTGAGCCGAGTAACAATTACTTTCACAGCATTCACAAAATTTCTGTCAAAATCAGAGAAATCAAATCCTGGTTTTTGGGCGCCAGTAAGAACAACATCTTTCTCTAGTCCCTGAAGCATAAATGAAAGCGCGCTTGCGCTAAAAGCCATTGTGTCTGTTCCGTGAAGAACAATAAACCCGTCATAATTATCCATATTCTGCGAGATAAATCCCGCAAGGTGCGCCCTGTCTGTGTGATCAATCTCCGTGCTGTCCACATTGAAGAGCTCGCAATAATCAATTCCCGCAAGCTTCCCAATCCCTGCGAGTTTTTTGTCAAAGAGCTCCTCAAGCGAGCGCTTTGTCGGAACAAGCGAGCCTTCAGGATTTGGCTCCTGGAAAAAAGTTCCGCCGGTGCAAATCACAAGAATTCTTGGATTTGAATGGGACTTGCAGTACTGCTTTATGCCCTCATTGTAATTTCTTCCTTCGGATTTAGTGAAGAATTTTTCAAGCGGAGCGCTATTTACAAGAAAAGTCTCTCTAAGTTTATTTGTCGCGTAAATAGAATAAGGTGTTGGAATTTCCCCCGCGATTTCTGTTAAGAGAAGACGCGCAACATCGCGCTGAAACTTTATTCGGCTCTCTCCCTTTGCGTTATTCAGCGCCCATCTCATTTTTTCTATCGCCGCTGGACGAACCATTGGACCAAGAGAAACTGTCCCAGCTTTTACCGCGAGCGCCCCGCAGTCATATAGCCCCATATCAGAACTTCCTTTTTTACAATTAGTAATTGCCGCAACAACTTTTCCTTTGTTGAACACCGCATCATAAATTGAAGGAATAAGAACCGATGGAATATTTCCAGCACCAAACGCCCCGATTATTATTCCATTAATTGTCGGGTCCTCCGCAAGAAGTCTAAAGCTCTCAAGGTTTGTCTGCGAAACCAAATCAAAATACGCAATGTCTTTGTTGAGGTTCATGGAATAATTTAGCTGCGAAGGTTTTCTTGGGCGGGTGATTTGTTCTATCTTCACAGTCCACCCAACTTCCGCAAGACGCGGGAGTCTTGGACTTTCAATCGGATTATTTACTTTTGTTCCTCTGCTAATTGAAACCGCCGCTCGGATAAGCGTGTCATCAAAAAGAATTGCTGTTTCCCCAATACTTGGAGCGTTGGCGTCATTATGACCCATCATTGCTGATTTTATTGCGTTGGGAAGATTGAGACGAAAATCAGAATCAATTTCTTTTGCGCCTTGGCGTGCGCCAATAAATATTACGGGCAAATTTATTCCTCTTAACGCAAATGCGGTTGCGCTTGCGACAAAAGGAATTGCATCCGAACCGGAGATAACCACAAATCCGTCGTAATCGCTTTGCTTGTCATAAATTACTCTTGAGATTAACGCAACATCTTCAGGCAATAAATCCGCGCTGTCTTTTTGCGCAACCATAACATAATCAATTTTTCCTGCGGCGGTGCTAAGATAGGGCACAAAGTCAAGTGATTTTTTTAGGTTTGTGTTAAGGTTTGGCGAGTCCTTTGCTATTCCCGCGCCCCCAATAGCAACTATTAGGACTTTTCCCCCGTTTGGGCGCTCTGAAAAGCAGTCAATTGTGTAATCCTTTAATGAAAGTGCCCCAGCCACATTACCACCAAAATAGTGAAATTATATACCATTCAGCACAACTTTTATAATAATATATTCCATAATATATTGCACAATATTCCATTTCAATCGGTTTTATAAGCATTATTGGAATATTATACTATTATTTGGTGGTAACATTAAAATTGACCAAAAAGACCGGGATATAATTAACGAGCTGATTCACGACAGCAGCCAGACAGTCGGCAGACTCGGAAAGAAACTCAGAATTCCCCCGACCACAATCCACAATAGAATAAAGAAACTGCGCAACGAAGGAGTAATTTTGAAGTACACTGTGGAACTTGACTATAAAAAACTCGAGCGCCCAATAATGGCATATATTGGGGTTACGATTAATTATAACGTAGAAGGAAAAAAGATTAGGCAGGCGGAGGTAGCGAAGAAAATTAAGGAGATTGAAGGAGTGATGGAAGTAACAATCCTCACGGGCGGACTTGATATTATTATGAAAGTTCTCGCAAAAGATATTGGAAACTTAAATGATATTGTAACTGAGAAATTGAGAAACATTGACGGAGTGGATAAGACACAAACCATGATAACACTCGTCCAAGTGTGATAAAAAGAACTTATTCACTTATTCACGTTAATAGTAAGCTTTATATAGGGGTTTTGGGCAATAATATGTACAGGTGAGCGAATGAAAGTAGCTTATTTAGGACTCGTAGTTTTAGCATTAATTTTCGTTGCAAGCGGAGCGTTCGCTTACGGCGGATTCAACAAATATTATTACACTTCAAATTATTACCCAACAACTTACTATGCAACTCCCGCAGCGGCAGCAGTTTACTCCTACCCAATGGCATACTATCCAGCAGCATACGGCTACTACGGCGGATATGGTGGTTACTACGGAACAAGCTACTATTACCCTTCATACTATAACTCATATTACTCATACCCATCTTATTACGGCGGGTACTCTGACTACTACGGCGGATACGGCTACTCCGGAGTCGGCTTCTACGCTGACAGCTACGGCGGATACGGCTTCTCAGTAACAAGAGGAAGCATCTGCGGTTACTACGGATACTGCTGAAGAAACAACAAAGAGTTTTATAAAAAGTTTAATTAAAAATCAAAACTCTTCAATTCTAATGAGTTCAGCTTCCTTAACCACACTCAACTTTTTCAGTTCAATAAGCGCCTTTGACATTTGTTTTTCCTTTGCGAGGTGCGTTACAATAACAATTGGAACAACTTCCATTCCCGCGCCTTTTTGAATGCAGGAATTAATTGAAACCCCATTATCGCCAAGAACTTTCCCAATAGCCGCAAGCACACCGGGTTTATCCAAAACGCCAAGGCGCAAATAATACTTAAACTCCGATTCGCCAAAATCAATTAATTTTATTTTTTCAAAATATCTTTGCGCAACGCGAACCCTTGAACCCATCTCAATCAAATCAGTAACAACTACAGTCGCAGTGGGCAATTTTCCCGCGCCCCTTCCGGACAAAAATATGTCCCCCGTATTTTCGCTTGAAAGCGCCACCGCATTAATTTCATTTGAAACATTCGCAAACGGATGAGACTTTGGAACCATTACCGGATGAACACGAAGCTCAACTCCTTCTGCGCGCTTCTTCGCAACCGCAAGGAGTTTAATAACAAAACCAATCTCGGAAGCAAAATCCATGTCGGCTTTTTTTAGAGAGGTAATCCCGCAAACAAAAGGCCCCCCCTCAATTTTTGCATCAAACGCAAGAGAAGCAAGTATTGTTGCTTTTTGCGCGGCATCTTTACCCTCAACATCAAAACTCGGGTCGGCTTCAGCAAAACCAAGCTCCTGCGCTTTTTTTAATGCATCCGCATACTCCATTCCGGCGGACATTTTTGTCAAAATAAAATTCGTTGTCCCATTTAATATTCCGCGCACGCATTTTATCTTATCAGAAGAATAACTCTCCTCAATTGTTCTAATAATAGGAATGCATCCCCCAACCGCGGCTTCAAACAAAATATTTACACCCTTATTTTGCGCAAGCTCAAAAAGCTCATAACCAAATTTTGCAATCACCGCCTTATTCGCAGTAACAACATGCTTTTTTGCGTTAAGCGCATCAACAATCACCGTGTGCGCTGGTTCATATCCCCCAATCAGCTCAACAACAACATTTACTTTCTTGTCAGCAATTAATTCTTTGTAATCAGAAGTGAAAATGCTTTTTGAAACGCCAAATTTTTCAACACATAAAGAGTTCTTATCACAAACACGCGCGAGAATCAGCCGAACCCCAGTACGCTTCTCAATAAGCGCCGCATTTTTTAGAATAATCTCAACAACACCAGAACCGATGTTGCCCGCGCCGACTAAGCCAATTCCAAGTTCAACAACCATGCTATTACATTTTTAGCAAGGGGAATAAAAAACAATTGTAAAAAAGCACGATGCTGTATAAAATGTCACACCCATTTAGTCGGACTACTTAAATAATGCCAAGAATGCAATGAGTACATGCAGGAAATGCCTTTCTCACTAATAATGATGCTCGCAAGCGAAGAAGAGTACTTCATGAGATATTAGAAATGCCCTCGCGCGCAGAGGCAAAACTTGTTTTTTAATTCTTTTCTAACTCTCTTTCATTATGCAAAAAGCGGATTATGAGAAGCTGGGGCTTAAAGCCGGACTTGAAGTACACCAGCAGCTCGATACTGGAAAATTATTCATCCGAACACCAAGCACGCTAACTGAAGAATCTGATTTTACAATTGAGCGAAAACTCCGCCCCGTTGCAAGCGAACTAGGAGAATATGATAAAACCGCAATTGATGCGTACAAACGAAATGAAACTTTTTATTACTCAGGAAAAAAAGAGAACATATCGCTTGTGGAGCTTGATGAGGAACCCCCACAGCCAATTGATGAAGAGGCACTCAAAACCACGCTTGAAGTTGCGCTCCTCTGCGAATCAACCCCGGTTAGCAAAATTATTCCAATGAGAAAAACTGTAATTGACGGAAGCAACACAAGCGGGTTTCAAAGAACCGTACTAATCTCAATGGGCGGAAACTTTGAGATAAAATCTGATGCTGAGAAAAAAGGCGTGAAGAAAATAGGGGTGCAGACAATTGTTCTTGAAGAAGATGCCGCGCGCCCAATGAAAAAAGAAGCCGGAAAAGTTTTTTATAATTTGGACAGACTCGGAATACCATTAATTGAACTCGCAACCGACCCGGATATTCGAACTCCGCAGGAAGCAATTGAAACCGCGAAGAAAATTGGAGAAATAATGAGATTAACTTGTAAAACAAAAAGAGGAAAAGGAACCATACGACAGGATGTAAATGTTTCAATTGCGGAAGGCGCGCGCTGCGAGATTAAAGGGTGCCAGGAACTTGAACTAATTGGAACGGTTGTTGAGAAGGAAGCAGAGAGACAGGTTGATTTAATTGCGCTGAAGAAAAAACTTGCTGAAAAATTCCCAAAAGCGAAAGAACGCGCTGAAATATTCGGAGAGGGAAAAGAAGTTTCAAAGATATTTGCACAAACCGAAGCGAAATTTGTTAAAGGAAAAAATGTTTATGGAATGAGAATTGCGCACGCGAAAGGAATGCTTGGAGAAAAAGTTGGAGCAAAGCGATTCGGAAGCGAACTAAGTGCTTACGCAAAAGCAACTGGAGTAAGCGGATTACTTCACAGAGATGAACTGCCAAATTATGGGATTACACAAAAAGAGGCTGATGATGTTTGCAGAGCGCTCACTTGCGGAGCGGAGGATAATTTTGTGTTAATTGTTGCTGAGAAAGAACGCGCACAAAAAGCATTTGATGCGATACGCGAGCGATTCCTCGTTGCATTTGATAGAATTCCAAGCGAAACACGCGGAGCGCTTGAGGACGGTTCAAGCGAATATCAAAGACCAATCTCAGGAGAAGCACGAATGTACCCTGAAACGGATATTCCATTTAGAACAATTGAAGCAAAAGCGCTCACCGCAATTTCAAAAGGACTTCCAAAAAGTGTTGCAGAGAGGGAGAAACTTTACACAAAAATTGGGTTAAGCACGAACCACATTGAGGAAATGAAACTAAGTAATTATGCGCGCTTCTTTGAAAGCACCGTTGAAGAGGGCGCAAACGCTAAAGTTCTTGCTGCTCTCTTACTCCAAACACTAACCGAACTGCGCAGAAGCGGAGTTGAGGTTGACAAAGTTTCACTTGAAGAAATAAAAGCACTTGCGCTTGCTGAAAGCACGGGAAAAATTGCAAAGAGCGCGCTTGCTAATGCAGTTGAGGCGCTCGCAAAAGGAAAAACAATTGAAGAAGTGCTATCTGGAAATACTACTGCAAAAGTTGACACCAAAGCAATTGAGAAGAAAGTAATTGAAATTGTCTCAAAGAACTCCACGCTTGTTAAAGCAAAAGGAATGGGTTCAATCGGACCGCTAATGGGAGATTTGATGAGAGAGCCATCACTCAAAGGAGTGGACGGAAAAATACTCAGCGATTTATTGAGAAAAGAGATTAGCGCGATGAAGTGAAATAATAATGGCAACAATTGAAAAGAAATGCTGGCCGGAGTACTTCCAAAAGATATTTGACGGGGATAAGAACTTTGAAATCCGCTTAAATGATTTTGAGGCAAAACACGGAGACATTTTATTGCTCCGCGAGTGGGATCCAAAAACAAAGGAATACACCGGAAGAGAACTCAAAAAAGAAGTCACTTATGTTGCAAGAATTAAACACATGGAGAACTTTTTCAAAAAAGAAGAAATTGAAAAATACGGGTTCCAGGTAATCGGGCTCAAATAATCAAAGCATCCCTTTCGCGCCTTTTCTTAATTTTCTAAAGCATTTTCGGTGGAAGTACTGATTCCCCCAGTGCTTATCAGTCGGGGCTTTTCCGCAGAGAGCGCACTGCTCGTTGTATTTTCCCGCAGGCTCGGAGTCCACTCCAGCATCCTCTTTTTTCTCTTCGCTATTTCCAAACAATCCCATCGAATCACCTAATTTTTATTTATTCTTCATTAATCTTAAACATGTCCAAGTGCCATTGGGCACGGGACCCACAAAACCCTGTTTTGTTTGGTCCAATATATTGAGCTCTTCCCTAATTTATTTCTCCAAACTAAGATTAAGCATCTTAATCGCTTTCTTCATTGTCTCCTGCATATTCTCATGAGTCAAGAGCTCAACCGATTCCCTTGGAAAACACCACCTAAACGCGTCATGCTCCACAACAATCTTGCCCTTCTTAATTGTTTGATGCTCAAAACTAACCTTATTATTGCTTGAAACATGAAGCAAAAAGTTTCTCACATATGTGCGCTTCTTTCGCACATTATCAAGGTGCGAAACATTATCCACATGCCCGATTAATGAGAACTTTGAGAGTCCCGTTTCCTCAAAAAGCTCGCGCTTAATCGCAGTATCAATATCCTCTCCTTCCTCAATATGCCCTTTTGGGAATTCCCAACCCGTCCAATTTAATTTTCTGTGCAAAAGTAAGAATTTTTCACCATCAAAAACAACAAGCCCCACAATTTTTCTCACAGGAAGTTTTTCATTCTTGCCCGCAGAAGGCTTTTTCTTTGATTCAGCAGGATACATCACATTACCAGAATAAACAATAATGAATAAGATAAAAAACCCGACTAATTGGCGCAAAATCAATATTAAAAGATGTTAAAAAGTGAAGTGCACTGAATATAAGTATGGGCAATACTACGCCAAAGAGAAAAGGCAATCGATTGATAGCCGTTTCGGCATTAATGGCAATTGTTACAATCATAATAACTCTCTGCGTTTATTCTCTATTGCCCGCGCAAATGATAACCCACTGGGGAATTAGCGGAGAAGCGAACGGATTCATGCCAAAGGAGTTTGGGGCATGGATTATACCTATAATCTCAATCGCAATCCTTGCGCTGCTTTACTATATCCCGCGCCTTGACCCGCTAAAAGAGAATATTGACAAGTTCAAATCGGTTTACCATATGTTAATTGCAGTAGTATGCGGATTCTTTCTTTATTCACAGCTAATACTTCTTGCAATAAATATGGACGCAACAATTAATATGACACAATTATTAGTGCCCGCACTGGGCGTTTTATTCGTTGCCATTGGCGCAATACTCCCAAGAACAAAGAGAAATTACTTCATTGGGATAAAAACCCCCTGGACGCTTTACAGCGATAAAGTTTGGGATGATACACACAGAATTGGGGGAAGGGTATTCACTGTCGCAGGAATAATAATTTTTCTAAGCGCATTTGCCTCGCCTAATCACACATTCATACTTGTTTTCACAAGCATAATCGCCGCCGCAGCAATACCAATAGCCTACTCTTATAAATCGTTCAAATCACTAAAAAAATAGCTGTGAGATAAATGAGTAAAGTATATTTCATCCCGGTTGATTCCTACTCAAAAACCGGCGAGATACAAAAAGCCTCGGCAAAACTGCTTGATAAAATCCAAAGCGAAGAGAAAGTGCTTGATTTTAAAAAAAGGGTTCCGCTAAAAGTGCATTTTGGGGAAGACAAGAATACCACCTTCATCGGACCAAAGAACTATGACGGAGTAATTGATTACTTAAAACAGAAAAAAGCAGACGCCGTGTATATTGAGACTAATGTTTTATACAAAGGAACAAGAACAATAAAACAAGACCATCTACGCGTCGCAAAAAAACACGGATTTACCCAAATTCCAATAATTATTGCTGATGGGGAAATGGGGGAAGAATACAAACCGGTTGAGATAAATGAGCCAAAACTGATTCATTTTAAGGAATTCAAAATAGGAAAAGAAATTGCGGACTCGCCGCAGCTAATTGTACTTGCGCACTTTAAGGGACACAGCATCGCGGGATTTGGGGGCGCGCTTAAACAGCTCTCAATGGGCTGCGCTGCACGCGGAGGAAAACTTGATATGCACGCAAAATCAAAACCAATACTTAACCCCATCCTGTGCAAAAAATGTTTTACCTGCTCAAAAAACTGCCCCACTGACGCATGCATAATTGACACACTTGTTCCGCATGTTGATTACAAAAAATGCATTGGGTGCGCAAAATGCATCGCGGTGTGCCCGCATGGCGCAATGGATATTAATTGGCTCAATACAGGAAAAAGTGAATTCCTTGAGAAACTTGCGGAATACGCATACGCCGCTCAAAAAGGAAAAAAAATAATTTACATTAATTTCTTATTAAACATCTCAAAGGACTGCGACTGCTGGGGAAAGGAACTGCCAATTATTGCAAAGGACATCGGAGTACTCGCCTCAACAGACCCTATTGCGCTTGACAGCGCCTGCCTTGACCTATTGAAGAAAAACGAGCACAAAAAGGTTTTCAGCGGGGATAAAATATTTAAGCACGCAATAGAATTAGGCTTTGGAAACACAAAATACGACTTAGTTGAATTATAACTTTAAATACAAAACTGCGTGTACGCTAAAGAAAACGATTATTAAGCCAAAAATCGTTTTGTTTGCATGCAAAAAAAGAGAAAAGCGCTCCCGGTAAAAAACGGCCAGAAAGTAAAAATCTTCGGCTTTGCCTCGCTACTGAATGATTTTGGGGCAAACATGATTTACCCGATTTGGCCTATTTTTTTAACAACGGTTCTTGGCGCAAACATGTCAGTGCTCGGACTTGTTGACGGACTAGGGGACGCGCTTGTTTCGCTCTCGCAGGCGGGCAGCGGTTATGCCTCTGATAGATTAAAAAAAAGAAAAGTGTTTATCTGGCTTGGCTACTTACTGGGCGCAATTTCCCGCTTTGGCTACGCGATAGCAACCACTTGGCCGATGGTAATCCCCTTTAGAATACTTGACCGCGCGGGAAAAATAAGGGATGCGCCAAGGGACGCCATAGTCGCTGATGAGTCAACGCACAAAAACCGCGGGAAGCACTTTGGAATAATTAAGGGAATGGATAAACTTGGCGGAGTATTTGGAATAATCGCCTGCGTAATGCTCTTCAACTTCTTAGGATACACAAATTTGTTCTTACTCGCGGCGCTCCCCTCAGTGCTAAGCGTCGGGCTTGTATATTTTTTAATAAAAGAGAGAAAAGACGGGAAAATAAAATTATACAAGGGAATACAGCTGCACAGCCTTACCCGCGACTACAAACTATTTCTTATCCTAAGCGCGATACTCGCGCTTGGCTCATTTAGCTATTCATTCCTTTTAGTTTTTGCCAACAAATCAGGATACGCCGCAGGATTATTGCCCCTGCTTTATTTAGTGTATATCGCAGTCACAGCGGCATTCTCCTACCCGTTTGGAAACCTCTCAGACATGATTGGGAGAAAAGCAGTCATGTACATTTCAATTCTGCTCTGGGCGCTGACCTGCATTATTTTTATGATTTCTAGTTTATGGTGGGCAATCCTAATCGGCTTTGCATTCTTCGGACTCCATCAGGCGGCGCTGGCGCCGGTACAAACAACATTTGTTTCTGAGCTCGCCCCAAAGAAATTTCGGGCAAGCGCACTTGGGGGATTTCAGATGGCAATCGGACTTTGCGCGCTACCAGCATCAGTAATTGCGGGAATATTATGGGACACAATTAACCCAACAGCACCATTCGCGTTAGCGCTTATACTCACGGCCCTCTCTGCGGTACTGCTCTTTTTTGTAAAGAATAAAAAATAAATTTATGCCAAAGCGCTTCTTTATCCAAACTAACAGCTCGTCGGAAATAAAAAGCATGTAATAGTAAAGCGAGGCAAAAGGAATAACAATCACCACGACCGCCCACGCGAGCTTCCTCACCCTGCTGCGGAATTTGTGGCGCAAAACATCAATGAACATCGCTACGTTAAAGAGGGTTCCAAGTATTGTTGAGGCGAGCCAAAGAATCCCTATAAGGATTAGGATTAATTCAGGAACTTGAACACCAATTACATCAATCATTCAAATCAACAAATAAAAGATAAACAAAGAAGTATAAAAATAGCCCCTCCCAGATTCGAACTGGGGTCCTAGGCTTCAAAGGCCTATGTCCTTAGCCACTAGACGAAGGGGCTCTATACCGTAAATAAACTATTTTACCAGGGTCCTGAAATATTGGCGATAAGTAGCAATTTAAAGCTTTCCAGAGCATTAATTTTTGTAATGGGCGGGTAGCTTAGTCCGATTGGAGCACGCGACTGATAATCGCGCGGTCGGGAGTTTAAATCTCCCCCTGCACACTTTATTTTTGAAAAGTGGAGAAAATGAAAAAAATTGACCCAAAAAAAGCTTTATTCAAGAAGAGTGTAGAGCTGGGCGAGGGCAAAATAACGGGACATAATTTCGGAGAGGAATTTAACGCAAAAAAGTTTTTTGCCTCGTTTAAGTACACAGGCTTTCAGGCAACTAATCTTGGGAAAGCGATTGAACTTGTAAGAGAAATGCAGAAACAAAAAGCGACTATCTTCTTAGGATTTACTTCAAACATTACAACTTCAGGGCTAAGGGACATTATTACTTACTTAGTAAAAAATAAACTCGTGCACTTCCTAGTAACCACCACAGGCGGACTTGAGGAAGATGTGATAAAAACACACGGCGCATTCTTGCACGGCGACTTTAACGCCGACGGGGCATACCTAAGAGAAAAAGGAGTTAATAGGACAGGAAATATCTATGTTCCAAACGAAAGATACATTTGGTTTGAGACATTCATGAAAGGAGTTTTGCAGGAACTTTACCACAAATCAAAGAAAAATGATAAACCGATTAACAGCGTGGATGTTGTAACTGAAATGGGGCGCGCACTTGAAGGAAAGCCGAATGCGGAAGAAAGTTTCACTTACTGGGCTTACAAAAATAATATTCCTTTGCTTTGTGTTCCACTAGCTGACGGGGCGATGGGAGACCACATATATTTATACAAAAAAGACCACCCTGATTTCTCAATTGATTTAATCAAAGAAGTGGAAGTGCTTTATGATGCCGTACTTGACGCGGATAAGACCGGCGCGATACTCTTAGGCGGAAGCGTGCCAAAGCACCACATCATGAACGCGTTTATGCTCCGCGAGGGCGCTGATTACACTGTTTATATTAACACAGGATATGAGGGAGAAGGAAGCAATGCGGGCGCGAGCCCTGAAGAAGCAAAGAGCTGGGGAAAAGCATCACCTGACTCAAATAATGTTAAGGTTTGGGGAGAAGCAAGCATAATTTTCCCAATACTTGTCGCTGCGGCGTTTAAATTAAAATAAACAAAAAAGAACTTCTGAACAAAAAACAGATTTAACTGAAAAGAACTAATTAATCAAACTCAAGCAAATACTTTTTGTGCTTCTCCGGGTGGTGCGCTATCTCCGCAACTTCTTTTGGATGCAATCCTTCAAGATACTCCATAATTAGGCGCAAGGAATTCGGATGAGCGCTTATTGCAACATTAACTTTTTCCTTCTTCATCAAATGAAGCACAGCCGTCATAAAAGGAAATACCCTCTCGCCCATTTGATGCAGACTCTCTCCTCCCTGAACTCGAAAATGATAATTCTTATGGACCAAATCAAAAATATCCTTTGATTTCTTCTTTAACACATCCTGTTTCTCACCCGTCAACATACCGTGATGCCTTCCCCTCAAACGCGGATCAATTATTACTTTTGCTTTTTTATGATGAGCAAGCACCTCAACAAGACACTGCTCGCTTCTTAGCATATCAGAGCAAAAAGCCACATCAATCTTTTCCTTTTTTAGTTTAGCAGAGAGTTTTTTCGCCTGCGCTGTTCCTTTTTTGCTAAGCGGAAGATTAATCCAGCCACACAAAATATCTTCTTTTGAGTCCACATCGCCATGAGCAAACAAAATAATTGAAAGTTTCATGCACAAGTATTGTTAGGAAGTATTTATTAATTTATTAAGTGGGAAGTAAACACCAAGAAATTATTATTGCGG
>CABMEU010000025.1 GCA_902385225.1 uncultured archaeon | reverse complement strand
TATATCACAGTTGGAACAGAAACAATCTGTGACAGCCCTTCACAAGAAAGATCCTTCTGCATAACAGCAACATACACTGACCCGGATAATTTCACTCAGAGTTTCACAGAAGCATTTGACGCAAAAAACAATACTCCCTACACTGTTGCAATAAAAGTAATGAATAACTCGCTAATAGGATTTGATAACGCTAAAACTATGATTGATAACCCTGAACAGAATTTATTCTTCGGCAAATACTCGCTAATGACGCCAAGCTATGTTCAAAGAGACGGAAATATTAACGGGTATAAGACTGATTGGATTGACACGCCTAATTTCATAAAAAATTCTTCAATCAGCATCGCTTCGCTCAATGTTGTTCCGCAGAAAGTCGGCGCGGGCACAATTGATTTAAAGATAAGAGACGGAAGCTCATTGATATTTGAAAAACCATTTACAGTAAATATTGCGGCAAGCAAGAAAATGAAAATCCAGTACATGAGCGACGGAAAATTCGTTGACCAGATGGATAAGATTATTTCGGGAAGAGTGCAGCAAATAACTGTTAAAGCGCTCGACGCTGACACCGGTCTTGAAGTTGAAGGAGCCGCTGTAAAGCTATACGACAGATTCGGGGTTCTTTTGATAAGCAAAGTTACAAATAAACTAGGGACAGTAACAATAACAATACCCGCATCAATGCCTGGAGAGAAATTGAAGCTGCAGATTGAGAAACCTGAATACGAAACTTACATAAACGAATTCAATGTTGCTGAAGATGTTGTTGATGTAACACCAAGCTCACTAACATTCACAGTAAATCCTCAGTCAAATCCAATTGACAAGAAGACAGTAAGAATTGACAACAAAACAGGGCTTGACCTTACAATTAAAAGCATCGCGATAAGCGGAAAACTAAAAGGACTGCTTGATGAAATGCAGATAGAAACTTACTTCAATAATTATGTTGGACTTGTAATAAAATCACAGGACTATGAAGAAGTTGATTTCGCAGTAGTATCCGCAAAAACAATCCCTACAGCTGATGACCTTGACGCAGCATTCCAAATCACGGTTGGAGCGCAGGGAAAAGAATGGGTAAAAGAAATCCCTGCAAAAGTCAGAGTTGGACTTGGTAAAGATGTTGATAATCCATCATGCTTACAGATAAGCAAGAATGATTGGACGCAGGTAACACGAGGAAACCAAATCGAAATCGGACTTGAAGTAGTAAATAACTGCACAGTAACAACAACAGCAGGAACTAAACCAGTTGCACTGCGAAACCTTGGGGCATCAATTAACTCAGGAACAGGAGTAGCGGGAACATTCAATTTACAATACAGAACGGCACAAGTAGAACTTGGCTCAGCATACGCAAAATCAATCAAATCAACTGTTGATGCCGGCGAAAAAGTTCCAGTAACAGTGAAATTCACTCCAGCAGCAGGCGGCTCAGGAGTTGCCACGGGAACAATTGTGTTCGAAGCATCAAACTCAACTGATTCAAAGGCGCAAAAACTCACTGCTGAACTGAAATATAATTTGGATTATGAAAATATACAAGAATGCCTTGTAATTGGAAGCGACCTTGTTCAAATTGACCAGCCGGGAGAGGGAAGCTTCTCAATAAACAACACCTGCAAATTCAAAACTGATATACAGCTTGACTCAGGAGACCTGCAGGGAGCGCTCTCTGAATCAATCTTCTCACTAAATGCTGGAGAATCAAAAGATGTTAAAGTAACTACTTCAGAAGGACAATTGCCTGGAATGTATAACGTGCTAATACTCGCAAGACAACAGGGAACTACACTTGAAATAGTTGACAATGTGAAAATACTCGCTGAAGAGAAAGATGCCTGCCTAAGATTAAGCAGATATGAGTTTGATGTATTTGACTCGCCATTCAATAACTTTGACGGTTCGGATTTAGGATACTTGCGAAATGAGTGCGCGGAAAGAACACTCACAGTGCAAGTAACAGGAACAATCCCATACGATATGGACAAATTACTACGCTCAGCACTCATAGGCGGACTAGTGGGCGGAATTGCAGGATATGTTAAGAGCGGAAAGTGGAGCAGCAGCAGCAATGCGACTGTGGCAAAATCACAGGCAAAGGACAAGGTTGATACTACTGTTAAAGCAAGTGCTGCAGATGCTGCAAGCTCAGCGGATGCGCCAATAAGAGTATCCCAAGAAGGCAGAAGCTGGTGGGATAAAACATGGGAGAATATATTCGGCAGACCGGATGCAGCAAGTTATTTCACTTCGCCATCAGGATGCTCTTCGAAGAATATAAAGAAGTTTACAATAAGCGACCCTAAAAGAAATTTATATCTAGGGTGCTTTGATAAGTGCAGCGCGGCTTTCCCTAACAAACCAACTGATTGTGCCGAGTTTGATAATTGCATAAATGCTTGTTACAACGCAATCCAGAGCAAACAGAACGACCTTAACTCGCAAGTAAAGAGAACCGAAGTCGCTGCTGAGAAATTCAATACTGACTTTGTCAGCGCTGTTGATTTGATATCAAAGAGCTCAGATGGAACATGGTTCAGCATGGATGGCGACATACTGCAAGGCAAGTTAAGCGCGGAAGGAGTGAACATCAAGGCGGATAAAATCTACAGCGATGCAGTAACTAGTATTAAGGCGAAGTATACTGAGCTTGCGAATGTTTACAATACTGAGGTTAACGAAGCAAAGCACAATTTCAGTAACAATAACAAAATCAAAGTTACTTACAAGACAATGACATACACATCAAGCCCGATTTACACGAATGCTGAAGTAGATAGCATGTTTAAGAAGGCAAAGACCGAGGCAACCATCACTGGCGGTCCGAACCTAACTACTCCTGCGGGGAATACAACTGGAGGTGCGACCGCAAACACAGCGGGGCTTCCTAATCCTGCTAATGCGCCAATAATTAATTCTCTTGATTATACAAAAGGTAATGTTGCCCAATATAATGGCTGGACAATTTCAAAAGTGTTTACAAACGGGTACATTGTATCAAATCCTATTACTGGCACACAGTCTGATGTAATCTCAGATGTTGAAGCAGAGACTATGATAAGTTCTACTGCACCATATACTGCCGGCTTTTCATTCCCATCCGCAGTATCAAACTTCCTCCTTGCAACTTCTGCGGATTCTTACTCAGGCGCGACTACTGTGAACACTAGCTCGAATGGAATATTCGGCTCAGGCTCAGGCGGAATGGGCGGAATAATGCAATTAGGTTTGCCTTACATGGCTGGAAGCTTTGCTAATTCCGGAATGGGCGGAGCATTAATGGGTGCCGCTACAAGCTTCTTCCTTGAATGGTCACAGGGAAAAGACACTCCTGTTGACTACAGAGCAACTTTCACTGTTCCACTAATACACATAAAGAAGAATGGGATTACATTAACAAGCCCTGACGGAATAGTATTCGACCAGGCGCTATCAAATGATGCAACTTATGATATTGACAGATACGCAGGAACAAGCGTGAGCGATACTTACTCATCAAGCTCAGGCTCCTCATCAACTACAACCACTGGCTCGGATTACACAGGAAATTACTTATACAACTCACAGGCAATGACAGCAACTATCGGCTCTGTTGAATTAAGAGAACTTAACTTCAGCAATCCGGCAAAGAAAATGACTAAGAGCCGCTACCAGCCATTCGTTGGGGTACTCACGGTTGCCGCTGATGAGAATGTTTACAATAAGAAATACGATTATGACACTGTAAAAAATAATGCGATAGCTAGAGGGGATTTGTGCGATGATTCAGATAACGGCATCTTCGGAGGAATTTTCGGCGATAACTGCGGAAAAGGAAACTTCCTTGAGAACTTGTTCAAACCAAACGGATCAACAGAAACCGTTGCGGAAATTGTTTATGAAGATTTGAATATATCCTCAAAGAGAAATTACGTAAAGAAATTCCATTTGCTCTTTGATTCATACGAGTTCGTTGACTGCGGACCAAACACTTACCCATGCGTTGCTCCAATAAGGGCCAGCTGCGATGTTGATGGAAAGAAAGGGGTAACAGGGGCTGAAGGAGTTCCAAAGATAAAACTCGCTTGGAACTGGGATGATATTGGAATACAAGAATGTGACTCTGAATATAATACAAATTACAATTATTGTGACTCAGAGCAGTTCACAATCTCAGCAATAAAGAAACTCCTCGCGATAAGCAAGTTCCTCGGACCAAACAATAACCTGCCAAACTGCCCATCGGGAGTTGACATTGTTGGAACAAAGACACAGGCACTAAAGCCAAACGCACTTGATGTTGGAATCACAAGCATTGAAGTAAAACCAACCGCAGGCGGGGCAGTACTTGAAACTGTTGTTGAAACAAACAATAATCTTGAGATGAGCGCAAAACTCCACATAGCAGTTACAAGAGAAGACGGAACAGCTGTCGCTAATACATGCGCTGACCAGACAAAGACATTCACAAGCAATACAAAATTCTCCTGCGTAATTGACTCAAATGTTGTTGGAAGCGGCTCATTCAATGTTGACGCTACAATACAGCCGACTCTCTGCGTTGGATGCGAGAATAATGACACCGCTAATGACACAATCAGAACAAGACTAATAATTGGAAGCACTAGCACTGTGCAGAACTGCCAGAGCTATGCAACTACAAGAGATTACTTTGAGAAAGTGCTAAGCGCGAACGGCAAATTGACTACATCCATGGGCGGATACTCGGGACAGGAAATACTAAGTTATATTTCATTCAAAACAAACCTTGTAAGAGACGGATTCAGCAGCGACTTTAAGGCGGACTTTGATGACTTCGCAAGCAACCTTGCTGCGGCTTCAACTGACTACAAGAACTCAGGACTAAAGGAATTATTCTTAAGCGACAAATTTAAAGTAAATTGGCCAACAAAGCCTGCCGCATGGGACGCCGGAAAGTACGACGCAAGAATTGTGATTAAGTTCAAGAACAACTCCTGGGCATGGGACTCAAACAACATTGAGAGCATAACAATAAGCCTTGATCCGCAGGGCGACCCAGAGCCATACTTCACAATCTACAACATGGCATTCGACGGCTCGCTCGGAAAGAACTCTGATAATGGAAGACAAGGATACGGAAGCGGATTTGTTCAGAAGACTGAAGATATCTTCCAGATAAACGATACTGACGGCATAGTGCTCGCACAGCCAACAGCCGCAAGCAACGCGCTAACAACAGTTAATACTTCAGTGATAAAAGGAACACAGGCATTCTACCTGCTAAACAGCACTCCAACTAGAGGAAATGTAATGTCAATCAATAGAAGCGGAGATGTGATTGATTTCACACTGACACCAAGCGTTGCGGTGCCACTAATATTAAATATCAGCAGAAAAACAAGCACTGATGCTTACGCATTCTACAGCGCGGAAGTAAATGGACAGCCACAGGAACTTGGATCCTCATTCATCTCATGGACAGGAATCGGACAGGGATGCGTTGACTTCAAAGGAGTACCAATGAACGCTTACTATAATACACCTGACGCAAAGAGCAGTCAGCAGTTCACAGGATTTGTAGGGTACGGACTCTCATGGCCAATAGCTGACCTTGCAGGGACAACATCATTCTACGGTAGCTTCTTCGCTCCGCAGGACACAGTAACACAAGTAGTGATGTCAGGAGTTAGAGATGACGGTTACTTCGAAAGCACTTATGCAGGCGGAGCCGCTGAGAAAGTACTCAAGGTAGAGCCAAGCACAGGATACAATGTTAAGTCGCTCAAAGATGTTCTTGACCTTGTTGCGCAGAGCAAAGTATGCGTAATAGGCGGAGATTACTACTGGAATAATATTGAAATAACTAACACCTTGAAGGACACAATTAATGCTAAAGAGAATACTTGCATTCCAAGCAGATAATTCTTAATTATCTTTAAGTGCGGGCGCTAAGCTTAAGAAGCGCCGAATAATATTTTTATTTTAGACGCGAAATAGGGCGTTGAAAAGTTTAAATACCAAAGAGCAGTTATTTTGTATCGAAGAATAGTTCTTTGATAGTCATGAAGGGAATTTGAATGGCGCTTGAATCAGTAAAGGATTTTTATTATTCTTTAGAAGAGGGCTGGTATAACTTCTGGGACAAAGTCGACGCCCATATTCCTGTTAACGGCGTGATTGATGCTGTTGATGCGGTAATCCCAAGCATGATTCTCTTTATTCTAATTGTTCTGCTCCTCGTGGTTTTCGGCGCATACTTTGTTATGAGCTCAGCCCAGGTATACTCCGCTAGCTTTGTAATAAGCACTCCAGATAATCTTCCGGTTTATGACACACAAATAACCGCGCAATTAATGGATGGCGCAAACTTTGTAAAATCTCTTGAAGGCAGAACTGACAGCGAGGGAAGAATCACATTTGAAAAAATCCGCGGAGGACAGGAAATAATATTTGATATTAATTTAAGCAGAGGAACCTACAGCGGAACTTTTACCGTGATGGATAATATTGATGAGACAATAAAACTTATTGCTCCCGCAGTAAGCTTTCAAGCCGCAAAAAAAACAATTTATGTAAAAACGCTCGCCGGAATTACCCCAAGCACAAATATTCCAATCACTTTTTCATGCACTAATCCATCAATAATACCAAGCCCCGCAAGCGCGACATTTAGCGGAAATCCCATTGATGTAGTAGAACCAGCCGGATGCATGCTGCAGGCGACCGTGAACAGCTCAAAGTACAAGCAGAAAACCTATTTAGTAAATTCAACAAGCTATGATCTTTACCTTGAGAACGCGGAACCCACCGGCGCAAAAGTAACGGTTAGAATCAGATACAATAATTTTCCTGTGAGCGATTCAAGCTTTAGTGTAAAACTAAACGGGGCAAATACTTATCAGGCTGATACGGCGCTAACATCCGAAGTAGTGTTTAACGCGGTTGAGCCGGGAGATTACACTCTATCAATTTCTGATAACTCAAATAAATATGGGATAACCTCAAAATCAATTACTGTTCCTACAACCGGAACCGAGCAAATAATTGCGGTAACAAAAACTGTGAAAGCGAGAGTGTCAGTAAAAATAGTTGACGCTTCCACTAACCTTGCGCTTGAAGGGGCCATAGTAAAAGCAAAGGACCCATTAATTTACACAGAACTTGACTCAAAAGAAACTGATGCGAGCGGATACGCAGAGTTCGCATTCACCGACCTTGGGGATTATGTGTTCTCCGCAAAGAGACTTGGAGATTTAAACGGAGGATACTTTGTAAAAGAAATCACTCAAACGGTTTTGGGGGACACAAACTTCGTAATCGGGCTTGAAAGAATAACGACTCTTAACGCCGGAAGAACAAGAATAAAAGTAACCGATCAGGACGGAGCCCCGGTGATAAACGCAAAAGTAATGCTGAAATATTCCTCAAATGACGGGATAGTTGAACTACTGCAGTCAAAGAATTATGCGATGACGGATGCCAACGGAGAAACAAGACTTATAGCCGGGAAAATAACCGGGCAAGTGTATGCATATGCGATTAAGGGTCCGTTCTTTGGAAAATCTGACGACAAAACAATCCAGCTTGATGGAGAAAACTCAATCATAGTTCAGCTCGAGCTTGGCACCGCTATCATGAAAATAAATGTGCAGGATGAACTTGGAAATAATATTGACGGCACCGCGGAGATATTCACTACTGAGGGACTCCAATCTGACTCGCACGGAATAGCCGGATTAATTTCTGTTGAGAAAGGAGTTGCGGTTAAAACTGTAAAAGCGGGGCAAAGCGTTTATGTTAAAGTAAGAGCGGAAACATTTGAGGATTATTACACGGTGCCAACAATGCTTTGGCCAAACAAAACTTACGAAGTGGATGTTGTGATGAAAAAACAAATCCTTGAGCCTGAAGTAAAACTTGTTAATGAATCAATTTACAATGAAGCGGGACAGCAGGTGCAGACACTCGCTCCCGGAAAAAAATATTATGCTAAATTCATATTGAATTCTGACGCCGCATACTCGCAGATGATGCTTAACTTCAGGGCGGGAAAAGAAGCTCTAATGGAAAATGATGTTGTTGAAATAGATTCAGTTGAAGGCGCGAATATTTACACCGAGACAAGAGGGGTAACTTATGACCCTGCGCAGGGATACTCTTATGACGGGGATTACTTGACTGACGGTCCCTCAAAATGGATTAATGTTCTTTGGCAGAACGCCGGAAAGGGAACAAGAGAGGTAAGAGTATGGTTTAGAGTAAAAGGGGACGCTTCAATGAACCGCGAGGTTGTGTTCTATTACCGCGCAAAATTTGGGGCTGATAAAAGAGTTCCGCAAAGCAACGCCGAGCAGGAATTTTATTCTGATACTTACAGCACAATAACTTATTTCATCGGGCAGGAAGCGGTATGCGAACCCGGAAATGATTTCTGCGTTAATGCCGAGTGGCTCTACTCGCAAAGCGATGAGCTTTACCAGCAGAAGCCCTACGAAATGCTCCAAATAGTTCCATACACATACCACTTTTCTTTATTGAACAATTCAGGAATTGATTATGGAAATACAGGAACAAAAAAACCCGCGTATTTAAGCATAACAATTGTCGGGGATGAGCAGGAAGAAAAGAGACTCAAAATGAATGAGTACCAGATAAAAGACGGGGTTAGCACTACATCAAACACAACAGGAAAAGCGGTTTTTAAAGTTGAGAACGTTCCTATCGCTTCGTTTGAAAAGAATTCAACTATTGATGTAAGACTTGCACTTGAAGCGCTAAAGTTCGGGGCGGAGACAATAAAATTCGAGCTCAAATCAGAAGGGCAAATAGTGTTCTCAAAAGAAACTGATATCGCTGTTGTGCAGCAAAAAGATTTCACAGTGACAATTGACCCTAATTTTATTCCGGCGCTATTGAATACACAATTAACTGTTAACGCGGTTGATGAAAAAGGGGAAGTGATGCCTGACGCAAAAGTAACTGTTTTCGCAAAAGAAATCGGCTATGATGAATTTGTTGTTGACAGCGACCACACTGACAGGCTCGGAAATGTAACCGTTAATTCAGGCGCGCTCTTCCAAGGCTCAAAAGTAAGAATAGAGGTTCTGAAAGAGGGATACTCAAGGAAAAACTTTGTAATAACAGTTTCAGAAGCCGCAATAGTTACTGACCCAAGAGAATTATTTGTTGAACTTAATACCATCTCGAGAAGAGAGGAAACTAAAAGCATAATATTTGGAAACATGACGACAAAGGATATGGTAATGAAAAGAATTACGATGGACGCAAAATTAAAAGATGTTATTAATGAGGACGCGATGAATGCGTACTTTGAGGAAATGCTCACGCAGGACAAAACAATCAAAGGAGAGGATACACTTGAGGTTGATTTCCTAAAAATCAGATTAATGAATAATATTACACAGGACGGATTCATTGAGCCGATACACATCAAAGGAAATATTACCGCGACGTTTGAACAGCCCGAGACACATTTAATTTACAGCGTAAAAATCCCTCTAACACTTGATGTTTCAAGCGAAGCAAATGTCGGCGCGGACTGCCTTGTAATAAAACCGTATAATACAAACACTGTAACTGACAGGGCACAGTCAACATTTAATTTTGAAATACAAAACGCATGCGCTTCAGATGGAAAAGATGTTTCACTTGACGCGCTAACAGTTACTTCTGACGCTGAAATACCGGGGATTGCTGAGATAAGTTTAAGGAGCGCAGGCGGAACCTCAATTGGAAGAACCGCGCTTGACGGCGGAAAAAGAGTAATACTAAACAAAGTTGACGCCGGAGAAAAATTATTTGGAACACTCACATTCGCGCCTGAAGCAAACGCCGCTGGAAAATCAGTTCCAATAAGAGTAACATTTGAGGCAAAGTTCCAGGGAATGACAATCAAAAGCAATCCCGGAACAGTAACTTTCACAACAAACGTAATCAATTTGAAAGAATGTTTAAGCATTGAGCAGGATACTTCGCCAATTGACTTCTATGGCAAAGCAAAAGTAAAAATTGACGCATCGAACTGCTTAGGTCAGACGGTTTACATACAAATCTGCAAGAATGACCCTGGCTGCTCAGGCGGAACAAGCGAAGGAAGAGTAAGCGTTAGCTCAGGAGTTGGAGTAGCATTCTCGGTAAAGAGCACAAAAGAAATCACAATCTCGGGACCATCACTCCCAGGAACATACGGAGTAAAAGTATCTGCGCGAACAAATTTACAGCTTGGATGGACATACATAGGCGAATTCCCTGTAACATTTAAAGAAAGAACCGGACAATACTTCCAATTAAATAAATTCGAACTTGATTTGAAGGGAATCGGCGCGCAGGACCAAATACTACTTACAAACAAAGCGCTCACACAAAGCGTTAAAGTAAAAGCGAATGAATGTGTGTGGGGAAAGAAAGACGGTGAATTCAGCTGGAGTAATGCACTAACAGGGGCAATGCTTGGGGCTGCAATAGGAAGCATGGTTTCAAGCTCAATACCAAAATCATCAAAAACTAGTTATGCGGGAAGCGTTCCTGGAGGGACAACTACAACTACACCAGCCCAGAAACCAGTTGTAAAACCAGAAGTAGATCCAACTGGTCTTAAGATATATAAGGTATATGATGCGACCCCATATGATAATTCATTAACTCCTGTAAAACTTTTCTTCGAAGCGGTCACCGCACCTGAGCGGGCAATCTTTTCCGCAATTGATGAGAAAGCAAAAAGCGCTAATTTTGGTTTACCAGTAACTGGCACATCAACAACCACAACGGGCAATTGGTGGGGAGCTGGAATTACTGTTGCTTTTGCTGTAATTGGCGGTTACTTAATGGGCCAGAGCGATTATAAGTGCGCGGACCATTACCAGACTGTAGGATACACGGATTTCTTTATACTATTACAGGGAACAACCGTGAGTGTCACTCCTCCGGATAACAGCTCAACCTCCGCGGAGCAAACGGTTCCCCCTGATGCGGGAGATTTGGCATTCACGCTAAGCGATGTGAGCGCGGACTGGAACTTTGATGACGCTTCATACGGCTCTGACGAAATGGTTACAATGAATTTCACAAACAACGGGCTTGATGATTCCGCCGCAAGATATGGTGTGCTTACAGTGAATTCAACCGAGCACTTGCACGGAAATAATGTTGTTAATTTGACAAGCGACACAGGGACAGATACTTCATCCTCGGCAAGCTATGATGTCTTCTGCGACGCGGCAACATTTGGAAATTATTGGATAGGGGCAGGCGGAAATGAAGGAAGCTGTTCAGGAATTATCTCAAAGAATTACAAACAAAAATATCATTTAAGAGTAGTTTCAGCTGATACAAATGGGGAAGAGGCTTACATAAAGAAAGCATCCTCCTGCTACTTCGGCGCGCTCACTGGCTCAACAGGCGCAGATGCTCTGCCAAAAGTAAAACTTGATTGGGAATGGGACCACATTAACTCGGATGCATGTGATTATGCTAACCCTGACCACATATATTGTGATGCAACACAATTCACAATCGCATTGACAAAGAAACTCGCAATACTTGATACTTTCTTAGCACAAAACGATAACAAATTCACTTGTCCTCCAAACCCTGGCGAAGTATCGGTTGAGGATATGCTAAGCAGCGTTAACACTGACCCAATAATTGCGACCCCATTTGGATTTATTGGAATAAAGAGCGCGGAGATAAGCATTTTGAATGATGTTGCGACTGCAAGAGTTACTGTAATAAACAATACTGGCGGTCCAGCTGACGCATCAGTTTCAGCAGGATGGAGCGGAAACGGCGGAACAAGCCTCAATAATACTGAAACAAGGCAGATGACTTTCGCCGCGGGCGAAACAATTGTGGAATTTAGCGCATCAACTCCAAAGTATGAGGGGATGTACGAATTCATGACAACAATAAACGGAGAAAAATCATTCTTCACACAAGTAAGAAGAGCATTCACAAACAGATTGACTTCGGCTAGCGCTGCCTGCTGGGTTCCTCAGACAACAAGAAAATACGCCGGGCTTCCAGGGGTAGTATATTATGCTGCATCAACTCCTAACGTAGTTTATGGGGATATTAAGGACACACAAGACCTGTACAATGCGGTTGAATTCGGAGTATATTTGACAAAAGACGCTTTCTCTGACGATTTCCTGAATGACTTTAAGGATTATTACGCAAACAAAATTCTTACTGGTGCAAGAGCGGGAACAGAAAAAGATATTGTGAATTACTTGGCATCAGGCAATTTCAAAGTAAAGAAAAAATTCTCCGGAGAGAACACTGTTGAAGCGGGATTATACGATGTGTGGATTAACATTGACGCAAACAATCACTTCAGAGTAATTGATGGAAACAGCACCAAAATCGAAGTGAATTTAATACTAATAAAGAGACCAAGCATAAGCAGTCCATTCTACAACATGCCGTTTGACGGACTAGTTGGGGCTACCGGCGGAAGACAGGGATACGGAAGTGTTTATACTAACACAAGTGAAAACGATGTTGAGGTAAGCACAGTTATCGGGACAAGGACAAATACATTCTACAACGCCGCAAGCAACGGAGTAGTGAGCATTAGAACATCCACAAGCACAAGCTTTGATGCTTTAAACACCGCGATTGACACAAGAGCGAGAATCGCCTCAATAAGCGCAAGCGATGACACTGGGCAAATAATACTCACTCCAAATTACGCTACTCCCGTAATACTAAAATCAGTGGTGAACGAAACAGTTGGAAGAATCGCTTACGAACTTGATAATAGAAACGCGGTAAGCACCGGCGGGAATATGTCTTACTGGACTGGCGCAGCAAAGAGCAAGGACTTCTTCGGAGGAAACGCGGTTGAGACTTATACTGATTCGCCTGATAATAGATTATACAAAGTAGGGGATAATTATTACGGATTTGAATTCAAGGACCTTACAAGAAAAGGAACTATGTACCTCAAATCAGTGTTCTTTACTCCGGTTGATAGTTCACTCTACAACATTGTTTCAAAAGTTGACGGAACCTCATTTTGGACACCATCAACTGAATTCGGTGTGAGCGCAAGACTTGGCGGAATACCAGGAATGCAATTCAACAGCAAAACAGAGGACTCATACATTAGATCACTGCAAAACTTGTTCACCGCTGTTGAAAATGAGGAAGTGTGCCTCTCATCTGACGGAACGGATACAATCTTCTGGTGGAATCCAAAAACAATCGCAAAAACAGTTGGAACATCATACAGTCTTGACACAAAAGAAATCGCGCTAGTTGGGACAAGCTAAACTATTTTGTCCTGCCTAAACCAGCCGAAATCGCGAATAAAAGTTTTTTTCGAGCACGCGGAAAGCAACTCTTTTATATCACAAATTCCTAATAGTTGGCATGCTTGCGGCGCCCTTTTTGGCACTAATACATCTTGGTGCGATGCCATTCGTCCTATTTTTGGATGATTTGATTCCGGATATGACATTAGTACTCAAAATATTCGTACTATTGACCATTGTTTCATACGTGCTGCAGCACCTTGGAAAGGGACCCCTAGCTTGGATGGTAATTGCGGTACTCTCCTACTTTATCATATTTGATTATTTTTATATCTTCGGAGGAATTTACGTTCTCTATATGCTTGTGCTATTTGGGGCAACCCAAATACTAATGGACTTCTTTATCCTAGCACCGCAAGCTGCGATGGAACAGCAAATGCACGGCGGGGAAGAAGGCGGCGGAGAGCATATGACCGGGCAGGAGTTTGGAGAAAAACAAAAACGAATGGCGGAACTAAGGCACAGAGCGGGGATGAGATAAATAGTTTTTGGAGAGCTCATGGCGGGGCGTGCCTTTGAAAAAAGCGGGAAAGGAAGTAATAAATTAGCGAAAAGTGTGATTGATATGATGGAAACAATTTCAATGTTCTTAGATTCTTTGCGATACTCTACAATTAATGAAAAAGGAAACTTCATTTTCATCGCACTTGCGCTAATGATTGGGGTAGTAATACTTCTCCCTGTTCTTATGGTCGCGTTTGAGCCTTTGAATATTATTGTTCGAATAATGCTTGTATTTGTAATATTTACTACCGTTAGGGGCTTCCTTGGAAACGGGGTCTTGACAATAGTAATCTCAGGAATCTTAATCTACTTCCTCGTAATCAAATGGTGGTGGATTGGGGCAAGCGGATGGTTCGCAATAACACTTGCCACATTCGGTGTATTTGGAATAGTCACATGGGGCTCAAAGACTGTGCTGGACCTTACAAGGAAGAAGTAGCGTCATTGAGAGATGCTGGAAGGTTAATATATACTTAAAGAGAATAATATTTAGTGAATAAGTGAATTAGAATGTGGGGAAGTAAAGTAAAAGAGAAAAATGGTTTTTGAAAGGTGTGAAAATGTATCTGCCGATAGCTGAGATAGATATTCTTGGAGCAATGGAAGGAAACGATGTTTTTGTAACCCTCGAACTAATACTTCTCTTGGTTTATTTCCTTTGGATATTCGCGTGGGCAAAAAAACAAGTCGGGGCGAAAATCGGCTTATTACTCGCGGTGGTAATAACTTACCTTTTATTCTTCAATTTCCCTGAATTAATCTGGGTTCCGGCAATATTGTTCCTATGGTCAATATTCGGAAAAGATTTGCTTGAGAGAATACCAAAGTCAAGGTAATTTTCATAATTATAAATTATTAATTTAGTAAGGAGTATTTTTTGGAAGATGTTTGAATGGACCTGTTGACTTTCCTAATTTCAGTTACAATGCTGGGCTTTGCGGTGCAGCTCGGAGAGGTATGGATAGTTCTTGGCGCAACGCTGATACTAATACTTGCGGCAAGGGACTTTAAGGCGAGCATACTTCTTTTAGTTTCAGTGGCCGCGCTTTATTTCATAAACGGAATCGGAATGAAAGACTACTGGATATTTGCAGTATTTGGACTCATCGGACTAGCATACTTACTTGGAGTGGGAAAAGAAGAGGCTCCTGCTGACCCATACGCTGGACTTCTTGGCGGAATGGGCGGCGGCGGAATGCCGATGGGGGAGTAGTTTTTTTTAGTTTTCTTTGGGCGATTATCTGCTCTAAAAGAATTCAGAAGTGAGTGAAATGAATTTTCTTCCATATATTGCAGTACTAATAGTTGCCGCGCTGATATTTCTTTATGAGCCGTATTATTTGCCAATCAGCATCGCGATAGCTGCGATAGCCACACTCTTAATGTTCCGAAAGAGTTATTTGCTTGGGATATTCTGCATGATAGGGACATTTGTTGTAATACCGCTTGGATATGAATGGCTCGGATTTATCCTGATGATTTTTGGAATAATTTTGGTTCTCTACCACCCCTCTGATAAAGCGGCAAGAAGCGCCTGGGAAGAAATGAAGAAAGCGGATGCGCCCTATCCCGACGCAAAACTTGAAGCCAACCTAAAGGGCTTCTCAAAGTCCGCGGCGGAGTGGCTAATCCCTCCCGCAAATACTGAAATACACGCCGAGGGAGCGCTTCACAAAACAAGCCAATTTGCCAAAAACTTTTTTAAAGAACTTGAAGAAGTTTTTAAGAGATAAGAAATCAGAAAGACTTATCCAAAAGATAATTATTTTATTCTCTGAATTTATTCTTTTTTGTGAAATCATTTCTTTGCTTCAAGTTCAGTAAGAATCTTCCTATTAGTCTCAAGTATTTGTTTTAGTATGCCAAGACTCGCGCTCGTTGCCGCATTAACTTCCGCAACCTTTTGTTCAAGCTCTGAAAGCCTGTATGAAAGCGCGGGGTCAAGGGGGGAAGGGGAAGTGACAGCCTGTTTTACCTCATCAACTTTTTGGCTCATCTCGTCAATTTTCTGCTCATGAATATCAAATCTATTGTGAATCTGCGCCTGCTGCATTTCCTGAACAGCAGCCTGCGCGCTAACTTCGTTTCGCATGGTTTGCACATCTATCTGCTGCGGGGCAGTAACCGGCGTTCCTTTTGCCCTTGAGATAACCGCAAGCGCCTGCTCATTAGTAAGCCCCGCCTCGGTGAGAGTTGAAATAACCGTGGGCTCGTCAATCCCCGCCTCAAACAGCCGCTTAACAGTATCAAGCATTATCTGTTCATCAACCATCTATACCAGCTCAGTGTAATTAACTTCCACAAAATAAGGCGCTTTCCATATTTAAAGATAGCTTCGTCATTTACCTGACGCAGAAATTACTCTTTTTTATTGCAAGAAAGGCATAAATACCAAGAACCACTTTTATATATTGAAGAATACTAAAGTTGATTTTGATGGAGTTTAAGCTTGATTATGGTCCGTGGGAGACGGTTTTTGCCGGGCAAACCTACGGGCATGAGGTTGAAATTGTCTCAAATCCTGAAAATTTTTTTATAGTAATTATTTATGATAAGCGCGAGGGGCGAAATCTTGGCGCGGTAATTGAGGGATATAAGGCTTTTTTTGCGCGCGGGCAGATGGAGGCGTTTATTCAAACAATCCCCAAACCAAGTTTTGGAATAACAAAGTCAGTTGGGGGAAAAACAGGGAAAATATTTTTCTTATCCTTTGACCCTTTCTATGTTGATTTTCGGCAGGAAGATTTTGTGAGAAAAATTGATCTTGCGATGCAGAGGACTGAAGAGAATGTTGAGACAATAATGAATCTCGCAAGAGCCTCTTCTCTTGACCTTAAGGAACTCTCTGTGGTTGCAAAATCTGATTATGCCACTTTGCTTGGCGATCCTTTTTTCATTAAACTTCTTGCTTCTGGAAGCGGAGAACCCGCGCTTTCAAAACTTGATCTGGGCAAGCCCGCGTATGGTGAAGAAGAAAAAGGCCCCGCTATACAGCTCGGCTTAGGAAAGAAGAGGGAAGTAATAAAAGAAAATATTTCAAACCTAAGAAGAACCCAAATTATTGGACAGGGTGCGCCTTTACTTTATGCGAGTTATATCTTAGCAGAGAATATGCTGCTTGAGAATATTCCTGTTGTAATACTTGATTCATTTGATTACTTCGCGGGATTTGGAAGAGCCTCAACGGATTCTTTCGCGTTAAAGGACGAACTTGTGGAGTATGAACCATTCGGGTTCCCAATGAAGCAGGTAAAAGCGAAGGACTCAATGAAACTCGCGCTAAAAGACACTGATATGTTTTTGCTTCTTGATATAATCGGCTTAAGCGATTCAGAGTTCCAGAAAAACATGTCGCTTCTTTCTGTTGCGATGAGAGCGGCAACACCGATGGAGCTTGCGGAGAGAGTGCTTGAATCAAAGGAAATTGGGGATTATGAAAAACTTCGCGTAGAACGAATGCTTAATATTATTTCAAAAAAATTCCCTGATTTCTTTGGAAATGAAACCCCCGCGGGAGAACTTGTCCGCGCAGTTCCGGGAAAAATCGGGAGAGTAGTAGTAATTGATACAAAACACTTGGGAAAAGATGAGAAAATACTGTTCATGCATACTCTAATGAGGCAAATTACAAAAAGTTTCACTCAAACCCAGCAGGCTGAAGGAGTGCTTGTGCTTCCTGAAGCGGAACTTCTTTTCGCACAGAACAAAGAACGAGCTACAATCGCAATCTCAAGGCTTGAGAATAGGGGAATGGGAATAATACTTGGAACACAAAGCGAACTCCCCGCTGAAATTGACCAAACCCTAAGCGCAAAAATGAATATTGTGGCGGGAAGAGATGTTGCTGTTTCAATGAAAGCAAAAAGAAATTATCGTGTAATATTAAGACCAAGTATCAGCGGGAAGCCGAAGGCGGAGTAAGCGGATTTAATAAATTAGGCGAAGTTTAATTTGCTTGAATTATTTTTTCCCAAGCTTCTCTTCCATTCTTTTGTCAATTAGTTCGCGCACCTGCGTGAGCGTTGCGAACTCAAGGGGATTAATTGAATTAATAATATACTTTAATTCTTTGAGTTCTTCTTTGAGCGCGGCTCGTGTAATCAAATCCTCTACCTGCGCCTCAAGCATTGAGACCTTTTGCTTCAATAAATCAACCTCGGGACCGCTTGCGCCGCCGCCAGTAGCTGATACGGAAGGCATTGCGATAATTTTCTCTTCAAGTGTTCGAATCTTTTTATTTAAAACTACAAGGTTTCTTCCGAGAATCTTTTCATTTCTTACAAGATACTTAATCTTCTGTGTAATCAGTAAAATGCTTGAGTTTAGCGCCCTAATATCTTCCCTAACCCCCCCACTGCTCATTGGAGTTTGGGTTGACTGCTGGGGCATTGGTCTAGGGGCGCTCTGCACCGGCGGCGCCTGATTCATTTGCTGAGGGGTAACCTGCTGTGCGCCCTGCTGCATTGAACGGTCCGGTCTTGGCATATTTCTCACTTTAATTCGGTTAAACTCAAATCTTGTTCTCACTAAATAAGGTTTTGCTTATTAAAAAGGTTTATGGAAACGGATTTTAACCAAATGCGCTATTTAGCCTAATTTGATGCATTTCTTGGCATTTACTTATCGCTTTCCAAATTTAATGCATTCTTAACTTTTTTAACCACTTCCCCGCACTTTTCTTGCATGGACAAAGTAAAAGCGCTGCTCATTGATGTATCCTATGAGGATGATGAGAATAATTCTGTGCTAAAGATATTTGTAAAAGATAAAAATGAGGGCTGTTGGGTTTATGACAACAGTTTTCACCCCTACTTTTACGCCATTTTTTATGATGAGAAAGAAATTGAAAAGATAAGGGGAATGAAATTCGGGGAAGAAAAATTCTCGGTGCTTGAGATAAAGGAAACCAAAATGACTGCGCAGGGAAAGAAAGCGCACAAAGTGGTTTTTAGAAAAGTCTCGCACCTTGTGCAGGCAAGAAAGGATTTTCACGATATTGGAATAAAAAGGTTTGAGTATGATGTGCCATTCTCAAAAAGGTATTTGTTTGATAACGCTCTTGAGCCCGGAAATTTTGTTGAGATGGAAATTGAAGAAGTAAAGACGCCTAAAGGAAAATTGTATGAAACAAAAAAAGGCGCTTTGAGAAGAGAAATAAAATCAATTAATAAAATTGACGGGGACTTTTTTGAGAACGCGGTTGTTGGTGCATTTGACCTTGAGACCTGGTCCGGGAAAAAATTTGAGGTGGGGGCGGAACCAATACTAATGGCTTCTGTGGTTTCTGATAATGAGAAGAAAGTTTATTCATATGAAACAAAAAAAGTAAAAGGAATGGAAATGCTCGCTGATGAGAAAGAACTTGTTGATACTGTCACAAAAAAAATTAATGAATTTGATTTTATTGTGACTTACAACGGGGACAATTTTGATTTTCCCTACATGAAAAAGAGAGCTGACAAATTAAAAACAAAATTCTTAATTAACGGGGAAGAAATAAGAGTAAAGCGCCACGGGCTTGACAATGCTGTAGAACTTGAGGGAAAACAGCACATTGATGCGTATCAAATAATGAAACTCCTCCAGCGAACCGGCTCCGTAAACACTGTAAAACTTGACCTTGAAAGCGTATCTGAGAAAGTATTCGGAGTGTATAAGGAAAAAGTTTTCCCAAGCGAAATAAATGACGCGTGGAAAAGCGGGGACGCAAAAAAACTAACCCGCCTTGTTGATTACAATCTAAAGGATTCAGAAGTAACTTACAAAATCGCAAAAGACTTTTTGCCGCTCTTTATTGAAATCTCAAAACTTACCTCGCAGACACTTGCCGACACCACAAGAGCAACCACCTCGCAAATGGTTGAGGATTTATTAATGAAAGAAGCGCACCTTCGCTGCGTAATCGCCCCAAACAAACCGCATGAGGGGGATGTAAAAACACGAACCGAGAATCCTATCAAGGGTGCTTTTGTAAAAGAACCGATGGCCGGACTGCACGAGCAAATAGCGGTGCTTGACTTTGCCTCGCTTTATCCGAGCATAATAATCAGCCACAATATTTCCCCGGAAACGCTCAATTGTTCTCATGCGGAGTGCAAAAAGAATGTTTCAAGCGACGGGACTTATTTTTGCACAAAAGAAAAAGGATTATTCCCTGAGATTATTGAGAGAATGCTAAAACAAAGACTAAAATTAAAGGCGGAATATAAGAAAAAGAAAAAGGAAAAAGGGACTGATGATAAAATTCTCTTTGCAAAGCAGTGGGCGCTAAAAATAATTCTAAATTCGGTTTACGGGTATTTGGGCTATGCAAGGGCGAGATGGTATTCGCGCGAATGCGCTTCCGCTGTGACCGCATGGGCCCGCGGATACATTCAGGAGACAATAAAGCACGCGGAGAAAGAGGGCTTTAAAGTTCTTTACGGGGACACTGATTCCACTTTCCTTTTAATGAACAAAAAAACGAAAAAAGAAGTTGAGGAATTCGCGGAGAAAGTGAATAAAACACTCCCGGACACCATGGAACTTGAGATTGACGGGTTCTATAAACGAGGATTGTTTGTGACAAAACGCGAGGGCGGAGCGGCGAAAAAAAGATATGCGCTTATTGATGAAAAAGGAAATCTAAAGATTGTGGGATTTGAGTATGTGCGAAGGGATTGGTGCAACGCCGCAAAAGAAACCCAGAAAAAAGTTATTGAACTTGTTTTAAGCCAGGGAAATCCAGAGGAAGCGGTTAAATTTGTTAGAAAAACAATTGAGGAATTAAAGAGCGGGGCAATGCCAAAAAAAGAACTTGCTATAATGACGCTCCTTCAAAGAGAACCAAAGGACTATGACTCAATCGGACCGCATGTTGCGGCCGCAGAGAAGGCAATTGCGCGGGGAAAACAGCTCGGGGTGGGCTCAATGCTCTCATTCATTATTACAAAAGGAAATGAAAAAGCAAGTATTTCTGATAAAGCGGAGCTTGAGGAATTCGTTGAGGAAGGAAATTATGACGCAAATTACTATATTGAGAACCAGGTTCTCCCCGCAGTAATACGAATAATGCAGGAACTTGGATATTCACGAGAAGACTTACTTCAGGGTGGAAAGCAAACTGGGTTAAGTGCGTGGGGCTGATTTTGTCAAATGTGACTTTTGGGCAATTTTTAATACTTAACTAATTCTATTCTTATTATGGAAACAAGCGTTTTGAATAACTATAAAAAAGCCGCTGCGGTTTGGAAGAGCGCGATTACTCTCGCACAGAAGAAGGCAAAGGAAGGGGTGCTTCTGTTTGATATTGCTGAAGAAGTTGAAAAGTTTATTGCTGACGAGGGAGCGGCACCCGCGTTTCCAATTAATTTGAGTCTTAATGAAGAAGCCGCGCACTTTACTCCAAAGTGGAACGATGTTACAATTCTAAAGAAAAGCGATTTACTCAAAATTGATATTGGAGTTCATGTTGAAGGATACATTTGTGATGGCGCCGTGACAGTGAATCTTGATAATGCGCACGCGAAACAAATTGAGGCAAATGAACTAGCGCTTGCAAACGCAATAAGTGTTGTAAGTTTTGGGAAACCTGTTGAGAAAATAGGTGCCGAGATTGAGCGAACACTAAAAGAAAAAGGATTCAATCCCGTGTATAATCTTGGCGGACACGGACTTGGAAAATATGATATACACTCCTCTCCATCAATACCAAATCACGCGAGAGGAAGCTCGCAAAACCTTGAAGAGGGCGCAATCGCAATTGAACCATTCGCTTCCACGGGACGCGGGAATGTAATGGAATCGCAGCAAGTGGAAATATTCTCAATTGAAAAAAAATTTGGCGTGCGAAATCCGTTTGCTCGAAAACTAATTGAGCTTTCAAAAGATTTTGATAAACTTCCGTTCGCTGAAAGGTGGCTTCGCAGGAAAACCGATGCGGCTAAACTTGAGGATTATCAGGTTACTGTCGGGCTAAAAGAATTAATGAAAGCGGGATGCTTTCATACTTACCCCGGGCTTCGCGAAAGCGTGGGAAGCCTGGTGACGCAAGTTGAGAAGAGCTTACTTGTGCTTGAGGATAAGACAATTGTGCTCGGCGAGTAAGTTTTGCTTTAACTTCCCGTGCAAATAAAATTATTCATTTACAAGGCATTGGCATACTACGCAAGTTGGGTCAAGATTTAAAACAGGATTATATGCTGTCCCATTGTTACTGCATAATATAGTTACTATGGCTTCTCCGCCTATCGCAGCGCATCTATTGCTGCAGGATCCTCCAGAACTTAACCCGGCAGTTTGCCTAATATGTGCCTTAGTTCCTCCGCTAGTGCTTAAACATTTTCCTCCGCCCGCATCAGTGCAAATATCGCCAATTGCTCTGACATTGCCTTGGGTGAATGTTGTTTGGCTGGCTCTTATTTCCAGCGGAGTGTTGGCAGTAGCCGTATTATTGTAAGCGGATATTGTTGTTGCCCCGCCAACTCCCGAACCGATAGCTAAATTAGAGTTATTTCCTGTGCTTACCTGGAACTTCTCCAGGGGGATTGTTGTTCCCACCCCTACGCTGGTTCCATTATCAAATATTAAAGATGCTCCAATGGAACTTGAACCAGACCACTTAGTCAAATAAAACATACTGCCATTTCCGGTAACACCCGTGTTGTCTACGTCGCAGTACCAAGAATTAGTTCCCGAATTCCATTTTATTGTCATCCCGGTTGCCATACATTTAGCAATTCCTGTCCCTCCGTATTTTGGCAGAAGTGTGTTTATGTCACTCATTATTGATTCAGTTCCTATCGCCATCTGCCTTGCATCATGGTAGGGTCTAGTTTGGTCAACATTAATAGAAAAAGCTGCAATTGTGCCAAAGATTATTATTACAAAGATAATTAGTATCCTGTCAAATTTACTGAATAACATTGTAGTACGCCTATTTGATAATGGTTTACTGCAATATAAAATTAACTGCTGACACTTAGGCAGCTTTGCAAAAATCCCCAGAAACATTCTTTTTTATTTACTAAAAACCATTACTTTGGCGGTGATTGTGAATGGGTGAAGATAAAAAACGCGGGCTTGGTGGAGACAAAGGAAAAATAGAGTCAACTGCAAGGCAGCATTTTAAGAGAAGACAAACACAAGACAGGCACTAAGTATTTTTCAAAATCCACTTTTAATTATTTTACCTGCCGCGCTTTCTTTTTCTATTGCGGTTCCTCATTCTGGGCTTATGGTGATGCTTTGGCTTATGCTTCGGCCTATGAGAAGGACGCTTGGAATCTTGTGAAATAACATAAACCATATTAATTTAGTGATTGAAACATATTAAGAATGGGCAAATCCCTATTTTTTAATATTTAAAATACTTATTGAGTACTTTTACTTTACTGCCCTCGTAGTATAGTGGATAGTATGGTAGCTTGCGGTCGACCCCTTTCTTTTCAGAGAAAAGAAAGTGGTACGTTATCCCAAAGAAAAGAAGTTTGAGGATAATTGAAAAATGGCAATTAGCTACAGACCAGGGTCCGATTCCCTGCGGGGGCACTGCATGTTACTTGAGTTAAAACTCTTTTTATTGGACAACCATAAAGGTTATAAAGGCTGAGCGTGGATAATTTGTTTATGAACGCAAAAAGTGAGTATATTCATCTCTAGTTCAGAAAGCACTTTTAGCGTAAGCAAAACAATTTATTTCACTCCAGCCGAAAGGCTAGAGAAGACCTCTGGTTGGGGTCGTCCAGTAGTTAGGATAGAAGACTGTGGATCTTCTGACACGGGTGCGATTCCCGTCCCCGACCTTTATTCTTGCAGAAGGTGCTTTTAAATGGACTATCAGCCGGTGCGCGGAATGCGTGACTTAATCGGGCAGGACGCCATGATACAGGAAACTGTTGAGGGAACATTCCGCAAAGTATTCGCCAAATATGGATATCTTCCACTTTACACTCCGGCTGTTGAGAGCTTTGACTTATTCAAAGTAAAGGGTGCCGCCGGGGAAGCGATTAAGGATGAAATTTATTATTTTAAAGATAAGAGCGATAGGGAGCTTGCGCTAAGATTTGAATTCACCGCTTCCCTTGCAAGGGTTGCCGCGACAAACCAGCTTAAAATGCCTTTCAAAAGGTACCAAATTGGGGAAGTTTACCGCTATGACAGACCGCAGGCAAAAAGATATAGGGCATTTACGCAAGCGGATATTGATATACTTGGAGTTAGCGGAGTTGAAGCGGAACTAGAAATAATGTTTCTGATAAGGGACTGCTTCTCTGCGCTTGGACTAAAACCAAAAGTTGTTTTTAATTCGCGCAAATTGCTTTCTGAGGTTTTGGCAAAATATGCTCCCGGAAAAGAAATAGAAGCAATGAGGGTGCTTGACAAACTTGACAAAGTTGATAAGAAAGGAATAAAGGAAATGCTCGAAGAAAAAGGAATCGAGTCATTTGTTGTTGATTTAATTGAAATGAATTCACTAGCGCAAATTGAGAAAGTAATAGGGGCGGATACGGAAGGGGTAAAAGAAATCAAGAAGTTTGAAGCGCTTTGCAAGGAAAATGACTTGGGGTTTGTTGAATTTGACGCAAGGCTTGCAAGAGGATTTGAATATTACACAGGAATTGTTTTTGAAGTGAAACTAGATAAGGGGCCAAGTGTGGGAGGCGGCGGAAGATTTGACAAACTCATCGGACTCTACGGCGGGCAATCAACTCCTGCGGTTGGAATTGGACTAGGGGTAAGCAGAATATTTGATTACTTAAAAGAAATCGGCTTCAAAGTTGGATTTGAGGGAATGTATCTCTTTGGAATCGGAGTAGAAGCCGCAAAACTTTTTAGGATTGCTGATAAATTGCGAAGCGAAGGAATATTTGTTGAAACCGACCTTGCCGGAAGAAACCTCTCAAAGAACATTGACTTTGCGCAGAAGAAAGGATACAAATTCGTCGGAATAATCGGGGAAAATGAAATAAAAGCAAAAACAATTACAATAAAGAATATTGAAAGCGGAAAACAGGAAGTACTCAAACTTGGGGATGCTGAGAAAATACGCAAGCTTGTAATGAAATGATGGCGATAGGGGATTAAGTAATAATTATTTTTGGAGGCGATGATAATGGAAAAAACAATAGCAAAAGAAATTGCAATACAACGAAGTGAACCATTAGTTCATCGACCAAAGAACTAATTCTAAAGATAGAAAACCTATTTCAGAGAATGCGCTACTTGTCCTGCCTAAGAACACGGGGCTTGAGGAATATGCTGCGTTAGTTGGCGAAATGCCAAATAAACGAATAACTGTACGCGGAGAAGATGTTCCTTTCTTTGTGGATAAATTAATCAAGAAAGGAATCGAGTGTGTTGGGGTTACTGGAGAAGACCTTTTGATGGAGTACAAAATGCGAAACCCAATTAATAACCTCGCAACGCTTGATAAAATCTCCTGGAATGGCTCTGATGCGTTATTTAAAAAACCCACGCTCTGTCTTCTCGGACCCAAAGGAGAAAGACGCAGTATGCTGGACAATTTCTCAATTATCTCAATAAATAAAAAATACAAATCCATCGCCGAGAACTACTTGGGGAAACTCGCTCAAAAAGGAGCGAAATTTGAAAAAATATTCCTCTCAGGCGCAACAGAAGAAGCCGCGCGTCTTGGACTTGCTGATTTTGTAATTGATATTGTATATTCTGGTTTCTCAGCGAGTGAAGCGGGGCTAAGGGTATATGACAGAATTTTTGGTTCAGATGTAGTGCTTATTGGAGCGCGAAACAGAGGGGATTATGATGAATGAGAGAATAAAAGTTGATTTTGAAAAAATGGGGGGTTTGGTTCCAACAATCATTCAGGAAGAAAACGGGACAGTGCTTTCACTTGTTTACTCAAATGAGGAAAGTTTGAAGAAAAGCATTGAAACAAATAAAGTGTGGAGATTTAGCCGCGCGCAGAAAAAAGTGCTGATGAAAGGAGCAGCCAGTAAGAATGTGCAGGAAATCATAAAAGTTGCTGGCGATTGTGATAGTGATGCATTGCTTTTCACGGTTAAACAAAAAGGCGCCGCGGCGTGCCATACTGGCGCTTATAGCTGTTTTGGAGAAGAGAAAAAACAAGGGCTGCCTGAATTATACGAAAAAATTTGCACAATAAAAAACAGCTCTTCAAAAGAATCCTATACTGCAAAGTTGTTTAGTGATGAAGCGCTTTTGAAGAAAAAACTCATTGAAGAGGCTGCGGAAGTAATCCTGGCGAAGAATAAAGAAGAGCTGGTGTGGGAATGCGCCGATTTACTTTATTTCCTCTTTGTGATAATGGCAAAAAGCGGTGTTACTTTGGGGGATATTGCTCTTGAGAACAAACGAAGAGACGCGAAAGGGAGTGCAAAGAGAAATGAAGAACGAGCGAAGAAGGTGGACGGGGTATGAATACTATTAAGAAAGAAGTTTTGTTGTTTGATATGGACGGTGTGCTTGTGGATGTATCAGAATCATACCGTCTTGCCATTAAGAAAACCGCGGAGGACTATACTGGGACTGATGTTTCATTTGAGGAAATCCAATCCTACAAAGAAAAAACCGGTTTTAATAATGACTGGGACTTAACTGAAGCAATAGTGAAAAGCCGTGGAGAAAGCACGGCGAAGCAGGAAATAATAAATAAATTTCAAGAGTATTACCTTGGAAAAGATTTTGACGGCTTAATAGCAAATGAAAAGTGGGTGCTTAAAATGTCGCTGCTTGAGAAATTGTCGCAAAAATATGTTCTTGGGATAGTAACAGGGCGGCCGCGAATCGAGGCACAGTATGCGCTTGATGCCAATAATGCTTCAAAATACTTTTCAGTGCTTATCGCAATGGAAGATGTGAAAAAAGACAAACCAAATCCTGAAGGAATAATTAAGGCAATGGCGGCACTAGGGGTAAAAGAAACAATTTATTTTGGCGATACAAAAAGCGATGAAGTTGCTGCACAAAAAGCGGGGGCAAAGTTTGAGCTTGTGAAAAATAATACAAACGAAGTAGTTGGCAAATATTGCAAGTGAGGTGAAAGAATGGGTGCGGAAAGAAGTGTTAAGCAAATATTGGAAAAAGTACGAAGCGCTGGGGATAGTGCGGTGCTTGAGTACAACATTTTATTTGACAAAAATGACTCAAGAAATTTTGAACTAACAAAAGAACAAATAAAAGAAGCGCTTGATAGTGTGGATGCGAAAACACTCTCCGCGCTCAAGTTCGCCGCAAGAAATATAAGAAAATTTGCGCGTGCGCAAATGAAGCAAGTTAAAGGATTTAAACTTCGCACTGGGTTTGGGGTGCTTGAGCAGAAAATAATTCCGCTTGAGCGCGTGGGGTGCTATGTTCCGGGAGGAAGATACCCTCTGCCCTCAACAGCATTAATGACAATAATTCCCGCAAAAGTTGCGGGTGTTCGCGAAGTAATCGTGTGCTCGCCGAAAATTAATCCTATAGTAGTTGCTGCCGCGGTTATTGCGGGTGCTGACAAAATATTTAATATTGGCGGGGCGCAGGCAATTGGAGCGATGAGTTATGGAACTAAGCAAGTACCGGGGGTAGATAAAATTGTGGGACCAGGAAATAAATATGTTGCCGAAGCCAAGAGGCAGGTGTTTGGAGTGGTTGGAATTGATTTTGTTGCCGGACCGAGCGAAGTTCTTATTGTCGCTGATGAAACCGCAAATCCGAAATTAATTGCGGCTGATATGCTTGCTCAGGCGGAGCACGATATTGATGCGAAAGCGAATTTGATTACTACTTCGGTCGGGGTGGCGCAGGGAGTTAAGCGCGAGCTTGCAAAACAGGTTGTGGTGCTTGCTACGAGGGGAGTTGCAGAAGAGGCTATTAAGAAAAGTAAGTTTTTTGTTGTTAGCAATATTGATTCTGCAATTAAGGCGGCTAATTTGATGGCACCTGAGCACTTGGAATTGCAAATAAAAGTCAACCGCAAAATATTGGACAAGTTTAAAAATTACGGCTCGCTTTTTTTAGGAGAAAAAAGCGCCGAAGCCCTTGGAGATTATTGTCTTGGTCCAAACCACACCCTCCCAACAAGCGGAGCGGCGCGCTACACTGGCGGGCTTTCTGTTCGTGATTTTGTGAAAATTGTCACAGTGCAGAAAGTGGAGAGAAATTTGGGAAAAATAGTTTCTGTTTCGGCTACTCTTGCCGAGATTGAGGGGCTTATTGCGCACAAAAGAGCCGCTTTAAAAAGGCTTGGGAAAAAGTGAAGCCAAAAAACGCCGAAATCCGCTTTTTATTCCTTTCTTTCCATTTCTATATTGACCTTTATGGGTATGTTTGATTTCTTGAAGGGAAAAAAAGAACACAAGTTTGCGCAAAAAGAAAAAGAAACTGTTTTTGCACCAGTTAGGCCGAAAAAAGATTTAGGCGTATGCATTCCTAATCATGCAAAGAGCGCTGAAGAGAAAAAGAAACTCCCAAAGAAAGAGGTCAGCCCTTTTGATAAATTAAGAGAAGAGCACGCAAAAGAAATGGGGCGAACACTTCTTGATATTGAGTCGCAGGAATCAGAAGAGCCTTATGAATATGAACCTGAATTCGGGATAGGCGGAATTGAGTATGCAAAAAAAGAGAATCAGAAAGTTGAACCTGAAGAAAATAATAATCTTGATGAGAATGATGAGCTTGACAGGGCGTCAAAAAAAATGAGCGAAGGGTATGTGCCAAAATTTTCTTCTACCGCGAGAAAGAAGCTCGGGTTTGAGGATGAGAACTCACAGCAGGACGCGGTCCCAAGGGCGCACGGCTCGTTTGAAGTAAGCGGGGTTTATGTGGGCGCCGAAACAATGATATCCGGTACAGTTGTTTCTGGGAAAATAACCAAAAGAATGTCAACACAACTTGGAAAAACTACTGTGCGCGTATCTGACTTAAAAAAAAGTTTTGTCTCTGTTGATGAACTAAGAAACGGCGAAAGCGGAACAATCTTCTCCCGCGGAAGCACCCCGTCAATGCTAAGAAACGGCGATGTGCTTGAATTCTCCTAAAAGGTAAGCAATTTAATTCTTCGTGAAAACTAATTCTGTATAAGCCCGTGTGGCATAGTTAGTTAGCGCATATCATTGGTAATGATAAGGTCGGGGGTGCAATTCCCCCCACGGGCTTCTTTTTTTTAATTAGTTATAAGCAAATCTTCTTTTCTTCGCTTGGTGCGCGTGATTATGGGCTGCTTTTGTTTCCAAGTGATTGAAAGTATTATTCAATTCTTTTGAGAATAAATAATACACAGGCACCGCTGTTAGGAAAACCGCTGAAGCGAAAATGATTAGCGGGATTTCTATTCCGAAGAAATTAACATTCCACCAGTATTGTGTAATGAACATTCCCCCGCAAAACAGTGCCCCAAGTACCGCGGGAGGGTAAAATACTCTCCAAAAATGTTTTTCATGCGTGAAAGCATGCTTGCTTTCTCTTAGATTTATCATTATTAGGGATATGTGGGTGAGGAAGAAGAGAAGAAACACTCCAAGAGTTGAGAGATTCCCAAGAGTCTGGAGATTTCCAATGGACGAAAAAATTACCGCGATTAGCATAACAAGAAGCACTGCATAATGGGGGGTGTGTGTTTTGTTATTGGTTTTGAAAAGAATTTTTGGCAGGAGATTTTGCTCCCCCATTCCATAGAGAATTCTGCTTGCAACAACCAAAAGCGCAAGGAGGGTGCTTGCCGTAGTGCAGAGAGCAACAATGCTGAGCCAATAACCCATTCCAGGCAAGGCGGTTTCGGCTACGAGCGCGAGAGGACCTTGGGTGAGCGGAACACTTGGGTTTGCTGCCGCTGCGAGGGAAGCCGCAGGAACAACGCTAACCGAAACAATGCTTATTAGTATGTAAATAATTGTGGAGATTGCAAGCGAAGCGATTATGGCTATTGGAAGATTCTTTTTAGGGTCCCGTATTTCCTCTGAGATGTTTGCAAGCTCTTCAAATCCAAGGTATGCAAAAAAGATTAGTGCTACTGCCGGAAACAAAGTCAGCCCAAGCGAAGAGAGGTTTGATGTTACTAGCTCCCCATTTAATCCCGCAAGAAGATTTGTGCCGCTGATAAATGGCAGCCCTACTATTATTACCGCGCTGAGCCCGAGAATCGAGATTATTGTCATAACAATATTAAATTTCATGCTTTTTTGTATTCCAAGAAGATTAATTAATGAGAGAATAATTATCAGCGCCGCGCAGACAAACACGGCCGGTAAATCAAAGAAAAGCTTAAAGTAAGAGGCAAAGCCGTACGCCACAGTTGCGATTGAGAATATTGTTGTGAGAAGGGAAATATAACCTCCAAAAAAAGCAAGCCCTCTTTTATTTGTTGCCTTAAGAAGATAAACACACTCCGCGGCCTCCTTTGGGAATCTTGAGGAGAGTTTTGCGTAAGAAAATGCGGTTAGCCCTGCGATGATTCCCGCGATTACAAAAGCGAGCCATAACAAATTTCCTGTTATTCACGCCGCAAGACCAATCAGAGTGAAAATTCCTGCGCCGATTATTACGCTTAAGCCATACCAAGTAGCTTCAATAAGCG
>CABMEU010000024.1 GCA_902385225.1 uncultured archaeon | reverse complement strand
AGTTCGGAAATCTTTTGCTCTATTTTTGCCTGCTCATTCTTTATAGAATCCCAGAGTGTTTTTTGCTGAATATTTGAGGACTTTTGATTTAAGCTAAGCCGGTTCTCTAGATCAGCAAATCTCTTTAACGCCGAAAAATCATTTCCCCCGAGGCTTGAGTATAATTTCATGAATTCATTTATCGGAAACTTTTGAAGGGCGCTTATTCCCTGTTTTGTGTAAAAAGCACTTTCTAACTCTGAAACAGCGCTGTCAAAAATCGGCCAAATGAATGCGAAGGAACTTTCTTTTCCCGCGCCCATTTCCTGCAGTATTGTTCCTCCCGCGTAACTGAACGCCTCAAGCCAGAAAGGTTTTTTCTCAATTAGCTCTGTAAATCCTTTGCTTGCCGCCGAGTTTGCGAATTCATTTGCTTTTGCGGAGTAATAAGAGACATAGCTTCCAGAATTAGTCGGTCCCCCGTTGAGTTCGGCTACAATTTGTCTTAACTCAATTAGCGAATCATACAAAGCCTCTTCCTTAATTAAATCCACTTTTTGCCCGCTGAGAAGCTTTTCCTCAGCGGTGATTACATTAAAACTTTCTTTCATTCCCTCATCAAGCTCAAGGAATGATTTATCCATGTAAAACTCAGTTTGGTTTATTTCCCCAGCTATGCCTGAAGAATCACCAGACTTACATGCATCGGCAATTTTCTTCGTCTCGGTTACCGCAAGATTGTAAAAGAACCAGCTCCGTGCCACATGATTTTTTATTTCATATAACTGGCTCTCAAGCTCCGCGCTTAGATTTGTTTTAAACAGCGGGGCCGCTTTTTCATAACAGCTCTTCTCTGTTTCGCACACAGGAACATACGCATAACTTTTTGTTGCAAGAGAATAGCACAAATTCTTCTGTGTTCTTGTCATTTCAGTGCAGCCAAAGAGCAGGAAGGTAATTAGAAACATCGCCGCAATAAACGAAATTATTTTTGGCTCAACAACCCCTTTTCCTTTTTTTGGCTTGGTTTGAGAGTGTCCAGGTTTTTGAGTAGTTGGTTTTTGTTTCTTTTTTCCCATGAAAAGAAGCCCTTTTCTGGCGCCTTAAAAACCTTCACAAGAATTCGACGATTGCCTGCGGCAAAAAATATTATATTATTGAATCGCTTTGAGAAGATTTTGAATTAGTCAAGCCGTTTCTTCATTGAAATCTTTTTTTGTGCTTGCCTGCTGTTCGTTGTATGCGATTGTTCCGCACCGCTCTGAAGCGGATTTTATGTCGGGCAATAATTTGTATAAGCATTCATTTTCCTTGTTGAGTAAGAGTTTGCTTAGTGTGCAGTCCTTGCATGTGCTCGTTTCAGCACTCGCTATTACTGGGCTTACAAAGTAGAATTGCAGGAATAATCCAATAACGATGCCAATAACTAGCACGATAGCGTATTTTTTCATTCCGCTTGCCGCTTGAGATACTCTTCCCTTCTTTCCGCCAGCAAGTTCGCTGTAATCTTCATCAGGATCTGATAGTGACATGCATAGTTTTAGGTTTTTGGTTAATAAAAAGATTTGCAATTGAATTTTAAAAAATATTTTTTAATTATTTTCCAAATTTTCTACACGTTTTTTTGAAATGTGTTAAAAATCAGAAATGACCCACTATTTATGTATCTCTACATAAGCCAGATTTCATCTTTTCACAACCTTTCTCGGACAACAGTTCATTTTTGCACTTCGGAATGAAGAATACATAACCTCTTTTAGTTCGCTTTTTCCAGGGGAAATGTTTATAAAGAAGTTAGACTTTCTATCTGTTAAAGTTTTTACAGGTGTCAAAAAATGTACAAATACACAATCGCTAGACAGCTAGCATCCAAAAGAGTAATCACTAACAGAGGAGACGAAGTTGGCAAATTGGTTGACATAATCGTATCCGAAGTTGGCGGGGACATAGAGTTCTTGGTCGTTGAAGTAGACAGAACATCCAGACTTCTATCAAAACTAGGGAAAGTGGACAAATTAATTGAAGTGCCATACTCCTCAGTAACAGCAGTGAGCGATGTGTTCATTGTTGATGAGAGAGAAATCCTAGAAGAAGCTCAGAAAAAGGATTAATGTTTAAAACCAGACCAAGCACGAGAGTGCTTGAGTTTGGACTAGACTCCCAAGCACACTATTACTAATTTTTTTGGTTGTTACAGGCCTTGAAGAAAGGCGATAATTTTTTCTTGAGAAAAGAGTGCTTACTTGAAGAAGTTGGGTTATGTTTATTTGGGTTTTTTGGTTCTTTCTATCCAACGGCTGATTTTATATCTGACGACGTCTAATTATACTTAGTGGTTTGATGCCCGTTTATGGTGGAAAAAAATTATATGCTGGACCAACACGGCTTAGACGAAATTTGACGCGATTATGGCCTGATGAGCGGATTGAAATTTTAGTTAAAAAGAGAGGGCGACTCAGACAAGTTCAAAAAGTACGCCGACGCGGGTGGATGGAATATTCATCAGTTGAAAAAATAGAAGGGGAATTGCATTTTCCTCTAAAAAACAAGATAAAATCGCTAATAAGTGGTGTGGGGAAAAAAGGCAGAACGCCGGTTGTAGTTGATTGGGGTTGTGGTGCAGGAGTTGCTTTAGAAGAACTTGCTTCTTCCTGCAAGCAGGCAAAGTTTTATGGGTTTAGCAATCAAGCGTATCCTTCGTGGGATACAAAACAAACTAATGTTCGACTGATTCACGCCCAGGAAAAAGATTTTAAGCGTTATTTTAAGAAAAACTCAGCTGATTTAATTTACTCAAACTTTGGGTTGTGGCACACAAAGCCCGATTATGTGCTTTCCCTAATCCCAGTTCTTAGGACAGGCGGTGAGATGGTTGCAAATATTTTGCCGTCATCAATGTTTAGATTTTATGAACTTATCCCGAGGGGTATTAGAAAGCAAGCAGCTTATTTAAAAAAAGACGGAGTAACGACAACAAGATACTGGGGGCACGCGCTCATTAATGGGCGAAAATGTAAAGTAACACTAATTAACAATTCAGTCCACATCAAAGTTTTGAATTAATCCATAACAACAAGCTTATTTTTCTTAAAGTCAAGTTCCTTAATTAATTTCTTCTTTGAGTTAATCTTCTCCACGATTTCTTTTTCAGTTAACCCCTTCGCTTTTCCCTTCTTCACCGCTTCAACAAGTTCCTTGAGTTCATTGTACTTGAGATAAATTTGTTCTCCCTTTTCCTGTGCCTGCTTAGCTTGTTCTTCAAGTCCCTTCATTTGGTTTTCCTTTGCGCGCTTCTCTTTTTCGTATTTGCTCTCCTTTTCCACTTTGGCTTCCTTAGTAAGCGCCATCGCATTTTCCTTTACTTCCTCATTAAGCAGCAGAGCGTTAAGTGCGGAGCTAACACTTTCAAATTCCTTATCCTTTGGTTTTCCTATTTCAGTAGTATAAAGCGCACCCTCGATTAAGAAAGCTTTTTTCGCGGGGCTATTGTAAATCTCCTGCATTTTCTTTAGGAGCTTCTTTGCTTCTGCAGCGGTTGCTTCAGCCGCATTCTTTTTCTTATCAAGTTTTAGCTCATCAAAAACATATTCAAGTATCGCTGGGGAAGTATTGAGTATATCCACGCACGCACCAAAGAAAGTTTTTTTGTTTTCAGCGAGTTTCTTGTCAAACTCTTTCTGGGTTTCCTCAACAGGATTAATTCCCTTTGAACTTGGGTATTTGTACTCCTCGTTCTGCTCAAGTTTTCTATCCTTCCACTCTTCCCTTCGCATTGCTTTAATTATTTTCATTTCTTTATCACAAAGAATTACATTTCCTTTTGCGAAGAGCTCAAGTATCATAAACACACTTGGAAATTCAAAAACCACAATTCTGTCAGCGGAGCGCTGGGCGAGCGAAATAATTCTCTGATTGTCTAAATATTTTTTGAGCAGTGCGGAGAACCCGCCAGGGCTTGATTTTGCTTGGAGCGAGTAGTTGGATATGAACAACGCGTTAGGCGTAAGCACGAGATTCTTATCCCCCTGCTTAGTATGCACCTTCATTTTCATCCAGCCGTTCTCGAGTGTTTGCACATTATTCACAAACCCATTCTCAAGGAACTTAAGCTCCGCTACCAAGTGCTTAAGCGTAAGGTTGCTTAGCTGAATTGCTTTCTCGTTTTCCATGAAGAAGTAGTGTTTGGAAACAATTAAATTTTGATGTAGCAAACATTATATATGCAAGCATCAAATTCGTCCCGCAATCATTTTGTTTTTGGGAAAGGAAGAACTATTGGCGAGAAAGGCAGGCGAACAAGGGCTGGGTTTTTGAAATTCGGTGAAGTTGAGGCTTGGGGGCGCAGAAGGGAAGTAAAACCATCAAGGCTTCTTCCAGACTCAAAAACACCCTGGCCATCAGAATCAACCACTTTTGCGGATGTTCAGAAAAATTTGGGGTTCAAATTAGGACGGGAGATTTCCTTAAAAGTTGCGGGCGGAGGGCGACCAGTAGTCGTTGATTTTGGCTGTGCGAGAGGAGTTGCATTAGGAAGTATTACTAAAAAATTTCCAAGCGTAAAAGCTTATGGCTTTTCAGATGTTTCTTACCAAGAATGGCTTTCTGATGATAAGGCAAGATATATATTTTCTAAACACAGTTTGTTTCGCAGATATTTCAAGAAAGGCAGTGTAGATATTCTATATTCCAATTTGGGAATTCTTCACCTTTATGAAAGAGCACCAGAATATATAAGGCAAATTCTTCCAGTTCTAAAAGTCGGAGGAACGCTCGTCACGGACATAAATTATGAAACATTTGGTCCGCACGGAAAATCAGTTATTGAAACAGAAGGGATGCGCTTTGAAGTTGAATGCCGGCCGTGGTATTACAGCCAAGGAGATTATAAAAAAATCTGGCACCATGATGTTGTGATTGCACGAAGAGTTCAGTAAGCTTTTTAGAAATCTTAAACAAAGAACTTCTTCATTATCGCAATGAGTTTTGGTCTCTTGATTAGTTTTATTGTGAATAGCATTACTTTCTCTGACTTTGACAATGAGCCGTTTCCAATCTTCAAAGCTTCGTCCATCGTGATGCTTTCAGCTAAATAATTGAAATCATCATCGCTTAAGTGTTCAAGCAAGTGCCTTGATTTTAATCTTGTTTTGAGTTTGTTTCCTCTAAGTGTGAACCATTCTTTAGTGTAAGTTCCAAGCGTCTTTGAAGTATAATCATTCGCTTTAACTGCTTTGAGCGCAACTTGCGCTGCGAGTCTTCCGCCTTCCATTGCGATACCAATTCCCCCGCCGTGGATAGGATCAACCATGTGCCCCGCGTCTCCAGCTACGAGCAAATTATCAGCATCCATTTTCTCAAGGAATCCGCCAACAGGAATTCCTCCCGCATTAACTTCTATAATTGAACCGTCTTTGAGCCCGGGCTGCTTCTCAATCCATCTGTCAAGATACCCTTTAGCGTTAATTTTGGTTTCAGCTGAAACATATGCCCCTATTCCGATTCCAACATTTGCAGTACCATCTCTTTTTGGGAAAATCCAAATATATCCTCTTGGTGCAACTTCATTACCAAAATACATGTGAAGACAATCCTCATCGTACCCTGAAATGTTTGTCATTTCGTATTGGTAACCCGAATCAGTGTCCTTTAGATTATTTGCAGTATTAAGCCCAAGCATTCGCGCTACAAGCGAATCAATTCCGTCGCAGGCAATAACCATTTTTGCTTTGAATTCCTCAACATGGTCATGAACCTCAACTTTTAATGTAACAATCCCGTTCTCTCTTTTCGCTTCAATGATTTGGTGCTTTAGAAGAATTTTTGCGCCAAGTTTAGCAGCTTCAATTGCGAGATGTTTTTCAAACATTTTTCTCTCAAGCACATACCCAAGTTCTTTTTTATCCTTCATTTTTACGCTCTTCCCATTAGGCGCCCAAAGAACAGCACCCTTAATTTTTTGAACAGCCCACTCTGGGTTAGGAGTTAATTTCATTATGTTAAACCAGGAGTTGCTTAACCCTTCAGCGCATCTCTTTGGGCAGCCGATTTCCTGTTTTCTATCAAGTATGAGCACATTCGCTTTTCCTTTAGCAAGCTCAATTCCAGCTGCAAGCCCGGCAGGACCCGCACCAGCAATTATTACATCATAAACAATTTCTTTTCCAGTCATCAAAATCACTTCAAGCATTTTTTGGTTACTTCTTTTTAATTTCAAGGCTCATCGCTCCAACAGGGCAGATTTTTACGCAAGACCCGCAGGAAATACATTTCTTCTCATCAATAAAAATTCTTGTATCCTTTAGCACAATAGCCGCAACAGGGCAGATGCCTACGCACGCACCGCAATAAGCGCACTTATTTGAATTATTTTTTGCTACCATAAAAATCACTATTTTTATTTATCTCGAATTGCCACTGCAATTCTCGATGCCATTTCTTCACCAGTTTAGCAAAGGTATTCCTGATTAGTATGATTTAAAAAACCTGCCAAAGGCTTCCAAAGGGAAGCGGTTTTTATTCCAAAAACTGCTCGTATTTCTCGGAATTGAACCTGTAAAGGAATCTCTTGATTTTTTGTTTCTGAAAAGCATATTTTTTAAGTATCTCAACTTTTGTATCAAGGTAATCCTCAAAGCTGTGTTCCTGCGCGGGGTCAAGCAGAAGCGCTTTTTCTCCAAGCTCAGTAAGCACAAATGCGTGTGTCCTTAAATTATCAAGCTCCGCAATTATCACTTCCGCTTTATCATCCCCAAGCGCTTTCATTACGGCGCAGAGGAATACCGCGAGGTCCTCATCATCAGCGACTTTTAGTTCAAGTATTTCTCTTGGGGCGAGCCAATAGTTCACATTAAGCTCAGCATCAACAAAATTAATCTCTTTTTTAACAAAATCAAATGCAGTGCGGAGCGCTTTCTCATAATCATTTTGGAAAGAGTACGCCGCCCCCTTAAAATCCTCAACAAAGGACTGGATAGAAAGGTCATTCCCATCAACAAGCCCCTTAATTTCCCCAATAGTGCGCTTCTCGCGCTCGTTAATTATATCCGCGTATTTTTCAAGCAAGTACTTGCAGAGCTTAATTTCGTTCTCCGAATTCATACATAACTATTCAGTGGGAAATGCTTAAAAAAAGGGCTTTTTGGTTTGGCTTAAATTGGCTCTAAAATGCGTTTTAATTGGGGTTTTGGTTAAATAGCGGAGAATTTTCAAGGAGTTTTTTTGGCATTATTTTGCTCAATTTCCCGTGCTCTTTTCACAAGCTCAGAGGATGCTTGAATTTTTTTTCCGAGCCCATCAACAATCTTAATTCCAAGTTTTTTGCATACCGGACCTTCAGGAATTTCTCCCGAATGCCTATCCCCGCCTTTTGCGAAAATATTAGGGTTTATCATTTCAAGTGTTTTTGAAACAGGAACATGAATACCAAACTTTTCTTTATCAATGCTTAAAACAACTTCATCCACTGGCTTTAGCGCCGCAATTATTTTCATTCGCTCTTCCTGGGGCATAAAAACAAAGCCTTTTTTCAGCCTGCACTGTTCGTCATTATTAACTATAACAACAAGTTTGTCCCCGAGCTTCTTTGCTAATTCAAGATACTCCACATGCCCAATGTGCAATGGATCAAAATATCCCGAAGCGGCAACAACAATTTGCTTTTTCAAATTTCCTCAGCTCCTAAAACGCTTCTTCTTCAAAAATAATTGTTTTTCCTAAAACCTTTTCAGCAAACTTTTTGATTTGAGCTAATTCATTCGCAATTTCGCGCCTTGCATTCTCAAGGTCTTTTTTCGCGAACTCTTTTTTCTCAGATAATTCAGTTCCGACTCTTCCGAGTTCTTTTAGCGCGTCCTCTTCTTTCGCAATATCCTTCTTAGCGTTATTCTCGGCAATTATTTTGTTCAGCTCGTCCTGTTTTTTTTGTATCTCGTTCATTTTCCAAAATACTTTTCCGAAGAAATCAAAGTTAATTATTTCCTGCAGTGCCTCAAGGCGCTTCTCTTTCTCCCTGTCCTTTAGCTCAATTTCCCCTTCTTGTATTGCGGCGACAACTTCGCCTAAAACTTTTTTGAATATATCCGCGCGGGGGTCTTTTTTCAGCGCAAGGATTGGGTTAGTAATGAACTGCTCAAGCATATCCTTTTCTTCTTTAGGCAGTTTCCATCTCCCCGAGTCAACTAACTGCCGAAATCTCTGCATAGGCCTGTCAATATTAATTAACAGAGTGCTGATTTCGGTTTTGAGCTCCTGCTTCTCCCCCATTAATTTATTCATTTGCTCATCAAGCTCTCTCGCTTTTACAAATTCGCTCCCCGATTGCTTCTCAACAAGCCTGTTTTTTTGTTCAGAGGATTTTCTTTCAACAGCCCCAATCTCGCTCTCAGCTTTTTGCAGCGCTTCCTCTTTTTCCTCAATATTCTTCTTCTTTTTTATCACCGCTCCGACAAGAGCTTTTGTTTTTTCAAATTCAAATAACTCCGAGGCTTGCGCGAATTCCTTATTCATCGCGCTAAAATCATTAAGCAGTTCCTGCAAATTCTCCCCAAGCGCCTTCATTTCATCCTTAAAGTAAATACTAGTGTATGCAATGTTTTTCCTTAATCCCACAATTTCATTGACAAGAAGCGCGTTTGCTTCCCCCGCATACTTTCTGGCATCATCAAGCGTAGTTCCCCTATTCTCCGGATTAATTTTTTCAAGCAGTTTTCGCAGCTGATTCTCAAGCTGTTTCTTTGAAGTGAGAGCGGCTTTGTTTAATCTTTCATTTGCCTTTCCCTCAAGCTCCTGATTTGAAATTAACTCAAGAAGCGCGGAACTTTTGCCATGAACATACTTTGCTTCCGCTATTTTTTTCGCAGAGAAATCCTCAAGCGCGCTCTTTTTGAGCAAGAATTCCTTCTCAATGAGCATAGGCACTTGCTCTATTTCAATCTTAATGAAAGGAGATTCCTCTTTTTTTGAGAAAAATCCCTTTAACCCGCCGAAAACCATAATAAAATTAGAAAATTAATGGTTAAAATATGCTTGGTTCAAACTCGAAATGAGCTGTTTTTGCGCTTGCAATAATTGCCCGGCACGCAGCTAACCTAACTCTTTTAACACCTCCAAAATAAGAATATATTATGCATTACGGGGAAGCGCTTGGCGCACGGGATGAAAAAGGGTTTTTTGCTCTTCTTGACAAAATGGCTGCCGAAATAAAGAAACGTGATGAGATAGTTGTGGTTCATCACTATGATGCTGACGGGATTTCAAGCGGAGCAATCACAATTAAGGCGCTTGAACGCGAGGGAAAAAAGGTTTCCCACATCTGTCTTAAGCAATTATATAAGGAAAATATTTCTGAAATCCGCGCCTTAGGAAAGAATTATTTATTTGTTGACTTTGGCTCGGGGCAAATGGATTATTTACTCAAGGAATTTGACGGGCATTTGTTCATTATTGATCATCATCAACCAGTGATGCATGAAGGAAAGCCGCTCGAATTAAAATGGCACGCAAATCCGCTTTTGTTTGGAATTAACGGGGGAACAGAACTCTCAGGAGCAGGAGCCGCATTCTTTTTCGCGATGGCTCTAAATAAAAATAATGCTGATTTATCCCAGCTCGCAATTGTTGGTGCGCTAGGGGACATGCAGGACAATAACTCCGGCTCCGCGTTAGTTGGATTAAACAGAAAAATAATTGAAATCGCGCAGGAAGCAAAAGTTGTAATTGTAAAAAAAGATTTAGCGCTTTATGGAAGAATCTCCCGCCCACTAGTTTCTTACCTCGCATATTCCTCAAACCCAATAATTCCGGAACTCACCGCAAATGAGGATAACTGCAAAGCGTTTCTTGCGGAAATAGGGATACCGCTTAAGGATCCATTTACTGAGCAATGGCTCTCATATGAAGACCTCTCAGAGGAAGAGAAAAAAATATTCTCAACAGCTCTAATAACCCACATGATTTCTGTGGGGGTTGAGGAATGGAAAATAAAACAATTAATTGGAGAAACTTATGCTTTCACAAAAGAAGCCAAAAAGAGTCCGCTTCGCGATGGAAAAGAATTTGCGACAGCGCTTAACGCGTGCGGCAGACACAAAAAGCCGGAAATTGGGCTTGCTATTTGTTTGGGTGATAGAAATCCCGCGGGAAAATTCGGCGAAGCGGTTGCGATGCTTGAGGAACATAGAACCGCGCTAAGGAGAGGAATAGAATTTGTTAATCAGCATGGAATAGATGAAAGAAAATCATTTTATTTTTTTGACGCGGCGGACCAGATAGAAGAATCACTAGTTGGGATAATTGCGGGTATGCTATACGGCTCGGTGATTGACGAGAACAAACCAATTATTGCGCTTGCAAGGAACAATGACGGCACAATGAAGGTTTCAGGAAGAGGAACCGCTATACTCGTTCGGCGCGGGCTAAATATCGGAAAAGCCCTCAAAGAGATTGGCACAGAAATTGAGGGAGTTGAAGGCGGAGGGCACAAAGTAGCCGCAGGAGCGCGCGTACCAGCTGAAAAAATTGATGAATTCTTACTTCTCCTTGGAAAGAAATTTGAAGAACAGCTCTTTAGGGTATAAATAGTCCCTTCTTTTCCTTCAAGAGGATATGTTTTTTAATGTGTTAAACCACAAGTCTTTCTATTAAGCTGATAATATGGTTACAAAAAAAGAATCCGAAATGCCGATAAAAGAATTCCTCAAATCAAAGGTCGGCGAAGTAGAAAAAGAGATTGAGAATTATATCCCGCGCAAGGCGTCAAAAAAATGGATAGAGGACGCTCTTGGAAAAACCATTTTTGAGCTTGACCTTGAAGCATACACTAAAGGCGTAAATGAGCCGATTTGGGATTTACTTGACCGCGGAGGAAAAAGATTCCGCCCGGTAATGACATGCATCTGCTCAGAAGCCGTCGGAGGAAAATGGGAAGAAGCATTAAGACTCGCCCCAATGGTTGAACTAATTCACAACGGGACGCTGATGCAGGATGATGTTGAGGACGATTCAGTTGCGCGAAGAGGAAAGGCGTGCACACACAAAATCTTCGGTGTTGATACCGCTGTAAACACAGGAACAATAATGTTCTACTGGCCGCTTGTAAAAATAATGAATGATGAATTCAAACTCGGCGACGCAAAAAAACTACAAATTTATGATTTATATTCAAAAGAACTCCTGCGTGTGTGCTCGGGGCAGGCATGGGACATCGCATGGCACCACGGCGGGTTCACTCCAAATGAAAAACACTATTTGAATATGTGTTTAAGTAAAACTGGGGTGCTCACAAGATTCGCCTGCCAGTTAGGCGCAATAGTTGGCGGAGCAACGCAGGAACAATACGAGGCCTTAGGAGATTTTGGGCAAATAGTCGGAGTGGGGTTTCAGATACAGGATGATATATTAGAATTAACGGAAACAAGCTTTAAGGAAAAAAAAGGTTCTATAGGCGGAGACATACACGAAGGAAAAAGAACACTAATAATTATTAGGACACTTGAGAAAGCAAATTCATCTGATAAGAAAAGATTAGTGGAGATACTTGACTCGCACACTAGCGACGAGAAAGTAATCCAAGAAGCGCTTGATATAATTAACAAGTATGATGGAATCGCGTACTCAAAGAAAACCGCTGAGAAATTAATTGAGGATGCGTGGAAGAAAGTTGACAAAGTTCTTCCAGAGAACAATGCAAAAATAATGCTGAAGAAATTCGCCGAGTATTTGGTGGATAGGAAAATCTGAAGTGAAATTTATGCAAAAAATCTCAGGACTAAAATTAGCTGGCCGGACTGTAAGGCAGGCTGTAAAGAATATTTCACTGCCCTCAAGATACTCACAGAGAAATGCAAGACGGGAAGTACTTCTTGGAAGAAAATACCCTCTTTCTTACAATCCTTCACTGGGGATAATACCCAAATTAGAAAAACCGCTTGCGGTGTTTGCGGAGAGAAATGAGGCTGTAATGGCAAAGAGAAGAGAACTTCTCAAAGAAATTGGAATGCCCTGGGCGCAGATGCACCACACACTTGATTTATTTAGAATAGCGAAGGCCGCAGCTATTGCAAGAGGCAATAAAGGAGTCTGCGAAGAAAGAGCCGCAAAAAAACTTTGCAGGTATTTAATTAAGAATTTAAATGAGAGAATCAAAAGGGACAAAAAAGCGGGGGAAAGTGTAGTTGGGTTGCAGCAGTTTGTGGGGCGGGCGCAGGCAGAACTCGCAAAGTATGGGAGAAGCGAGAAAGAGTTTGCAAAAAGCGACGCAAATATGGGTGATGCAGTAAAAACCCTGCTTGTATTTCACCCAACTGGGAGAAAAAACCCGCTTTATGTGGGAGTTGATTTTTCTGTAATGACGCTAGTTAAAGTTGAGGCAGAAGCGGAAATAGCAAATATTCTTGGGAAGGAAAAAGCGGTGTTCACTGAAGCGGAACTGGCGTTTAGAAGGAAACACAATTTATTGAAAAATTAATGGTGTTATTTATGGTGTCGCAAATCGAAAAACGAAAAGCCGATCACTTGAGGCTCTCCGCCACAAAGGACGTTTCGTTCCACGAAAAAACCACTCTGCTTGAGTGCGTTGAACTAAATTATAAGTGCCTACCACAAATAAGCATGAATGATGTTGATTTGAGCACTGAGTTTTTAGGAAAAAAGTTTTCATTTCCATTTATTGTTTCCGCAATTACCGGCGGAGCGGCAGTATCAAAGAAAGTTAATACTGATATCGCAGAGGCGTGTCAGGCAATCGGAATAGGAATGGGTCTTGGAAGCATGAGAGCAATGCTGCAGCACCCATCATTAACAGAAACTTATTTTGTAAGAGATGTGGCTCCGGATATTTTCCTTGCCGGAAATATTGGCGCCGCGCAATTAAAACAATTCTCTCCTGACGACTTAAACGGCGCGCTTGGCGCAATTGAAGCCGATGCGCTCGCAATACATCTCAATGCAGCGCAGGAAGCGGTTCAACCCGAAGGGGACGCGGATTTCTCGGGGCTAATTGAAAAAATCGCCGAGTTCGCGGACAAAATCAGCGTTCCAGTTTATGTGAAAGAAGTAGGACACGGAGTATCATATGAAGTTGCATTTGCACTAAAGGATACAAAAATAAAAGCGATTGACACACAGGGAGCGGGCGGAACAAGCTGGACAGCTGTTGATTCACTAAGACACAAAACCGGATTTGGAGAAATTTTCAGGGATTTTGGTTTGCCTACTGCCGTTTCATTAATGCAGGTAAAGAGCGCAATACACGGCACAGGAAAAAAAGTAATCGCCTCCGGAGGAATAAGAAACGGAATTGATGCCGTAAAAGCGCTTGTGCTTGGAGCGGATATGGTTGGAAGCGCGATGCCAATGCTAAAAGCACAGACAAAAAACGGAAGCGCCGGAATAAAAAAACAATTAACTGATTTGAAGAAAGAAATGGAGATAGCATCCTTCCTTGTCGGATGCAAAAACATCGCGCAGCTCCACTCCGAGAAACCGATAATTCTTGGAAAATTAAAGGAATGGATGGAGAATTAATTCCTCCTAAATTATACTTACTTTTAGTGATTAAATGAAAAAATTTCATGCGCTTATAATTTTGATTGCAGTACTTATTGTTGCGCTTGCCTTGAATTATTATACAATTCCTGTAAAAGAATCTGCTGATAATAAAATAATAAAAATCGGCTTTATCGCGCCGCTTTCGGGTCCGGGGGCGGGAACCGGGATTAGCGCAAAGCAGGGATTTGAACTTGCGAATGAAGAGTTTCCTGATATTAATGGGAAAAAGATTCAGGTTATTTTTGAGGATGACAAAACAGACCCCGCCACCGGCCTATCAGCCGCAAAAAAACTTGTTGAAGTTGATTCTTCTAAAATAATTGTTTCGGCTTTCAGCGGGCAAACAATCGCAATTGCGGCTTACGCAAATGAAAACGCGTTCTCGCTTTCCTCCCCCGTAGCCGCAAGCCCAAAACTCTCTGGAATTGGGAAAAACTTTTTTAGAATTTCCTCTTCCTCCGTTGATATGGCTGCAAAAACCGCTGAAGTTGCTTACTCAAAAGGCTTTAGAAAAATTGCGGTAATGTATGAGTTAAATGATTATCCGATTGGATGGAAGGATTCGTTTAAGCAAAGTTTTGAGTCGCTTGGGGGAAGCATTGTCGGCGAAGAAGCGTTCGGCTCAAAGGACACTGATGTCAAAACACAGCTCACAAGACTTAATGATACAAATGCTGACGCAATACTGATTCTCATACTCGCCGCGCCCACAGGAATAATTTCATTAAAACAGGCAAAGGAACTTGGAATAACAAAACAAATAATCGGAAACGAGAGCTTTGCATTTAAGCCGGTGCTTGCGCTTGGGGGAATATCAGAAGGAACAATAGTCTCACAATACGCTTATGATGCTAATTCAGAGGCAACAAAAAAGTTTTTCGCGGATTATCGCGCAAGGTTCTCCTCCGGCGACTCTGAATTATATGCGGCGCTTGGATATGATAACTACATGATACTAAGGAGCGCGATAGGGGCATGCGGAGAAGATTCACCCGGCGGAGGACAAGCCCTCGGCGGAGGACAAGCCCTCAGCGGAGGACAAGCAGAATGCATTACAGCTTATGTTAAGGGAATTAGAGAAGTGAATGGGGTTAGCGGCAAATACAAAATCAATGCCCTTGGGGACGCGGAAAGAGCAATCAAAATGACAATAATAAGAAACGGCGCAAATGTGGATTATAATTAAAACCAAAAATCAAAACCTGTTCGTCAATTGCCGTAAAGGACTTCGCTTTTTACAAAGCTTTTTATACTGCCACTCCCAAATAATCTGTTCCAAGCGTATGGTGAGCGCTTTAGTGGAAAGCATAGTTAGGGCTTGTCGTTGGAAGACAAATTAAAGGATAATTTTTGGGTATTTAGGGTGTTAACGGATGAAGGTTCCATTACTCGCGCTTGCAGAAAGAAAAACCACTTTTAAGGAAGTCGAGGTGGGCTTTACTCTTGATGCTGCAATTGCGGAAGCAAACCGCTGCATTCAATGCAAAGAACCCGGCTGTATAAAAGGATGCCCCGCCGGAGTAAATATTCCCGGATTTATTAAAGCTTTTAGAGAAGGGGATGTAGTAAAAGCCGTTAATATTATCAGAGAAAAAAACTTTTTTCCAAGCATCTGCGGAAGAATATGCCAGCAGGAAAAGCAATGCGAAGGAGCATGCATCCTAGGAAAATCTCCTCAAGGCGCCGTATGCATCGGAGGAATAGAAAGATTCATTGGAGATAATTCTCCTCACCCTCCCCGCCACAACTTAGTTGGAAAAAAAATCGCGATTATAGGCTCAGGTCCCTCGGGGCTCGCAGTAGCGGCATACCTCTCGCAAATCGGGATGCATGTAACCGTGTTTGAGGGAACGAATTCTTTTGGCGGAGTAATAAAATACGGCGTTCCGGAATTTCGCCTCCCAAAAAGCGTGGTTGCAAAAGAACTAGCCGGACTTCACGAACTCGGAATCGATTTTGAGCCGAACGCGAAAGTGAACGAAGAATCACTCGAAAGCATTTCAACAAGATTTGACGCGGTATTCGTCGGAACAGGAGTAGGAAAATCACGCGTGCTTGATATCCCCGGTTCTGGATTAAAGGGAGTAATGTCAGCGATGAAGTTCTTAGTAAATTTAAATCAAAGCAATATCCCGATGATTTCCCCGGGAGAAAAAGTTGTAATAATCGGGGCAGGATATGTTGGAATTGATTCCGCAAGAAGCGCGCTGCGCCTTGGGGGAGATGTGACCTGCATGACTTTTGCTGAAGAAAAAGACGCTTTCAAAAATGTCTCTCCAAAAGATTATGAAGAAGCAAAAGAAGAGGGTGTAAAATTCTTGTTCGGAGTAAAAGCAAAAGAATTTGCCGGAAACGAAAAAGTTGAAAAAATTATTTATGAGAATCATGTTAAGGGAGAGCTTGAGTGCACAAAAGCGATTTACGCGATAGGACAGGAGCACGATGATGAAGATTCTCTAAAAGCCCCTCTTCGAACAGAAAAAGACGGGTGCATACAGGTAAATGAAAAGCATCAGACTATTTTACCAAACGTATTCGCCGCTGGCGACTGCGTTCACGGACCAAAAACAGTAATTCACGCAATAAACGCGGGAAGAGAAGCCGCACAGCAAATAATAAAATACCTTGACGGAAAAACCGCCGACGCCGCAATGGGAATAAAAAGAATCGATGAAGCGGAAAAGGTTGTTCCAAAGGTTGACCACTCAAATAAAGACATATAAAATTGAAATAATCCTTCTGCTTAGAACCCGAAGACAAAGAAATTTAATACCAACCAAGCTTATTCTTAGTGATTAAAAATGGCAAAATTTAGAAAAGCGCTTCTCGTTCACAGAGAGGTTCCGGATATTGCTACAAGGAGCGCGCTAAAAGAAATTGAGAGAATGCTTCGCGCAAAGAAAATCTCCTGCAAAAAGAAACCCGCCTCAATTTTATTAAAAGAAGATTTGCCGGCGGGCGCGCTTATAATAATAGTCGGCACTGACGGAACATTTCTTCGCACATGCAGATTTGTGTCAAATCAGCCTGTTGTTTGCATCGGGCTTGAAAGCCATCCTGGAGCATGCGCGCTTTCAAGCTTTGGGATTTTAGAACTTGCAAAACTTGAGAGTATTATTGAAGGAAATTATTCTGAAGGGGTGCGCGAGAGACTACTTGTAAGCATAAATGGTTTCCCTCTTGAAGAGCCGGTATTAAACGAGGTGTTCTTCGGCTCCGAAAAAGCCTATAAACTCGCAGAGTATGAGATTAATTTTGGGGATAAAACCGAATCACAAAAGAGCTCAGGCGTTTTAATCGCGACAGGAACAGGAAGCACTTCCTGGTTTGCCTCCGCAAAGGGAAAACCATTTGACTGCGAATTAAATGAGGCAAGATTTTTAGTCAGAGAGGCGCATAAGGGCAGCGGCGGACAGATGCCCGCAATATTATTTGGCAGAATACTCTCAAGCCCGGAAACAAAATTCAACTTAACCGCAAAAAAAGAGGAAATGATTCTTGTGCTTGACTCCGCAAACCCCAGATACCTAACAAAAGGCGACAAAGTGACAATTTCCTTCTCAAAAGCCCCTCTTCATATACTCCGCCCAAAAGCATGATTCCATTTGATTTACTTTGAGAAAAACAGAACTCCAAAGAGTTAAGAGCAGAGGCATGATTTATATTTATTACACAATGAGAGTATTTATTTTGGTGAGCAGATGAATAAAGAAAATTTCGCAGGGTTCTACAAAAAGAGCATAGCCGAGCGCCAGCGAATAGCCGCAAGAGAATTCGCGATGAATGATTCTGAAAAAACGCTTCTCACAAAAGAAGGACCGCTTCCTTTTGAAGTGGCTAATAGATTAATTGAGAACGTAATAGGCACGTATCCGCTTCCCATGGGGCTTGCAACTAATTTTGTTATTGATGGAAAAGACTACATTGTTCCTTTTGTTCTTGAAGAGCCAAGCGTGGTTGCCGCCGCAAGCAACGGCGCGAAATTAAGCTGTGGATTCACAACAAAAGCGGATGACCCGATAATGATAGGGCAAGTGCAGTTAGTTTCAGAAAATCCTTCCGAGAATGTAATAGGAACTTCAAACGGAAACCCCGCTGGGAGCCCCTCAACCGCAAGCAACGGGAATGTTACAAACGCAGCGCTGAAAATTGTGACCGCAAAAAAAGAGCTATTGGAATTCTTAAAAACCGTTGACCCAATACTCGTGAAATTTGGGGGCGGACCAAAAGACTTAATCTCCACAGTGCTAAAGACCGAGAGGGGCGAAATGATTGAAGTGCAATTACTTGTTGATGTAAGAGACGCGATGGGCGCAAACGCGATAAACACAATGCTTGAGAAACTCGCCCCAAAACTTGAAGAACTCACGGGGATGGACGCGCGGCTAAAAATAATTTCCAACCTTGCGATTTACAGAAAGGCAAGCGCAACAACCGTTTGGACAAAAGAAATGCTTAATGAGAGCACAAAAGGCGAAGTTAAGGGGGAAGAAATAATTGAAAGAATACTTGACGCATACGCGTTTGCGGTAGCAACTCCATTTAGAGCAACAACGCACAACAAGGGAGTAATGAATGGAATTGACGCGGTAGTAATCGCGACTGGAAATGATTTTCGCGCAATAGAAGCGGGCGCGCACGCATATGCGTGCTATCAAAGAAATTATACTCCTCTTACAAAATATTATAAAAATAAAAACGGGGATTTAGTTGGAGAAATTGAGCTTCCGCTTGCGCTTGGGCTCGTCGGCGGCGCGACAAAAATTCACCCGATGGCGCAGCTCTCACTTAAAATTCTTGGAGTAAAAACCGCGCAGGAACTAGCGCGCGTGATTGCTTCTGTGGGATTATCACAAAATTTTGCCGCGTTGAGGGCGATAGTAACCGCGGGGATACAATCAGGCCACATGAAGCTCCATGCAAAAAACATTGCGGTGCAGGCGGGCGCTACTGAAAAAGAAATTGATGAGGTCGCCCAAAGAATGGTTGAAGCAAGAGAAGTAAATCAGGGAAAAGCAGAAAGCATACTTAAAGAAATTCGGGGAAATGCGCCGCCTAAGGGAAAAATGATTATTTCTTAATTAATTCGCGCTCCAAAAACCCCCTTGCACGTCAATTGTCGTAATCCGTTTCGTCTCTCTGGAAAGGTTTTTAAATCAGGATTCTTAGAGAGTAGTTATTAGTGGCGTTGAATGCTTTGGCTATGAAAATGATCTTTGTAACCAATGGCTAGGTTTTTTATTGTCAAGAGAGATAATCATGGTGTTGATTTTATGGCAGGAATAGTCGGATGGGGCTCATACATTCCTAAGTACAGGATAAAAGCCGAAACAATTGCGGAAGTACAGAACGCAGACGCGGCCGCGATAAAAGCCGGACTTGGTTTAACTGAAAAAAGTGTTCCTGGAAAAGATGAGGACACAGCCACTATTTCAGTTCACGCCGCGCGCGACGCGCTCGCTAGAGCCGGAATCGATAGAAAACAAATCGGCTCGGTTTATGTTGGAAGCGAATCCCACCCCTACGCAGTAAAACCAACCGCATCAATTGTTGGAGAAGCGCTTGATATTGGAAACGCATACATGGCGGTTGATACAGAATTCGCATGCAAAGCAGGGAGCGCGACAATACAAATAAACGCCGGGCTCGTTGACTCAGGAATGATAAAATACGGATTAAGCATCGGTGCGGACACTTCCCAAGCCGAACCGGGAAACGCGCTTGAGTACAGCGCGGCAGCAGGCGGAGCGGCATTTATTGTTGGACCAAATTCTGAAAGCGTCGCAACACTTGACTATACTTGCTCATTCACTAGCGATACTCCTGATTTTTGGAGAAGAGCAATGCAAGCCTACCCATCACACGCAGGAAGATTCACAGGAGAACCCGCATACTTCAAACACGTTTCGAGCGCAACTGATATGATTCTTAAAAAAAGCGGAGCAAAAATCACGGACTTCAAATACGTTGTATTCCACATGCCGAATGGAAAGTTCCCCCTAAGAATGGCAAAACAATTCGGCGCGACAAAAGAACAAATCGAAGCGGGGCTAGTTGTCACAAAAATCGGAAACACCTATTCAGGCTCCTCAATATTGGGACTCGCAAGCGTGCTTGATGTCGCAAAACCAGGAGACAAAATTTTGGTAACCTCCTATGGTTCCGGTTCAGGAAGCGACGCATTTATTTTTACTGCAACAAAAAAAATTACCGAAGCGCAGAAAAAAGCACGCAAGGTAAATGACTACATCGCAAGAAAAGAATACATTACATACCCGCAGTACCTAAAACACATGGAGGGAATACACCAATAGTGATACTTATGGGCCGAGTGAAAGTTATACACCCAACTGACAAATTTGTCACACCCAAACTTGCAGGGCACCTAGCAAAAATGAGAGGGTTAATGTGGAAAGCACCGCACGAGGCAAACAAGCACAGGTTTAGGGAATTAAAAGGAAGTGTAAATTCAAGAACAATTTCCGATTTTGCAGTGGGCGCAACAGGAATGAGGATCTTAAAAGATTGGAAAGGAGTTGAAATTAAGTTTGGTGGTAAAAAAATTAGAATAGGCAGGGATGCAACACGAGGGGCGACAAAAGGAATAGGGCACGCATTTGCCGCTGAACTGCAAAGATTTCCTGAGTTTAAGAGACAAGTGGAATCAACCGGAAAAAAATTTGTTTATGTTAATGCGAAAGGAGAATTGATTCTCACAAATAGAAAACAAGTATTGGGATTTGGAAGACACAGGATGAAAATCAGCGACTTGCTGGCAACAGCTGGACCGGAGTATATTGAAGGTGAAATGGCTGGCCACTCGGTTTCATTTGTAAGATATGGCGCGGAATTTAAGATTTATAATCAAGCAACAGGAGCGGAACAAAAAATTGAATTTGAACAAGTTTTGAAAAAGGAATTGATTGATGCAGCAGGCGGGAAGAAAATTCGATTGGTTATGAAGGATGGTTCAATTATAGAGATAATGGTTCCTCATCTTGCAAACCCAGAAGATAATGCGAAGATGATTAAGCAGATACAGTATTGGCTGGAATTGAAAAAAAGATAAATGAGAATGAAAAGAGTTGATATTATGAAGGTTGGAGTAATTGGAATCGGAATCACCAAATTCGGTGAAATATGGGAGCAAGGACTGCGAGAGCTACTGCTTGACGCACAGCTGCGCGCGCTAAACGACGCAAAAATTGACGCAAAGCAAATAGATTCGCTCTTCACAGGAAACATGATAGCGGGGCTTGCATCAGGACAGCTTCATATCGGCGCAATGGCAGCGGAGAACTTGAATTTGAACAAACCTTCAGTAAGAGTAGAAGGAGCATGCGCATCAGGCTCGTTGGCATTAAGACAGGGAATAGCCGCGATTGAAAGCGGAAGCGCAGATATAGTAATGGCCTCGGGCGTGGAAAAAATGACTGACATTTCAACCGAACAAGTAACAACAGCACTAATGGGCGCGGGAGATGAAGAGCTTGAAGGATTCAACGGATTAACTTTTCCAGGGCTCTATGCATTACTTGCAAGCGCTTACATGAAAGAATACGGATTAAAGAGAGAAGTACTCGCAGAGGTATCAGTAAAGAATCACTTCCACGGCGCGCGCAATCCATACGCTCAATACCAAAGCGAAATCACAGTTGATACGGTATTAAACTCCACAATGGTTGCCGACCCATTGACACTCTTTGACTGCTCTCCAATCACAGACGGAGCGGCATCAATAATTTTGGCTTCAGAGAAAACCGCGAAGAAAATGGGCGCGGAAGTTTATATTACAGGTTCGGGGCTTGCAACAGACACACTCTCGCTTGCGCGAAGAAAATCTTTACTGCGACTCGACGCGGGAATTAATGCGGCGCAGAGCGCATACAAACAAGCGGGAATCACAGCAAAAGATGTTTCATTCGCCGAAGTGCATGATTGCTTCTCAATAGCTGAAATATATGCTGTGGAAGCCTTGGGACTTGCAAAGCAAGGAGAAGCGGCACAGCTTTATACTTCAAAACAAACATACTTTGACGGCAAAAAGCCGGTAAATACCTCAGGCGGATTAAAAGCATGCGGGCACCCAGTTGCCGCAACAGGAATAAAACAGGCAATAGAAGCCACAATGCAATTGCGCGGAGAAGGCGGAAAAAGACAAGTAAAAGGAGCGACTACAGGAGTAACATACAACGTAGGCGGTTCAGGCGGAACAGCATGCGTACACGTATTTAAAAAAATGAAATGATGATATGGTGAATAAGGCAGTCGTGAAAAAATTATATTTAGGAAACTAAAAAGGGTGAAAACATGGGAATAATGGATAAAATCTTCAAATCAAAGAAACAGGAGGAGCCAGTTAGATTAGGACAACTAAAAAGACCGGCTGAAGAAGCACCAATTCCCGTCGAGGACGAAGCGGGGAGCAGATACCTTGCCGCAAAGAAATGGAGAGAAGACCAGGCAATGAATGAGCCTCTTGTAAAAAGAAGCCAGTTCAAAAAAAAGTGGTGAATTTTTTTAATAAAGAATTGTGAGTGATGAAAATGTTTCGTGAAAGCCCGATAATTCGATGGAGAAACTACTCCGACCGCTACAAACTCCGCGGATACAAATGCACAAAGTGTAGCGCAACATACTTTGAGTACAAAGGAATGTGTCCTTGCGGAAACCTTGATTTTACGGAAATAGATTTTTCGGGGCGCGGGAAAATCGCGGCTTTCACCCAAATCCACGGCGGACCCGAAGCGTTTGAAAACAAAACGCCTTATTGTGTTGCAGTAATTGATCTTGTTGAAGGCGCAAGAATAGAAGCACAGGTAATGGACTGCAAATACGAGGACCTCAAAATCGGAACAGAAGTAGAAGCAGTATTTAGAAAATTCTATTCAAGCGGAGAGAAAGGCGTAATCCACTACGGGACAAAGTTTGTGCCGAAGTTTTGATGTGTAGCTTATGAAGCAAAAAAGAGTTCTCACTGAAACAGATGTTTCGCATGTAAAAGTTGGGAGACGCATATTTCCTGGAATAACACGGTCTTTTTCGATTTACTCGCCAGAAGGCCTCACAAAAAAATTTACGCATTATAGAGTTGGAAAAGTTTATTGGAAAAAAGAAACTGGGGTTAAACCAAGAACAGTTTTTTTAAGACCCATTAACAAGCATGGGGTGCGAGATGCAAAAGAATCAATATCAATTGCACATGAACTAAGGAAGTTAGGTTTGCCTGTGCCTCATCAAGGGTTAGTGTCTAAAGAGGGGGCGTTTTCGACTAAATATTATATTGCAACAGAAGCATTTTTTAAAAAGGGCAACCATTCAAAGATTCAACCATTAAATAGGCCCTTTTTCGGGATTTTGCCGCATGGATATCCTAATAGGCTTTCACGAATGTCAATTAAAAAAGATGCTTATTTCATAAAAGAATTAGCGCGCTGTACTGCAAAAATCGCAAATGCAGGATTTGAAATAGGTGGAATGGAGGTCTTTGGTTTTTATAAGAAGAAAGATGGCAAGTTGGGGGTAGTTATTCACGATTTAGAGAATATACAGCGAGTAGACTATGGATCTGATCCTACAGTTTATGCAGCTATTGGGGTAAAACTTGTATACACTGATGCTGCAACAGTTTGGAGCCCCATAAGGAGTTTTTTAGGGTTAAAAGAAAAAGATGCGAGATTAAATTTATTTTGGGAGACACTACGAGATAATCTTGATGAAAGGATAAAAAGACTTGTAGATCCTCCGGAGCGCACATATATTCGTGAGTTTGGTTAAAGGTGGTTTAAAATGGGAAAAGGAAAAGGATACGGAAAAACAATTCTGTTCGGCGAGCACTTCGTTGTTTATGGGCTTGAAGGAATCCCGGCAGCGCTAGGAGTAACCACCACTTGCGAAGTAAAACCAATTGACGGCGAGAATGGTTATAATTTAATTGATAATCGCCCTGCGACACCAGGATACAAAGAAGAAAAAAAATTTGAGTACTCTGCGCTCATTTCACGAATACTTGAATATCTGCAGGTTCCAGAAAAACTTGAAATCACTCTCGGCGGAGATTTAGTTCCCGCGTCAGGAATCGGAGCAAGCGCGGCAACTGCGGCATCACTAGCGCGGGCAATAAGCGAAGAATACAAAATGAATTGGAATGATGAACAAATAAACAAAGCCGCATTTGAGGGAGAGACAGCGGGGAGCGGAACACCAAGCGGAATAGACAATACAGTTGCTGTTTACGGCGGGTTTTTAGTATTCCAAAAGAATTTGGCGGGCGGAGCAAACAAAATGGATTTAATAAAAGTAAAAAAACCAATTGAAATTGTGCTTGGAAACTCAGGGCTTACCGCACTTACAAAAGAAGTTGTTGGGGATGTGAAAAAATTAAAAGAATCAGAGCCAGCACGAATTGGGAAAGTGTTTGAGGAATACACTAAACTTGTAAAAGAAGCGCAGAGTGCGCTAAAGAGATATGATTTGAAAAAAGTCGGCGAACTAATGAACAAAAATCACTCGTTGCTTCAACAAATTACCGTTTCATGCAAGGAACTTGATGAAATCGTTGACACCGCTAGAAGTGCGGGAGCATACGGGGCAAAACTAACCGGAACCGGACGAGGAGGACTCGTAATTGCGCTAACTCCCGGAAAAGAACTGCAGGAAAAAGTTGCAAAAGCGATTGAAGCAAAAGGATACAAAGCATCACGCACGGTAATCGGATAAAATCAGGTCTGTTTTTTTGCAGACAAATAATTTGTGGTTGGTTTTTATGAGAATAATTGTTGCAGTAACAGGCGCTTCCGGCGCAAATTATGCTCTAGCTCTGCTTAAGGCTTTGAAAGCGCAGAAAGTTGAGGTGCATTTGGTTGTAAGCGAATGGGCGGAGGAAGTATTGAAGCTTGAAACTGGCAAAAAAATATCCGCGCTAAAAAAACTCGCCACAAAGAGTTATTCAAACAAAGATTTGGCCGCAAGCATTTCTTCAAGCTCATTTTTGGTTGACGGGATGATAATACTCCCAGCCTCAATTAAGACTTGCTCCGAGATACTTCATGCTCATACATCCTCTCTCATTACAAGATGCGCTGATAATATGCTAAAAACACGAAAACCGCTGGTGGTTGGGTTTAGAGAAACACCCCTAAGCGGACCAGCGCTTGAGAACCTTTGGAAACTCTCAATCTATGGAGCAATAATATTCCCCCTAAGCCCCGGCTTTTACAGCAAACCGAAGAAGATAGCCGATTTGGAGGACTTTATAGCAGGCAAGGCGATGGATTTATTAGGAATTTCAAATAAGAATTATGACAGGTGGGGGCGAAAGTAAGCCCGTAGTTATTTGATGATTAAAGGTGGTTTCAATGAGTTTTCGAGAATTCGTAAAAACAACAGATTATGTAATAAAAAAACCTGTTTCGGTTAATCTTGAGGCGAGCGGAATAATTTATTCTGCGGGCGAAAAAAGCATAATGTTTGAGAAAATGAAGGAATCACAATACAAAGTTGCGGCGAATGTATTCGCATCAAAAGAAAAGGTTGCAAAATACCTTAAGTGCGAAGTAAAAGATTTAGTGCCAAAAATGATTGCAGCGCTAAATAAACCAACTAAACCAAAAGTTGTAACAAAAACAGATCACGTTGAACTAGAAGTTGATTTGAATAAATTACCAGTACTTATTCACACCGAAAAAGACGGCGGACCGTATGTTGCAAGCGGGCTAGTAATAGTAAAAGACCCTGCGGTTGGACAAAATGTTTGCTACCACAGAGGAATGGTATTCGCAAAAAACAAAATGGCGTTTAGAATACTTGAAAGAAACACAATGGAATTACTAAAGAAAAATAATGGGACAATGAAAGCGGCTTACTGCATCGGATGCGGAGGAGAAACACAGCTCGCGGCAGCAATGGCGCCTCCCTTAGGAGTAAATGAACTTGAAATCGCAAATTCAATTCAGCCAATTGAAGTAGTAAAAGCAAAAACATTTGACGCAGAGCTTCCAGCCGATTCAGAATTCATAATGGAAGGAACACTCTCGCTAAATGAAAGACACAAAGAAGGACCTTTCGTTGACTTGACAGGGACTTCAGATATTATTAGAGAGGAACCAGTATTCACAGTGGAAAAAATTTATGCAAGACCAAACCCGATATGGCATGCACTTTTGCCTGGCGGATTTGAGCACAAAATCATGATGGGAATGCCAAGAGAACCAACTGTATTTGATGAAGTAAAAAAAGCCGGAATAGATGTAATTGATGTGAGCGTTAACGCGGGCGGAAGCTCATGGTTCCACGTAATTGTAAAAATTAACAAGAAGAGTGAAGAGGACGGAAAGAAAGCAATTGAAGCCGCAATGAAAGGCCACACAAGCGGAAAACACTTCTTTGTGGTTGATAAGGACATAAATATTTACGACCCGCTCGAAGTTGAATGGAGCATGGCGACAAGATTCCAAGGAGACAAAAACTTGTACTTGTTCCCAAAACAAAAAGGCTCATCCCTTGACCCAAGCTCAGAAGCGGTAGAAGGAAAAGCATACAGAGAAACATGCAAAGCGGGATTTGATTTAACCGGAAGAATGGACAGAAAAGAAAAAATGACAAGAACACAATTCCCTAAGTACGATGTGAAAAAGTACTTGTGAATAATTCATCAATTGTTGCTTGTATTTTGGTGTAAAAAATGGCAAAACTACCAAGAAGTGTAAAACGCGCAATGAACTCTGAACGAAGAGGAGTTGTTGCGTTTGACTTTGACGGAGTAATAGGCGACACGGCGTACGAGTGCTATGTTCAGACTATGAAAGCATGGGCTGATGTTGGCGGAAAAACAAAACCCTCTGCGCAAGTTGAAAAACAATTCATGCAGGCGCGCCCGCTAATAACAAAACGAGACCATTTTTTCACAGTAATGCGAATGATAGAGGAAAACCCGAGAATTAATTTTAATAATTTGACCCAGGGGCAAATGAACGCGGGATTTAGGGCGGATGCGACAAAAGCAAAACAATTTGATGAAATTTACCAGCGCCACAGAGAAGAAATGATAAAAAATGATAACGCGCGATGGAACAGGTTGAATAGAAGTTTTCCAAAAATAGCGGAATTCATCAAGAAAGTGCGAAGAGGAAACGATATTTATATTGCATCAACAAAAACAAGAGGGTCAATACTTGAATTGTTGAAAAGATATAAAATTGATATTCCTGCAAGCAGGGTTTTGGCGTCAGAGGATGCAAAAGATAAAGCGCAGATGCTGAAAATAATTTCAGAGAGAAGCGGAAAGCCGCTAAACAGAATAATGCTTGTAGAAGATGCAATTGAACAAGTAAAAGTGGCACGTGGAACAGGCGTAAAAGCGGTGCTTTACAGAAGAGGGTATTCAACAACAGCGCAGAAAAAGGAAGCCAAACGAATGGGTGTTCCAATAGTTGACTTTACTAAGAAGTTTGACTCAAGGAGAGTTAACAGAATGGTAAGGAATTAAAGCTTGTGTTTACAAGGTGTTATTATGAAGCTGACTAGCGAAGAAAAGAAAATGGCGGAAGGTAAGTATGGTAACGCCGTGAAGAAGAGCATGGAGATACTTATTGCGCTTGGGGAAATCTATGGCGCGGAGAAACTCGTTGATGTAACATCTGTGCAAATCGCCGGGGTTAGTTATGATAACCTAGGGGACGCGGGGCTTGATTATCTTGATGAACTTGCAAAGGACGGGAAAGTAAGAGTACTTACAACTTTGAATCCGGCAGGAATGGACCTTGAAAACTACAAAGCACTAGGGATACCTGAAGATTTTGCAGTAAAGCAGAAAAAAGTAATAGAAGCATTTGCCAAAATGGGGGTAGTAACCACTTGCACTTGCACACCATATTTAGTGGGAAATGACCCGCACTTTAATGAACACATCGCTTGGAGCGAGAGTTCAGCTGTTGCATATGCTAATTCAGTTCTTGGCGCAAGAACAAACAGAGAAGGCGGACCAAGCGCACTCGCTAGCGCCCTAACAGGAAAAACCCCTCTTTATGGAATGCAGCTTGATGAAGCAAGAGAAGCAAAAGTAAAAGTAAAAGTTAAATGCAAACTTGACGGAACACACGAATTTGGGGCTCTAGGAAAAGCAATCGGAGAAAAAGTAAAAGCAAAACCAACACTTATTGTGGGAATAAAAGAAGCAACTGTTGATGAATTAAAATCTTTTAGCGCAAGCATAGCAACATACGGCGGAGCTGCAATATTCCACATGAAAGGAATTACTCCGGGAAAGACAAAAACCCCAAAAGAAGAAATTGTAATTACAAGAGAAGATATTGATAAGGCAATAAAAGAAATGAATATGGACGGCGAAATTGATTTTATCAGTGTAGGATGCCCGCACGCAAGTCTTGCGGAAATCGCAAAACTCGCTGAACTATTAAAGGGAAAGAAAGTGAAAAAAGAGTTCTGGATAACAACCGCACGCCCGACAAAAAGAATCGCTGACCAAGTAGGATACTCAAAAATAATTGAAGACGCTGGAGCAAAATTCGCGGCGGATACATGCTGTGTTGTTGCGCCAATCAAAGGCAGGTTCAAGTGCCTCGCAACCGATTCAGCGAAAGGATGCTACTATGCATACTCAAAAAATCAATCAAAGATAAAAATAATGCCTGTAAAGAAACTTGTGGAAGAGGCATGTAAGTAAATTGAAGTTAATTTGCGGGAAATGGATTTGGTAGTTATGGAAATGAAAGGAAGAACAATTAAAAGCGGAAAAGCTGAAGGGGAAGCGCTTGTGTCAGCGCAAGGAATTAGTTTCTTTGGCGGAGTTGACAATAAAGGAACAGTAACTGAAAAAGGTCACCCGCTTGAAGGGCAGAGTATTTCAGGAAAGATTTTGGTTTTCCCGCAAGGAAAAGGCTCAACTGTAGGAAGCTATGCGCTTTATAGAATGAAAAAAGAGGGCACAGCGCCTAAAGCAATAATTAATTCTGAATGCGAAACAATTGTTGCGGTAGGAGCAATTATCGCTGAAATCCCGTGCGTTGATAAAATAGATATTTCAAAAATCAAAACAGGGCAAAAAGTAAAAGTTGATGCTGAAAAAGGAATTGTTGAAGTACAATAGTTTTCTTCTTGGTGAATTTAAGTGAAAAACTTAATCGTAATAAAATTCGGCGGTTCTTCTATTACAAAAAAATCGGAGAACAAATTCGAAATGAACAAAGCTGTTCTTACTCAGGCGGCTAATGAGCTGGCGGATGCTTTAGAAAAGCAAAAAGAGTTACAGGTGGCACTTGTTTGCGGTGTCGGACCGTTTGGGCACACAAATGTTGTGAAATACGATTTGAATAATGGAATAAAAACAGAGAAACAGCGTGAAGGGGTAAAGATTACAAATGAAGCATGTGATTTTGTCGGAAAGGAAGTCGCAAAAGCGCTCAAGAAGGCCGGAGTAAAAACAAAATATATTCCCGGATATGAAGTTTGCATCCAATCAGGAAAAAAAGTTACGGGGTTTTCTATTTTACCTTATGGAAAAGCGCTTGATGAAGGCCTTGTGCCAATCACCGCCGGGATAATGGTAAAAGATGATGAACTTGTTTGGAGTCCGATGAGCGGGGATGTTGTTGTTGCGCAGCTTGCAGAGCACTTGAAGCCAAAAAAGGTTTTGATGGGGACAGATGTAGATGGGATTTACACTGCGGACCCAAAAGTTGACAAAAATGCGGAACTAATTTTAAATATTAATAAAGAGAATCTTGAAGAAGTTTTAGAAAAAGCGTCTCACTCAAATTCTGTTGATGTAACCGGCGGAATGAAAGGAAAACTTGAGAAACTCGCAAAACAATTAAACGGGGTGCCTGCAGAAATATTTAATTTGCTTAAAGAAGGAAATTTAGAAAAAGCGCTTAGTGGAAAAGAAATAACGAGTACGAAGATAAAACTATAAATTGCAATTTAATTTGGAGTTTAGTTTGAGCCCTTGTTTTGCTCAAGTATATTCTTCCTATATCTCTTTAGCATCCCTTCAGGCAGCTCTTTCATTTTGTTTCTGAGCTTTGTTCTCCGCGCAGCAAGTTCTTTATCGCTTATGATTAAATCAATTCGTTTCTTTTCAAGGTCAATTTTGATTTTGTCGCCGTTCTCTGCGAGCGCGATGTTTCCGCCAAGAGCCGCTTCAGGATCAACATGACCAATACTAATTCCTTTTGTTGCGCCGCTAAAACGTCCATCTGTTATCAAAGCAACATCCTTGTCAAGCCCTAGCCCGCTAATTGCTGAGGTCGGGTAAAGCATTTCAGGCATCCCCGGCGCGCCGGCTTTACCAACATACCGAATAACAATAACATCACCCTTCTTCACTTTCCCGCTTTCAATATACTTCGAGCAGGAGTCCTCATCATCAAAACAAACAGCGTTTCCATCAAACACTTTCTCAGTTATTCCAACCCCCGCTGATTTAATCACTGCGCCTTTCTCCGCGAGGTTGCCGTAAAGAATACTAATTCCGCCGGTTTGGGAATATGGAGTAGCAATTGTGTGAATTACTTCTGTGTTTGTGATTTTTGCAGCCTTGATTCGCTCAAGCATTTTACCATCAATCGTTTTTGTGTTCAAAATTAAATTCTTCTTAGAAAGTTCCGCAAGTACTGCAGGAATTCCCCCCGCATTATGCAAATCAATCATTCTAAACGAACTACTTGGAGAAATTTTCACTAAGTTTGGAGTGCTTTTTGAAACCTCATCCATATTATCAAGCGTAATTATAATTCCCGCTTCCTTTGCAATATCGGGCAAGTGAAGAATAGTATTTGTGCTCGCCCCAATCGCCATGTCCACACGAAGAGCGTTCATAAAAGCGTCTTTTGTAGCAATATCCTTCGCGCGGGTGTTTGATTTGATAAGCGAAAGAACCTTTGCCCCCGCGTTAAATGCCTGAATTCCTTTTTCCTTTGTTATCGCGTGAGTGGTTGCGCACATACCCTCCGAAAATCCCAAGGCTTCAACAATGCACGCCATTGAGTTGGCGGTAAAAAGCCCAGCGCAGCTTCCAGCGCCAGGGCAGGAGTTGCAAATAATATCCTCATACTCTTCCGGAGTGATTTTTTTTCCCTCAAGCGCGCCTTTTGCCGCAAAAGAATCCTTTACATCCATTCCTTTTCCGTTGCGACTGCCAGGCATCATTGGTCCGCCTGTAACAAACACGCTTGGAAGATTGCAGCGAAGCGCCGCCATTAAGTGACCCGGAACAATTTTATCGCAGGAGCAAATAAATATTGCCCCGTCAAATACCCCGTGCCCCTTAATCATCGCCTCAATAGAATCAGCAATTATTTCTCTTGATGGAAGAGAATATTTCATTCCCTCATGACCCATTGCGATACCATCACAAATCGCGATTGTGTGGAATTCAAACGGAACTCCTCCTGCTGCGATTACACCTTTCTTTGCCTCTTCGCCAAGCTTCCCGAGGTGGATGTGCCCCGGAACTATATCGCACTGTGAATTCACAATCGCGATAAAGGGTTTCTTCAAAGAATCCTTCTTCACGCCATCAGCGAGAAAAAGGCTCTTTGCCGCAGGAAGCTCTTTGATTTGCGCTGTATTCATTTTCATCCATCCGAATTGCTGAATTTTATTTCTTTTTGAACATTGCCCTAATTTCTCTTCCCACCACTTCAATAGGGTGCTTTGCTTCCTCTTCCCTCATTCTTGTAAGGTTAGGAATTCCCGCTTTGTATTCGTTAATCCACTCGGTGGCGAATTTTCCTGATTCAACATCCGCAAGCATTTGCTTCATCACCTTGCGAGTGTTTTCATTGATAATCATTTTTCCTCTGGTTCGCCCGCCGTACTCCGCGGTGTTACTTACAACATCCCACATGTAAGCAAGCCCCCCTTCATAAACAAGGTCAACTATGAGTTTCATTTCGTGGAGACACTCAAAGTAAGCCATTTCGGGTGGATACCCTGCATTAGTTAGTGTTTCAAATCCTGCTTTGATTAGTTCGGATAATCCCCCGCAGAGAACTGCCTGCTCGCCGAACAAATCCTCGAATGCTTCCTGCTGGAAAGTGCATTCAATTACTCCTGCTCTTGTGAAACCGCATGCTTTTGCCATAGCAAGCCCTCTTGCTTTTGCCTTGCCGCTTGCATCCTGATAAACCGCAAGCAGTCCTGGCACACCAAATCCCTCTAAGTATCTTTTTCTTTCCTCAGTTCCAGGCGATTTTGGCGCAACCATTAACACATCAATATCTTTTGGAGGAGTTATTTTTTTGAATGAAATATTGAATCCGTGCGAGAATGATAACGTTTTTCCTTTCTTCATGTACGGAGCGATTTCTTTTGCGTAAACATCTCCCTGCACTTCATCAGGAATTAATATGTGCACAATATCCGCTTTCTTTGCGGCTTCGCTTATTGACAGGACGGTGAGCCCTTCCTTCTTAGCCTCTTTTGCGGAGTCTCCATCAGGCCTCAGCCCCATAACAACGCTAACTCCCGAGTCACGCATGCATAATGCCTGTGCTCTTCCCTGTGCACCAAAGCCAATCACGGCGACCGTGAGTCCTTTTAGCGCATCAAGGCTTGCATCTTTGTCTGTGTATACTTTCATCCAAAATTCCTCCTTTAACTAAATATTACTTTCTTAGCATTGCGTTAATGCCTGTTCTGCTTAATTCTTTTATTCCAAAAGGCTTTAATGCCTCAACTAAATCATCAATTTTAGCTGGTTCAGCAGCAATCTCAATTAAAATACTGTTTGCATTTGCCTCAAGCACATTTCCTTTATTCAATTGGGCAAAATTAATTATATCCTGCCGCGTCTTTGGCGTGGAATTCACTTTCACAAGGCAGTGCTCCCTAATTACACTCCCTTTTGAGAGTTCAATTACTTTAAGCACATCAACAATTTTGTAAACCTGTTTCTCAAGCTGCTCCAGAGTTTTGTCATCCCCAAGAAGACTAATAACGATGTGAGAAACCCCTGCCTTTGCAGTACTCCCGACAATAATAGTGTCAATGTTAAATCCTCTTCTTAAGAACAATCCAGTGAGTCTGCCAAGCACACCGGGGTGGTCTTCTACAAGAAGCCCGATTATGTGCTTCTTCATTTCGCCTGAACCATTGCCATTGCCGTTTCCATTAGCCATTCATTTCACCATGTTGTTTTGAAATAATTTCTCTTTGCAAAAACTCCCCTCAGCTCAGAATAACTCTCCCTTTACTTTAATGCATCCGCCGAACATGTCAGTGTGTTTAGTTCCCGAGGCAAACATTGGGAGAATATTTGATTCTTCTCTTACAAGAACATCAACAAGAACAGTCTCATCATGAGCGAGCGCCTCTTTGAGCGATTTATTTATTTCGCTCTCGCGGTCAACCGTGAGTCCCTTTAAGCCGTAAGCCTGCGCAACTTTCGCAAAGTTTGGTGTTCTGTTCAAGCGCACCCCAGAGTAGCGTTTGTTGTGGAATAATTCCTGCCATTGGCGGACCATTCCAAGATATGAGTTGTTGAAAATAAGAGGGATAACTTTGATGTGCTCTTCTTTGCAAGTCGCAAGCTCCTGCATTACCATCGCAAAACTCCCGTCTCCGTCAACATCAATAACCTGCGAATTCGGTTTTGCAACCTTTGCTCCAATCGCAGAAGGAAAACCAAAACCCATTGTTCCAGCGCCCCCGCTTGAGATAAATGTTCTTGGGAGCGAGCGCTTAAGGAAGTGCGCGGCGAACATCTGGTGCTGGCCGGTTCCGGCAGTAACAATATCATGCGGAGCAAGCACTTTGTTGAGTTCGTGAATTATTTTTCTTGGGTCAATCGGATTATTTGAAATATCAAATCCGCAGTTGCACTCCTTAATGAATTTCTCCATCTTTTTGCTCCACTCGGTTTTTCCTTTCTTCGCATGCGCCCTCATCGCATCAAGAAGCTCGGCAAGGATATGCTTTGCGTCCCCGACAATCGGAAGGTCGGCTCGCACATTTTTCCCAATTTCCGCAGAATCAATATCAATGTGAATTATTTTTGCCTCAGGAGCAAATGTTTTAACATCCCCCGTAATTCTGTCGCTGAAGCGGCATCCAATTGCGACAATAACATCAGCATTTCCTACCGCATAGTTCGCGGTTTTTCTTCCGTGCATCCCAACTACCCCAAGGTAAAGCGGGTGAGTTTCCTCGATACAGCTTTTTCCCATGAATGTGCTTGTGACTGGGAGATTGAATGATTCAACAATTTTTGAAAGTTCATGGCTCGCGTTGCTTATGATTATTCCCCCGCCTGCGATAATCACTGGTCGCTGTGCATCAAGAATCATTTTCGCCGCGCGTTTGATTTGTTCAGGGTGTCCTTTTAGAACCGGATTAAATCCCTCGATTTTCTGAGTCGGTTTCTCGTTAGTTACCTGATTGAGCTGAACATCCTTTGGAATATCAATAAAAACCGGTCCCGGTCTTCCGTTTAACGCGATAGTAAATGCGTTGTTTATTGTGGATGTAATATTATTTGCGCTCCTGATTTGGAAATTGTGCTTCGTAATCGGAAGAGTGACTCCAATCATATCAGTTTCCTGAAAAGCATCGTTTCCAAGCAAAGTAGTCGGGACGTTTCCCGCGAGCGCAATTAACGGACTTGAATCCATATATGCTGTCATAATTCCCGTAACAAGATTAGTTGCACCGGGACCGCTAGTGGCAAGACATACGCCCGCGCCCCCGCTCGCCCTCGCATAGCCGTCAGCCGCATGCGCCGCGCACTGCTCGTGCCTTACAAGAATGTGCCGTAAGTCTTTTTCAAAATTAAGCAGCTCGTCGTAAAGAGGAATTACTGTTCCTCCTGGAAAGCCGAAAATGTGCTTAGTCTTGTTTGCAATAAGCGCCTTTAGTATGCTTTCAGTGCCTCTCATCAAAATCACTTAAACCCCAAATAAGGAAGACTTGCCTTAACTTTCGCGATTCCTTGCGCGTTCTGCTGAAGTATTGTTAAAGCATCCCATGTTCCGTTAAGAAAGGCCTGCCTGCGCCCCTCAAGAATCTCGAATGAGACCTCTCTTCCACCATACTTAACTTTCTTATCAGCGAGACTAACAACAATCTTTTCTGAAGGAGTTTTTCTAATAAACTCAACAAGCTTAGTGATTTCTTCTGCAGGAACCGTTACTCCAACAATTCCAAGCGAAGCGCAGTTGCCCGCAAATATTTCCGCAAAGCTCTCGGCGATTATTGCGCGTATCCCAAACCTATGGAGCGCCTGCGGAGCATGCTCCCTTGAGGAGCCGCAACCATAATTCGCTCCGGCTACAAGTATTGAGCCGTTTTTGAATCTTTTATCATTGAAAGGGTGAGTTGGAATTTCTTTTCCTTCTTTAACTCTCTCATCAAGATAAGCATACTTTCCCATATTCGCGAAAGTAATTTCTTTTAGAAATCTTGCAGGGGTAATATCATCAGTGTTCTGGTCATTCGCGGGCTTTGGGATTCCTGTTCCAAAAACACTTGAAATAATATTTTCTTTGATAACAAACTCATCCATAAAAATCACTTAATGTATTAGAGGTATTTCCTCGGGTCGGCAAATACTCCCTCAACCGCGGTCGCCGCCGCTGTGTAAGGGCTCATGAGGTGAGTTCGTCCGTTAGGCGAACCCTGTCTTCCTTTAAAATTCCTGTTTGAAGTTGAAGCACTCCTTTGATTTCCAACGAGTTTATCCGGATTCATCGCAAGGCACATAGAACAACCAGGGAGTCTCCACTCGCACCCTGCGTCCTTGAATATTTTATCAAGCCCAAGCACTTCAGCCTGTTTTTTTACTTCCTCAGAGCCAGAAACAACCATTGTTCGTACTTTCACTTTCTTTCCTTTAATTATCTCCGCCGCCAATTTTAGGTCGCTGAGTCTTCCGTTTGTGCAGGAGCCAATGAAGACCACATCAACTTTTGTTCCAATTAATGCTTGCCCGCCACTAAGCCCCATATAATTAAACGCGTCAAGCGCCTCTTCCTTTGCTTTGCCATTAAACGAATCAAGAGCCGGAACATTTTCAGAAACCTTAATTCCCTGCTCCGTGTTTATTCCCCAAGTGATTATCGGCTCAAGTGCTGAAACATTTATTTCAACAATATCATCATACTCCGCGTCACTGCCTGAGGCAACCCCTCTCCAGTAATTCACCGCGCGTTCAAACTCTTTTTTTGGCGCGAATGGTTTTCCTTTCAAGTAATCAAAAGTGGTTTTGTCGGGATTAACATAGCCCAAGCGCGCTCCGCCCTCAACAGCGAGATTGCAAAGAGTCATTCTCTCTTCCATACTCATCGCTTCAACTATACTTCCGCCGAATTCATAGGCAAAGCCCACTCCGCCCTTTACTCCAAGAGTCCTTATGATGTGCAAAGCAACATCCTTTGTTGTAACTGCTTTTTTGAGTTTTCCTGTAACATTAATTCTTCTGACTTTAAGTTTCTCCATCGCCATGCTTTGTGTAGCAAGCACATGCGAAACTTGTGTTGTCCCAATTCCAAAAGCGAGATCGCCAAACGCCCCGTAAGTGCATGTGTGCGAGTCCCCGCAGACAACAAGCTGTCCCGGCCAAATTAACCCTGCTTCGGAGAAAGTTACATGGCATACTCCCTGAGCCCCTGAATCAAGCGCAAAATATCTAAGATTAAATTCTTTTACATTTTTTTCAAGCTCCGCTGTCATTATCTCCGCCTGCGAATCAGCGAAAGGGCGTTTGTGATTATCAGTGGGGATTACATGGTCAGCAACCGCGGTTGCAAGCTCCGGAATTGAGGCAGAGAGGTTTCTATCGCGGAGCATTTCAAACGCCTGAGGGGAAGTCACCTCATGAATCAAATGCCTTCCGACAAATATCTGTGTCTGTCCTGTCGGAAGTATCCAAATAGTGTGCGCACTCCAAACCTTATCATACAAAGTGTTTTTTGACATGCAATCCCCAAACAATTTCATTCATTCTTTACTTTGTTCGCTCTACTTCCTATCCCTAACAAATTTTATTGCGTCATTAACTAACTCGTCAAGTTTTTTTGTTTTATACGCCGGGTTTCTAATATTATTTAGCGCAGCGTCCTTAAGCGCATCCGCCGCCCTCTTCTCGCCCATCTGTTCAAGCATCATTGCATAAGAAAGGAAAGCCGCTTCGGGTTTTACTTCCTGAACTTTTTCCTTTACAAAAGTGTTCGGAACATATTCCCCATTCTTTGTAGTTTCATACCATTTATCAGGAGCCGTGCCGTGAATTGGCTCATACATTGAAGGAAATTTTCCGGTAGGATTAATGTTGCCGCTAACCGCAGAACCAATTCCCCCCTGAATTACCGCACCCGCATCGGTTGCGATATCCCCGAACATATTCTCTGTTATCACAACATCAAACTGCGCAGGGTTGAGAAGCATCTGCATCAAGAAATTATCGATGTGCATATACCTCGCCTCAATATCGGCGCGCTTTTTGTACTCATCAAATACTCTCTGCCAAGGAGAAGCGGCATAAGTGAGCACATTTGTTTTGAATACAAAATGAATTACCGGCTTTGCTCCCTTTTTTCGCATTTGCGCCCGCATAACCGCGTACTCCGCAAGCCGTTTTACCCCCTTGTAAGTGCATTTCATTATTTGATAGCCTGCTTCCTCTTCGGTTCCTTTTTTCTCAATCCATCCAGCGTCAACATAGAGCCCTTCAGAATTCTCTCTGCAGATTTCAAAATTAATATCCCTGCTTGTTTTTCCAACAATTATGCTTGGGACTCCTTCCGGAAGAATTACAGGGCGGAGATTGACATACTGGTCAAACGCCTGCCTAAGTTTGAGAAGTATTCCAACTTCAAGTATTCCCGGCTTAATTTTTGTAGGGTCTCCGATTGCGCCAAGATAAATCTGGTCGAATTGTTTAAGCTCTGAAAGCTCCTCCTCTCCAAGCTCCTTAATGTTTTTTGCCAGGAAATAATCAGCGTTATAATCAAATCTGGTGTGATTAATCGGTTTTTTGAGCAAGTGCCCCATTGATTCAACAACTTTCACTGCCGCCATGGTAACGGTTATCCCGTTGAGGTCCCCCGGAATTAATGCTATTTTATGTTCCCCGCCCATACTGAATGCACCTAAAAAACACCCTAACAAACTCTATATAACTTCTCCTTTCTCGTTTTCATATTAAAACTTTTTTCGGGAAATAAGTGCCCGCTTTTTCAGCTAACCTAAGCACCACTTCCTCCATTTCCACATTCTTTTCCGCGCCCTTAATCGCCTCAAGAGCATTCTTCACAACTTCCTCAGTAGCAGGAATTCCCTTGCTTTTAAGAAATTCTTCAACTGCGTGCTTTCCCGAGAGCTTGCCAAGAACAATTTTACTCTTTGCTCCGACACTAGCCGCGCTCATAATTTCATAATTTTGGTTATGCATTATGACGCCGTGCTGATGCACCCCGGATTCGTGAGCAAAAGCATTCGCTCCAACAACCGATTTATTTTTTTGCACTATCATTGAAGTCTTCTCACTAACAAGTCTGCTCATCGGAACAAGCTGTTCAGTTACAATTCCCGTGCTTTTTTTGTAAAAATCTTTTCTTGTCATAAGCGCCATAACAACTTCCTCAAGAGCGGTGTTGCCCGCGCGCTCCCCTATTCCATTAATAGTGCACTCAATCTGCGCTGCTCCAGAGAGTATTCCCTCAAGAGAATTTGCTGTGGCAAGACCGAGGTCGTCGTGGCAGTGAACACTAATATTCACTTTATTCTCTCTCACTTCCTTCATCTGCGCAATACTCTCAACAATTCTCCCAAATTCCTTTGGCTGGGAATAACCCACAGTATCAGGAATGTTTAATGTAGTCGCTCCGCTTTCAATCGCTGTTCTGAATGCGAGCTTAAGAAATTCAGGGTCAGTGCGCGAGGCATCCTCAGCCGAGAACTCAATATTTTGGCAGAGGCTTTTTGCGTAAGCCACCTGTTTTTTTATTCTGCTAAGCGCTTCCTCTCTTGAGATGCCGAGCTTGTGCTTCAAATGAATATCACTAGTCGCAAGAAAAGCATGGATTCTGGGGTTCTTCGCTTCCTTAACCGCACTCCAGGCGACTTCAATATCTTTTTCCACGCATCTTGCAAGCCCGCAGAGCTGGGCATTTAGTTCCTTTGAAATTATTTTGAATACCTCAAAATCTTTTTGATTTGAAACAGGAAAACCCGCCTCAATAACATCCACTCCAAGAGCATCAAGCCCGCGGGCGACAGTAATCTTGTCTTCCTTTGTCATGCTCGCGCCGGGGCTCTGCTCCCCGTCCCTAAGAGTAGTGTCAAAAATTATGACTCTTTCATTATTCTCCATAATAAACACATCCTTTTTGCAACCTTCACATACCTCAAAATTCTTTTTTTTTATTCACAATTTTATTTTAATTAAATACTGCGCATGCGGATGAAAAAAATAATCAACGCGATATTTTGGCGCTATTAAAAAAAGAACCCCTCGGTTGCAAGCCTTGAAGTCCCCGCTATTCTAGCAGCAAGACTAACCCAAGGACTAAGACAGAAATAGTTTTTGTAACAAAATTTCCCGAGTTCATGATATTAAAGTACGGCTCTCTTTTAATAAACTTAACGCGGGAACGCTTTTTGTAATTTTACTAATTTCTGCCCAATGAAATCCCCTAAGGAGAAGCAAGAGAAACCCTCGTCAATTGCCGTATTCGTGTTCGTTTTTGGGGTATATTTTATAAAGGCTTGAGATGTTAAAGTAGTAACTGCAAAAGCACTATGCGGGTTTAATCCCAGCTAGTGTAAAGCAGAATAATTGCCTTTAGTGAATTAAATGAAACAAATAATTGTTCTTGGACGCGGGGGGCAGGGTGCGGTTACAAGCTCCCAAATCCTTGCGGTAGCGGCATTTAAGGACGGCATGCACTCGCAGGCATTTCCAAATTTTGGAGTAGAGCGAATGGGGGCGCCAGTAAAGAGCTACTGCCGAATTGATACTAAACCAATTACAGTGCGGGAGCAGGTATACGAAGCGGATTATGCGATAATACTTGACCCGACTCTGGCTAAAAGCTTTGATGAGAAAGTAAATGACTTAATTATTGTTAACACTAATAAAAAACCCGAAGAGCTCGGATTAAACACAAAAGCAAAAATTAAATGCGTTGATATCACAAACATTGCGCTAAAAGTTATAGGAAAACCGTTTGTAAATATCGCGGCTCTTGGAGCATTCTCAGCGATTACAAAACAAGTATCGCTTAAGGGGCTTGAAGAAGCGATAAAACAGCAGATGGGCTCAAAAGGAACAATGGTTGAAAAAAACCTTGCCGCGATAATTGAGGTGCACGCGATTTCGAAGAAGTAAAATGCTTTGGAAGTTTTAATATTTAGGATTTGGGTAATATGGCTAAAAGCGAAACTAAAAAGAAAAATTCGAGAGAATGCTCCTGCAAAGGGTCAAAAGAGTGCACCTGCATGACTTCGCAAACCTTAAAACCAAGCGCCCAATTAACTAAGGGTGCGGTAATATTTGAGCCAGGCTCAACAAAAAAATACAAAACAGGGGAGTGGAGAACATTTAAGCCCACAATCGACCTTACGAGATGTATTAAGTGCGGAAGATGCTGGATGGTCTGCCCCGACGCCGCGATAAAGCAGAGAAAAGAGGACGGAAAATTTGAAATAAATCATGACTATTGCAAGGGATGCCTCTTGTGTACAAAAGAGTGCCCGGTAAAATGCATCCCGTATGTGGTAGAGGAAAAGTAATAAAAAAATGGATTGAATATTTATGGCAGTAAAAGCATTTGGGGTAAAGTCTGCAAAGGAATTTCGCGAGGCAGCTGCACGCAGGGAACACGCAGAGAGGCTTAGACAGCATTCACTTGCCCGAACTGAGAACTCAACTCAGTCCAATAATAGTCATGCACAGCAATCAGCATTTAGGTTCAAAGGACAATTCAAATGGAGGCCGCCAATGCACAGAGGTATTGTGGAAGGATTAATTCAGCAATTGAAAGATGGAAAACAAATAGTCAATGCAAGGGATTCTGAAGGAAGATACCAATATGAGGTAATCCGCTCAGGGACTGATGCTGGGAAAATAATGTTTCAAATAATAAAGCTTGTTGGAGAGCAGGGAGAGAGACCAATGGGAAGATTTACAGTCAATCTTAAGGAGCCGGTTGTAAGACAAATTGATTAAGGAATTGATTATTATGGCAGAAATAAAAGTAATTTCGGGAGCGGATGCGATTGCGCAGGCAGTAAAGCTGTGCAAACCAAAAGTTTTACCAATGTACCCGATTACCCCAAGCACGCTTGTTCCTGAAAGACTCTCAGAATTTGTGAACAACGGCGAATTAAACGCTGAAATAATTTATGTTGAAAGCGAACACAGCGCAATAAGCGCTTTATTTGGAATATACGCTACGGGCTTACGCTCATTTACCGCAACCGCCTCGCAGGGATTAGCACTAATGCACGAAATACTTCCAATAATCTCCGCATCAAGATTTCCCGCAGTGATGGCAGTAGCAAACCGCGCACTCTCAGGACCGCTGAATATCTGGAACGATCACTCTGACGCAATGAGCGAGAGAGACCAAGGGTGGATACAGCTCTACTGCGAAACCGCGCAGGAAGCATTCGATACAACAATAATGGCGTTTAAAATTGCTGAGACTGAAAAAGTTTCACTCCCAGTAATGATTTGCATTGACGGGTTCTCCCTAAGCCACGTATATGAGCCAGTGCAGATAGAGGACGCACAAAAAGTTGATGCGTTTCTACCCGAGTATAAACCAAGCGTAATGCTTGACCCAAAAAAACCAGTCACAATCGGGGCAATCGCGTTCCCAAATACTTACTTTGAATTCAAAGAAGCGGAAGAAATAGCAATGAGCGAAGCTGAAAAAGTGATTGAGCAAGTGCACAAAGAATTCGCGAAGAAATTCGGAAGAGAATATGGAAACGGGCTAATTGAATTAATTGAAATGAAAGACGCAGAATACGCGTTGATTACTGTGGGCGGAACAACAGGCACCGCGCGAGAAGTAGTTGCGGAACTTACAAAGAAAAAGAAAAAAGCCGGAATTATAAGAATAAAATCAATGAGACCTTTCCCAAAAGAACAGCTAAAGAATGCGGTAAAAAAAATAAAAATACTTGGAGTAATTGACAGACACGCCTCCATTGGATTTGGCGGAGCGCTAAGCAACGATGTGAAAAGCGCGCTAAACGGACAAAAAGTTATTGTTGAAGAATTCGTTGCCGGACTTGGCGGAAGAGATATTAGCAAGGCAAAACTCCACGACGCGTTTGAAGCAATAATTAGGGGGAAGAAAGGGTACTGGCTGAAGTGATATTATGGTTAGAGCTGGAAGACGAATGGATGTTTGGTGGTATTCTCCGGGAAGAACTCCGCCAAAACAAAGAATAATTCCTCTCTCCGGCAAAAGCGGTCTTGGCTGGGAAGATAGAATGGTTAGGGATAAATTGAACAGAAACCTTTTGGCAAAGCCGGAAGTTCTCAAAGCGCTGGGACTAAAAAAGCCTATGGAATATTCATCTATTGGATGGCTCCTAAAAGAACCAAGGAAACCCATGAAAGGTGATTCCAGGAGACTTGTTCAAGCCCTGAAAGAAATTGCGAAGGCGAGAAAAATTATACTTGCGAGAAAGAAAAAGGCGGCAGAATTAAGTGATGCAAGGGCTTCAAGAAAAAAAAGAGGGAAATGATTGTTATGGCACCGAGAATTTCAGCAGAAATTTGAGGGTCACAAAAATAGTGATTTTTATGGCAATATTGGGATTTGAGGAAAAAGAATTCTTTTCAAGCGGGCACCGCGCATGCGCAGGATGCGGAGAGGCAATCGCGCTAAGGCATGTGCTGAAAGCCGCGGGCGAAAAAATAGTTGTAGTGCAGGCGACAGGGTGCATGGAAGTAGTATCAACACCATATCCTGAAACATCCTGGGAAGTTCCATGGGTGCACTGCGCATTTGAAAACGCAGCTGCTGTTGCGAGCGGAGTAAGGGCGTCACTCAATATGAAAGGGGACAAAGAGACAAAAGTAGTTGCAATAGGCGGAGACGGAGCGACATATGACATTGGGTTTGGCTCGCTAAGCGGGGCATTTGAAAGAGGAACAAACTTTTTGTATGTCTGCACAAATAACGAAGCATACATGAACACAGGAATTCAGAGAAGCGGAGCAACACCCGAATACACTTCCACAACAACTACTCCTGCGGGAAAAGTAATTAACGGAAAAGCTGGTGTGAAAAAACCGCTTCCATTCATACTCGCTGCTCACGGAGCGAAATATGTCGCAACCGCAAGCGTAACAAATTTATTTGACTTAAAAAAGAAAGTGCAAAAGGCGCTGAGCATAAACGGACCAACATATATTGAAGTGCTTGTCCCATGCGTTCCCGGCTGGAAGATTGACGCGTCCTCAACACTTGATGTTGCAAAAAAAGCATTTGAGACAAACGTTTTCCCTCTATTTGAGATAGAGAACGGGGTATTAACAATTACCTCAAAACCCGAAGCGAAGAAACCAGTACACGAGTACCTAATGATGCAGGGAAGATTCAAGCACTTAAATCCAGAGCAGATGGAAAACATACAAAAAGGCGTTGATGAACACTTTAATTTCCTTGAAAGCATACAGGGAAAGAAAATATTTGAGACTTTATTGTAGCGCACAAAAATAAAAATTCTCTGCCCCAAGTTTTACTTATGAAAATTTACTTAATCAGGCACGGCGAAACAACAGGTGATGTTGAGGACCGATACGGCGGGGATTATGATGATGAACTTACCCAAAAAGGAACTACTCAGGCAAAGGAATTAGCCGAAAAATTTTCGGACAGGGGCATAAAAATTATTTATTCAAGCCCGCGAAAAAGAGCCGCAGCTACATCACAAATACTCTCGGAGAAAATTCACGCGCCCATTAAGTTTGTGGACAATTTAAGGGAAAGAAATAATTACGGGGTACTCACAGGTTTAACAAAAAAAGAGGCCGCTGAAAAACTCCCGTTTGACGTAAAGGAACTTGCAAGCGGAGTAAATCACAAGGTAAAACTCTCTGAGAGATTTGACGCGTTTAAGGGCAGAGTGCTTGGGGCGTTTCGAACGGTTGTGAATGATTCCGATGAGGACATTGCGATAGTCACACACTCTGGCCCATTGAGAAGAATATCTGAGGAACACTTAATGAAAAAAATCTCAAAAACTGAGGACTGCGCTTTTATTGTGCTTGAACAAAAAGGCGATGGATTTGAATTAATCGAGTCAAAAGGAATTAGTTTTGAGTAAATTTGCTATTTTCCAGCTTATTCATTTTTTTTAGCCAAAGTTAAGTTTTTTATATAAGAAAGACACATATAGATATGGAAGTAGTTAAGTCAATAATTAACTTTGATTCCCGGATTCTTAAGTGCGTTCAACGGTCGTCCTCCGGCGACCTTATTGAAACGGGTTTTTATCTTGAAGAAGAGGAAATAATCTGTCTCTCTACTCAATTTTCCTGCCCAATGCGATGCATCTTCTGCTCAAGCACCTCAACGCAGGAATCAACCCTTTCTAGAAATATTTCTTCTAAGGAAATAGTTGAGCAGGCAAAGAATGTACTAAACTCAATAAGCGAATTATGCGAAAGACCAATACTATTCTCATTTATGGGAATAGGAGAGCCATTCTTGAATTATGATAATTTGGTCCTAAGCATAAAACAGCTTACCTCTGAGTATCCTCAGTCAAGAGTAACAATATCCACCATTGGGAATAACCCCGAACTGATAAAGAAACTTGCCGAGGAAAAATTAGACGTGAAAGTTAATCTCCATTTGTCCCTTCACGCGCCAAATGAGCAACTTAGAAAAAAAATACTTCCATTTGCGGGAAATATTGATTCTGCGCTTAATGCACTTAGTTATTTTGCAGAAAAGAAGAAAGTAATTCCAAAGATTAATTATGTTCTGATAAAAGACCTCAATGACTCAATTGAGTGCGCGCATGAACTGGCTGAATTAATCAAAGGAAAAGGATTTGTCGTCAAGTTAAGCGAATTAAATGAGTGCAACGGACTTGAAAAATCGCCTGAAGAGAGGATAGCGCGATTTGAAGAGATTTTGGCGAAAGAAGACATTAGTACAACGAGGTTTGTCTCAACAGGAAAAATTGAATCAGCGGGATGCGGACAGCTAAAAAATACCTGCACTACGGGCATGAAAAATCAAGGAAGAGCCCACGCCAAAGAATAAATTACTTTCCAAAGGAATCTATGTTATGGAAAGCAGCGAGATAATCAAATCGATAAATTCTATTTACAAAAAATACCACTCCCCTCAAAATCTCGCAAGGCATATGAAGCAGGTCGCAGCGGTTGCAGCCCTGATTTGCGATAACTCCAAAATAAAGGTTGACAAAGAGAATATTGTTGCAGCAGCGATTATTCACGACCTTGGGCAGTTTATAAAAATGAAACTTGACGGCGAGAACATCTGTTTGCTTGATTTGGCGGACCAGGCAAAAATAGATTTTTTTAAGGAAACAAAAAAAGAGTTCATCGCAAAGTACGGTTCTGACGATAACATTGCAAATACAAAAATTGCCCGCGAAATCGGTGCCCCAAAAAAAGTTATTGAACTTCTGGAAAGCAAAGAAGTCAAGGCGTTTGCAAAAAATTGGAATAAAAAATTTGAAGAGAGAATTATTCTTTACGCGGATATGCGGTGCTCTCCCCACGGGGTAGTATCGCTTGAGGAGAGGCTTGCCGAGGGAAACAAGAGATATAATCTTAATAGGGATGAGGCGCACAAAGAGTTCTCGCGCAAATTTACTGTTGCGATGAAAGAGATTGAGAAAGAGCTGTTTGAGAAACTAACGATTCTGCCGGAAGACATTAATTCAAATTCAGTAAAGAAATATTTAGACGAGTGGAAATGAAGGAGGAATTTGAGATGACACTATATTTTATCACGGGGAATGCGCATAAGTTTAGTGAGTTTGATGAAATTCTTTCTCCGCAGGTAAAGGTTTACAAGCTTGAAGCAGAGCTTGATGAAATACAAAGCATTAGTCCGCAGGAAGTAATAAAACATAAGCTAATTGAGGCGATGAAATATCATACGGGGGAATTTTTGGTTGAGGATACTTCAGTTCTTCTTGAGGCTTTTTTGTGGAAGCTTCCGGGTCCGCTAATAAAATGGTTCATAAAGGCTCTTGGAAAAAAAGGGATTTATGAAATGGTGAAAAAACTCGGTTTATTCGGAGCAGAAGCCAAAGTAATTCTTGGTTACTCAAACGGAAAGGAAATCACTTTTTTTGAGGGAACAATAAAAGGAAAGATAGTTTCCCCGCGGGGAGAATCAAGTTTTGACTGGGACCCCATATTTCTTCCCGAAGGGCAAACAAAAACTTTTGCCGAGATGAGCAAACAGAAAAAGAATTCCTTAAGCGCAAGAGGAATTGCTGTAAGAAAGTTCAAAGAATTTTATATCACAAAGAAATAATTATTTAAGCAAATTCTGCACTCTTTCAACAGGCAGCATTGTGCGCTTGCATAACTCAAGCACTCTTTCTTTATTTTCTTTTAATCCTTTCCAGTCAAGAACAATTTCCTGCGCCCCGCTTCTTTCAATCATCTGCTGAATTAGGGCTTTGTTGAGATTGTGGAGCTGGTGCTTTGGGCATATGTGGCCGAAAGCATAATTTTTGCGCAGAGAGAGTTTTGTAAAATCAGGAGAGTAGTGCCCTCCCCCAAAACCAATTACCACTTTGTCCTTGGTTTCTTTCATAGTAGCCTCAATCACTGTCTCAGCGATAAGCCTTGCGGCGGTTTCATTCTTCCAGTCAACCGGGGCGCTTCCAAGCTCAATGAAAACGCATTTCTTCTGCGTCATCGGACCATGATGAGTCACTTCAAGAGAAACAACAAAGCCCTGCTTTGAAAGAGTGCTTGAGACATTCTTTTCATTTAATGCGCGCAAATAATTCGCCCCAATCTGGGGAAGAGCGCCGGCAAGCTCCCTAGTTCTTCCGCCGAATTTTGCGTCATCAAAATTCCCAATCATGTGCACGGTAAGGGATTTTGTCCCGACTTCGCTTTTATGCCTTGAGAGAAAAACAATTTTATTTTCTTTTATTTTCGCGGGGTCAATAAAAACAATATCCCTTTCAAGTTCATACATCACAGCCCAGTTCGGGACACCAATTTCTTTTATTTTCTCCGCAATTAGCATTCCCGCGGGATCCGCAACAGAGTAAGCAAGGGCGATTTTTTCAAGAGGCTTTGGTACTTGGGCGGCGGCTGGTGTTGTTTGTGATGAGGAAGGGTCTTTGTTGATTAGCGTTTCTCCAAAAAAATTCAGCACAGTATCATTTACTTTCTCAAGCATTTCAGGGTAGTTCTTGTAATCATGGCCCATTCCATCAAATATAATTTTCTTCTTTGGCTTGGCTGCTGAATCAAAAATCAGTTTAGTTCTCTCCGCGGGGCAGACGGTATCATTTGTCCCCCAAATAATTAATTTTGGGATTAACAAATTTCGAACCGCTTTTGACGCGTCATATTTTGCGCGGTCATCAAAAAAAGCAGCGGGAATTTTTATCTTTCCAAGCACAGGACTCTCTTTTTCAAAAAAACCTGATTTCTTCATTTGCTCCATATCTTCAGGAGGCAGAATGAAAACTGAAGGAGAAGAAACTGCGCAAAGAGATTTTATTTCGGGATGAGTGGAAGCAAAAATGCATGCGAGCTGTCCCCCCATGCTGTGCCCCCAAATACCCATTCTGTTTTTGTCAACGTTTGGAAGAGTTTTGACAAAATCAAGCACTACTTCAATATCGCTTAGATAATTAGAAAACCGATAATCATTCTCAATCGTTCCCTCGCTTGCCCCGGAGCCCGAGCAGTCAAACCTAACCGCGAAGAAACCGTTTCTTGCCAAGAGCTCGGCGAGAGTTTCTATATGCGCTTCTCCCTTGTATCCTGTAAAGCCGTGCAAAAGCAGCACAAGCGGGGAGCTTACGGGGTACCTTGGTGAATGCACAACAACCGATAAGTTCAGGTTATTCTTGTTAAGGACTTTTAGGCTCTCCATACATAATACTTCGGCACGAAGGTTTAAGTAGTTTTTTAACTATTTCCAAAGGCAATTAATCTAAGGTGATTATTAGTGGTAGTAGAATACGGTGAATTCAAAGGCAACAAAATGATAATCCTGAAGAGAAACGAACAGGACACTTTTCCTTTCCAGTTCGGCAAAGGCAAGGCAAAACTCATAGTAGAGAACTTTGATGCAATCAAAAAGTTTGTTGAAGAGAATCCTTAGTTGGCATTAGACTTATAGCAGCTGCAATATGCGGCTGCCTATTTTTGTCTTCTTTTGCGCGCCTTTTTTGGCGCATTTACTTTTTTCTTATTTTTTTTGGATTTAACCGTCATAAAGCAGACTACTATCAAAGAAAATACGGCGAAGATTATCATAAGCCAGATGAGCGTTTTAAATCCAAAGAAATCCGCAATAATTGCCCCCGCCGCCGCAGAAATTCCAAGCGAGATTTGGTAAAATCCCTCCCAGGCGCCCCATTCCTCTGTTTCGCAGTGCTTGTCGAGGTGCTTTGAGTAAAATGAATCAAATGCGGGTACAATAAGCGCCATCGAAATTCCAAGAATTATCTGCACCAAAAACAAATCAGTCGGAGTTGAGACAAATAAGTATCCTATAAAGCCTATTACCGCAAGAAGCCTTGATGCGAAAATTATTTTCTCCTCGTGCTTTGCGCGGTTCTCCCAAATTCCAAGCAAAAGAATGAATACGCCGCAGATTATCGTGAACAGCGCATAAGAGTAACCCGCGGTAAGAATATCCCCGCCTATTTGCTGAACATAAATCGCGTAAATCGGACCAAGCAGACCAGCGGCAAGTCCGTAGAAGAATGAGGAAATAATAAGCAAGTCAATTATCTTATTCACTTAATCGCCAGTATTAGTTGGTTTTCCCCCTTTATTAAGCTTTTTTTGGAGCTTTTTTATTCCCATAAAACTTTGGCCAAACACTCAAAACCTTTTAATAATCATAAGCAGTTAATCCTTCATGCCAAACAAATCTTCGGCCAATTTGGAACTACTCTTTAATCCAAAAAGCGTGGCAGTAATAGGTGCATCAAATACGCCGGGAAAAGTCGGGTATGCGATAGTGAGGAATTTAATTGAAGCAAATTTCTCAGGAGAGATTCATCCGGTTAATTTAAACGAGCCGATGATACAGGGAATAAACGCATTTCCTTCTGTTACAAAAATACCCGGGACTGTTGACGCCGCAATAATTTGTGTTCCTTCAAAATTCGTTCCGGGCGTTATTAAAGAATGCGCGCAAAAACAAATCAAAGCCGCTGTGATAATTACCGCCGGTTTCTCTGAAACGGGAGAAGAAGGAAAAGCGCTTGAGGAAGAAATACGAAAGATAGTTGAGGCAAAAGAAATGGCGGTTGTCGGACCGAATACCCTTGGAATAATTAACACTGAAAACGGGCTTAACGCTTCATTTGCGGCAAATTTTCCCCAAAGCGGGGGAGTCGCGGTAGTTTCCCAGTCAGGCGCATTGTGCACGGCAATACTTGACTGGGCGAGACTTGAAAAAATCGGGTTTAGTAAATTCATTTCAGCCGGAAACAAATCTTTCCTTGGCGAAGCGGAATATTTTCATTATCTTGAGAAGGACCCCTCCACAAAATCTGTGCTCGTTTATATGGAGTCGGTAAAAAATGCGCACAAGTTTCTTAAGGAAGCCGCACAGCTTGCGAAGAAAAAACCTGTTGTTGTAATAAAATCCGGAAGAAGCGCGGAAGGACAAAAAGCGGCGTCCTCACACACAGGCGCGATGAGCGTGGATGATAAAATATTCTCAATCGCCTGCAAAAAATCAAATATGATTAGAATAAATTCCATAGAAGGATTTTTTGACATAGCAAAAATTCTTGCGAAAGTGAAAAAGACAAAGGGGCTTCGATTAGCGGTAGTAACTAACGCGGGCGGACCGGGGGTAATTGTTGCGGACTCTGCCTCAGTTCACAAATTTACGCTTCCAAATTTTAGCGCTAAAACGCTCAAAACAGTAAAACAAATTAATCCCCACGCGTCAAACCCGCTTGATTTAATCGGGGACGCAAAACCGATAAACTACCGAACAGCGCTTTCTGTACTGCAGGATGATAAAGAAATTGATTTAATTTACGCGCTTCTCACCCCGCAGAGCATGACACAGCCTGAAAGGGTTGCCGATATGGTGGTTTCACTCAACGGAAAAAAACCAATTATTTGCTCATTCCTTGGAGGGACCTCTGTCGCGCATGCGAGAAAATATCTCAAAGAGAACGGGGTGGCGGAATTTGAAACACCAGAACGCGGAATAAAAGCACTCTCAAGATTGCAGAGATACTATGAAAATAAAAAACTAAAGAAATGTTTTGAGCAAAAAGTTGCCCCAAAGAAAAGCATCAAAAACATTTTGGCAAAAAAAGCCTCGCTCACTCTTGAGGAATCATTTGTTCTGTTAAAAGAATTCGGAATCAAAACACCAAAAACAATTTTCTTCTCAAAGAAAGACGAAATCGAGCTGGATAAAGTAAAATTCCCTGTGGCGCTTAAAACAGCATCTGGCCTTGCGCACAAAACCGAGCACGGGTTAGTAAAAGCGAACATAAACTCGAAAGAGGAACTTGAAAAACAAATTGATTACATGCTCGCAAAATCAAAAGAAATCTCACTCAAGCCGGTTCTTGCGATGCAGGAAATGATAATCGGGCAGGAAGTGTTACTCTCGGCAATTACAACCGAGTTTGGGAAAGCAATTACTTACGGGCTTGGCGGAATATTTGTTGAAATAATGAAGGACTTCTCGCAAAAGCTCTCTCCGCTCTGCGAGTCTGATGTTGAGGAAATGCTAAGTGAGGTAAAAGGAACCGCTGTGCTCCTTGGGGCAAGGACAAAGAGAAAATATGATGTTGACGCGCTGAAGAGAACAATAAAATTAATCGCCTCGCTTGCAAACACTTATCCGCAGCTGAGCGAACTTGAAATAAATCCGTTAATCGTAACTGAAGACGGGTGTTATGCGGTTGATGTTGTTACTACACTAATTCAAAAACAGAAGAAAAAACCTAAAACAGGCAAAAAGAAAAAGTGAGCTTGGCAGTTTAATTATGCTTTGCTAAATCATTTGCATTTTGATTCAGCCGCTCGCCCGTTTCCAGTGAAAAGTTTTAACTGCTCGCCCATTGTTGTAGGGTATGAGCCGTTTAGGCAAGCAAGGCACATATCTTTCTTGTCAAGCCCGATTGCCTTAATCAGCCCCGCTTCGGTCTGGTAAATAAGCGAACTAGCTCCAAGTTCGCTTCCAACAAATCTCTCTGCGGCTGAGTTATCTTCATGTTTTGCCGCAATGAGCTCAGAGCGCGAACTCATATCAATTCCATAAAAGCAGGGCCACCGCACAGGGGGACAGGAAACCCTTACATGAATTTCTTTTGGATTCCCGTTCTTTTTTATAAAATCAATTAAATTACGAAGAGTGGTTCCTCGGACAATACTATCCTCGACCAAAAAAATCTTTTTCCCTTCAATTACCTGCTTTACAAGAGTAAATTTGTCTTTTACTTTCTGCGCTCTGTCCCCCGACTCAATAAAGGTTCTTCCGACATAACGATTTCGAATTAATCCTTCAACGCAGGGGATTCCTAAGGCTTCTGCAAATCCTTCTCCTGCCGGCCTGCTTGAATCAGGAACAGGGACAACAATACAATCCTTATCAATTTTTTCCGTCTCAAGTTTTGCAAGTTCTTTTCCAAGAGCGTGGCGCGCCTTGTAAACTAACTCCCCCTCCATTACTGAGGCAGGGTGCGCAAAATATACCCACTCAAAAAAACAATGCGCTTTCTTTTTTGCCGAAGCAAAGCGCTCTATTCGAATATCATTATTTTCTTTTATCAATACGCAACCTGGGGCGAGGTCGTTAAAATGATCAAAGCCGTTTGAGGTGAGCGCAACACTTTCGCTGGCAAAAATCATTTCCCCGTCTGAGGTTGTGTAACTTAGCGGGCGAAAACCCAATGGGTCTCTTGCGGCAACAATCGTTCCTTCCGCGTTCATGAACGCGAGGTTGTATGACCCGTCAAGTTTTATTGAAGCCCCGCTAAAGACATCAACAATGCTCCCGCTTGTCTTAATTGATTTTGAAAGCAAGTGCATTATTATTTCAGTGTCGGTTTCCCGCACTATGTGATAATTTTCTCTCTCAAGCCCGCGCTTAAGCTCCGCGTAATTTGAAATATTCCCGTTAAAGCAAAAGCTAAACCACTTGTTTTTTCTTCCGTGAGCGCGCTCAAACGGCTGAGCGTATGTTTTATCATCAGCCCCGCTGGTCGCGTACCTTACATGTCCGATTCCTGTTAATGATTTATGACTCTGCATTATTGAAGCGAATTTTCCCTTATGCTCCGCGTGAAAAGCGTTATTCACAAGTCCGAGCTCTTTGTAGGTTAAAAGGCGCTGAGTGCTCTCAGGATGATAAGTAGTAATTCCCGCGGAGAGCTGTCCGCGGTGCTGCATCTGCAGAAGCATTTTGTATAACAAGTATTCAGCGTTCTCTTTTCCGCCGACGCCGCAAATCCCGCATTTGTGGTTCATTTTATATTACTCACCCGAGAAAAGCAATATAAGGGGATTGTTCTAGCCCATTATATTGGACACGCTTTTGGCTTTGGCGGCGTTTAAAACAAACTTTTTTATCCTTCCCGCTCAGGAGTTATTTATGAATAAAATCGGCGGGCTTAAATTAAATGGAAAAGTATTCCTCGCCCCGATGGCGGATTATACTAATGTCGCGTTTCGTGTGCTTGCGCGCGAGTACGGGGCGGCGCTTTGCTACACTGAACTCATTTCTGCAAAAGCGCTTTTGATGAAGAGCAAAAAAACCGCAAGAATGCTTGCGGTGAGTGAAAATGAAAAGCCAGTGTTTTTGCAGCTATTTGGGAACACTCCCTCAGATTTTGGTAAAGCTGTCTTGCTTGTTGAAAAAAAATTCGCGGGGAATTTTGCGGGGTATGACTTGAACTGCGGCTGCTCTGTTCCAAAAGCCCTCAAGGGAAAATACGGTTGCCTCCTAATGAACGAGCCTCAAATTGTTGGACAAATTTTAACCGAGATGAAGAGCGCAAGTGAAAAGCCAGTCACTCTCAAAATGCGCCTTGGACTTAAAGAAGAAACTTTTCTTGATGTTGCGCGCGTTGCGGAGAGCGCAGGGGTTGATGCGATTACGCTTCACCCACGATTTGGGGAGCAGGGTTACTCTGGGGAAGCACAGTGGGAAAAAATTAAGGAACTAAAAAAAGCTGTTGGGGTGCCGGTGATTGGGAACGGGGATATTAAAACTCCAAATGACGCAGCGCGAATGATGAAAGAAACCAAATGCGATTTTGTTATGGTGGGGCGAGCCTCAATTGGAAATGCATTTTTATTTAAACAAGTTAAATGCGCGCTCGCCGGGGAAAAAATTCCGGAGCGAACAGAAAAGGAAACTTCAAAAGAAGCCAAAAGATATTTTGAGCTCGCAAAAGAATTTAACCTCGGCGTGAATGACATAAGGCCGTATTTCATCGGGCTCGCGAAAGGGTTTAGCGGAGCGGCGATAATGAGAAACAAATTCGCGATGAGCAAATCAATTGAAGAAATAGAAAAAGTGCTAATTGAGCACTTTCCATAATTTAAGTTAAAAAAATTTACTGCATTTCAGGAGCATAAACCTTTCTCTCAGTTTGTCCCTTTTTTAAATAACCAAGCGAGGATTCCGCAAAGACATTTCCGCACCGAGTAGAGCAAAACTTCTCAGTGTGTTCCTTCGCCTCAAAAATCGTCCCGCATCTTGCGCACATCTTCTTCATCTTCCCACCATCCATCCACTGTAAGACCAAAAAAAGCAGTCCCAGTAATTACCCAATAAATGCATTCCTTTAAAATTCAATTCCTGGGCGCTAAACTGCCCCATAATTTCGGCCCGCTTACATTTTTGGGGCAAGGCGCAGGATTAAAAATAGCGAAGAATTATATTAGTCATGCCTGAGTATATGGACCCCGTAAAGAAAATCGCCAAAGAGGCGGATGAGTGGGCGCAGAAACAAAAACTCCTCCAGCTCTCCGAAATAAGTCTAATCCTTGATACTTATGACGATTTGTTCTCGGACTTTGATCCGAGAAACTTTGAACACCGCGCGCTCTCGGATGATTTTCTTGTAGAGGTGAACCGCGCAACAAGAGAAAAAACCACAGGCGTAATAGAGCTCCATTTCCTAGTGCCGGCTGAAATGCGAAAAGAAGCAACCGAGGTCACAATTAGGAGAAGACTTAAAGAGCACTTCAAGAAGCACCATGATCAGGTGGCAAGAGATATTGCGCTTGTAAAACGAAACGGGACAATAAGAATTGGAGTAGGACTTGTAATTGCAGTTCTTGGGGCAATATTTTTGCATAAACTTGACGGGATTCCATCCGACTTAATCAAGTTAGCAAGCGGAGTAGCGTTTTTCATTGCAGAACCCGCCTCATGGTTCCTAATTTGGGAAGGATTTGACAGGCTTGTTGACTCATGGAAAGAATTAAAGCCGGAACTTGAGTTTAATAGAAAAATGGCGCACTGCGAAATCACTTTTACTTCCTATTAATCCTCTGCAGGCAGTTTGAACCCATTTTTTAGTTCTTAGGCAATGTTTATATCCCAAAAAAGCATTTATTTTGCATAATCTTGGCGAGTGATTAATGTGGAAATGGGGTGGTTAGCTGAAAAATTAAAACCGGACATTCACAACCCTATCTTTATTATTATATTAGTAATAATAATAGCGGCAATCGGAATAATCTCATATTTATTGTTCTTCTCAGCGCCCGCATTTGACCAAAATATTGAAGTAAGTGTTCTTGACGCGCAAAAAAACCCTCTAGTTAACGCTGCTGTGAATCTTGTTCAGGAGTGCGGGGGCAAAGTATATATGGCAAGCGCTGCCACCGATGCCGGCGGAAAAGCAGCTTTGGTTGGCTGCCTCGCTGACGCAGAAATAAGTGTTTCAAAAAAAGGATTCAAATCAAACGGAACCACAATCTCCGCGGGGGACAAAGAAGCGCAAATTTCCCTTGAAGCACTCCCAAATTATTTCATTGCCCCGGTGCTAGTGACCGTAAAAGATATTGACGGGCAACTTCTTCAAAAATCAAAACTCACGGTTATTTGCAAAAAAGGAAACAGTGTTGATAAAAATCTTTTCAATCCGACAACCGACCAGCCAAGCCAGGGATTTTTTGTCACCATGCCGGTAGGGTGCGACATGATTCAGCTTAAAGGAGAGATGACCGGCTATCATGAGAACACAATTTCAATTGCAAGCGACGAATCCCTAAAAAACATTGTTCTTGAAAAAATAATCACAACAGGGACTGTTTCATTTTTAGTAAGCAATGCAGACGGCGCAATCGCTGATGCGCAAGTATCTCTTACAAACACGCTCGATGATGAAGTGCTTCCAATTAAACCAACAAACTATGACGGAGAAGCGGTGTTTGAGAATATTAAAGCCACAATGTACTCTTATGTTGTTTCATCAAATGGCTCGATAAAAACCGGCGACTTTGTTTTAAACGCTGAAGAATTAAAGGATGTGAGCGTTTACTTTAGCGACCCGACTCCGGATGTAAACCAGCCGGACGCGAACGTAATTCAGATAAAAGCAACCGCCGGAACTCTTCCGCTCTCCGGCGCGCAGGTTGAATTATACCAGATAGCAAAAGACGGGAGCAGCAGCATAAATTTCCTCACAAGATACACCGCAATGGACGGAACAATAGAACCCGCGTTTATTTCGGACACAAATTATAATTACAAAGCCGTAGTTAATTACGCGACTTATGAAATAAAAATAATTGATGTGGTCCCAAGACCAAGAAGGCTGGGCCCAGTTGAAGTCTCAATGGTTTCCGGCGGAGTGAGCCTTGTTGCAAAGATAATTAATGACTTAAACGAGCCCCAAAAAGACGCTTCAACAAACGCCTCGCTTTACATTACCGGCTTTTCTTCTCCATTATACCGAGCACAGCGCCCCGATACAAACGGGAATGTTACTTTCTCAAACCTCCCCGCAGGAACTTACAGGATTGACGCGAACAATCTCACAGACTCCGGCACACTTAATGGAATAGTGCTTAGTGAAATAAATAAAACTGTTACCGTGAAAATAATCACCGGAAGAGGGGTTTTGAAATTTTTCCTGCTTAACGCGCAAAATAATCAGGCTCTTAACGGGGAATGCGATTTTTATGAAAAAACTGGAACAACTTTTACAAAACTCTCAACAGTGCTCTCTGTAAACGGCGCATGCACCACATCTGAACTTAGGGTTGAGAAGCAGATAAAGATGGTTGCCCGCATAGATAATTATTTCAAATACGAAAGTCAGCTTGTTAATGTAACAAGAACGCCAAATCCAAAAGCATTCAACGCATATTTGAGAAAACAAGACGAGCTTCCTAATACAAAGGAAACCCAACTAATTCTAAGACAAATTTATTCTGCAAATCCATTTGACGGGAGCTCAAACGGAGCTGTAACGGCAGCCGATAAATTAATGCCCGGCGGAAGATATTACCTTGCGTTTGACCTTGTGCTAAACAAAGTGAGCGATATGAACACAATCGCAAGCTTCTCAGTAAGCCCTGACGATAAAAATACAGTTGCGGGGATTTCTGGGGATTCGAATATTTATATTGCTGACGCTTATTCAATTGACAATTCAATTACACTAAAAACAGATACAAAAGCCGCCCCGTTTTTTGTTGATTACTCGGCAGCCCAAGGGGATTATCCAAAGGCAAAACAAGTAAATTTGAATTATGACCAGCAAAGGGGACCGCAGGTAATTCCAATAATATTAGTGCTGGGAGTTGACGCAAACGCAAAAGGCAGCGTGTATGTAAATTATCAGGCGGAATCTGACGCACAGTACGGGCTAGTGCAGCACAAAGATTTTAACATAGGTGAAAAGTTCTGTTTCTCTGACTGCCCGCAGTTCTTATTTGACACAGAAATCTCCTGGAACGGGAGAAATTACGCGCCGATAGAGAACCCCCAGAAATTATTGTATGACAGCGCGGGGCTTGATTATAATTATTATATACAAACAAAAGTAAGAAACACCACTGACAAGGATATCGGGACAGCATACCTTGCTTCTGATATTACACTTGACGACTCAAATTTCTTGAGCATATTTCCAAATTTAACTTCCTCAATAAAAGAGATAACTCTTCTCCCGCTCGGGCAGACAACAAATCAGGGCATAAAATTAACCACTAAAAAGATTACTCCGACATCAGGCGCATCAAGAATAGTCAAGCTTACTCAAAGAGTGCGCTCCGCAAACGGAGTGATTTCATATGCTAACACGCCCGGAAACAAATCAGACTTAAACTTTCTAATAAGAAGCAGAAAAACAATTACACTTTCATTTAACGCAACGGGTGTTGAAAACACTCTTTATGAGAAATCTCAATACCCGGGGGCGATTGTGAATACTTATTTTGTTGACCCAAGCGCGAACATGGCAAGAATCAGGGATGAAAATGCACCCGCCGACTGGGTAGCGTATGTTGATGGAACAACTCCAAGACAGTATGTGGGGCAGGGAAGAACTGATGCGGGCGGAAGGCAAATAACAAGCCTCAATCTCACAAATGTTCAGAAGGGAGCGAAAATAATCTTTGAAGCCAGCGATAATTATTCCTCAGCAAGCGTAAGAAGAGAAGTTATTGTTACTGAGGCAATGCCCGCGTCCCTGCTCGCCCCCACAAATTGCCTGATAATAAAAGTTGGGGATACTCAGGTTACATCCGAGAGCGACCCGATTAATTTAAACATTAATGACCCCGAGCGAAAAAATATGCAGTTCACAGTTCAGCTTGACAGCGGAATTCCTGAGTGCAGAAGACTTACCTCAGTAACCCTCTCGGTTGAGCCAAGGAGCAACGGAATCTCAATTGACACTTCAAACTTAATACTTGATGCGGATTCCTCTCCAGCGCGCATAGTAGCATACTCGCAGTCAAACTATTCAATACTTGGAATATACCAAGTAAGCGCGAAGATAACCCCGCTTAATTCCTCCCAGCAGCCGATAGGAAATTCTGAATACGCGGGAAAACTTGAGCTTAATTTGATTGACACAAACACCGCGAGAAACTGCTTCACAATTGATAAAACAAGTTTTAATTTTTTGGAAAAGCAGAGCGCGGGCGGAACAATTACAAACAACTGCTTTGACGGACGAAAAGATATTTTTAATCCGGTTCTTGCAGTGACAAAACCAGGGACAAGCAATACGGATTCCTCGGTTACGGTTGACTGGAAAAAACCAGGGTACATTGCGCCGTTTGACTTGAATGTGTATGTAGTCGGCTCGGCGATAGAAAGTGTAGTGGGATGCGGAGGAGTATTTACAAATATTAATTATGGAATATACACCCCCTACTATGCGGCATACAATATGATTTTCCCAAGAAACATCAGCGCAGATTATATCCAAAATGGGCTTGCAACTAATTTGAATGATATTTGTGCGACAATGGATTACAATGGAATCTCAATCGCTAAACCGGAACCGGGAGTATCAGCAGAGCCGCAGGAAAATAAAGTATCCTCGGCATCATTTGGAAGCTTTGTTCCAGTTACTCCTGAGAACCAAGCTTCACCCGGAGACCCGCTGAGAAAAGGATCCTATATTGATATCCCGCGGGACCCAAACGCGCTTGTGGCAAATGGAATAAGTGTTGTAAACGGCTCAACTGTTGCAGCGCCCTCGCTTTCTGCACAGTGGAACTCTTGGGCCGCCTCAAATAATATCAGTACAAGTTCCTGCGGTCCGCTTGGATGCCAGCCGCTAACTGACGCATACAATTCTGCGCTGCAGGATAATATGTACAGCCGAGGACTCGCGTGGATACCCCTTGGCAATCCGCTCGGAGTAAATGTTGTCTCAGAAAGACCATTTCCCTACGCTACCGATGTTGAACTTCTTTGGGGACAGAAAAACGGACAGGCAACTGACTTCTATGGAAACTTGCTGAATATACCGCAATTAAATCCGACCGAATCAGGCTCGGGTGTTAGTTCCTCTATTGAGAACTGGCTTGATTTAGGCCCGGCTTGGACAGGAACAATTAATGAAACACGCGGGCAAGCTCTTATTCTTTGCCCCCCAGCGAATAACACAAATCCGGAGCAATCAAGCCAATATTGTCTTGAGGCTGTCCCGGCCGCTAATGAAAGCATTTATGTAAAAAGTGCGGATCTGGGCAACGGGGTATTTTATCTTAAAGTTTCAAGACCAATGGCGCATTACCATGTAAATCAATACGCTTTTGGCTTCCAGTTCGGGGAGCTCATGAAAAAAGAATTGCTAAAAGAGAGAAGGGCAATTTTTATTGGAACAATACACATAGTTCCAAACAATGGCGCAAATCAGGATTCAACAAGTTATCTTGCTCCATCCGAGTTCTCAGCAAGCGCAATTCCTGCGGCAAGATGGACAAACATGTCCTCTTATTCAACTAACAGCGAATGGAATAGAGTGAATAATACTCCTCTTAAAGTGGGAGATGTGCAAATAGTTTCCCCAAACGGGCTTCCGACAACTTCTATCTTCAAAGTTCTGAGTGTGGCCGAGCAGACAAGCGGCTATAGCTATGGCAGCAACGCAACCTCGTTTGTGAATCCTGAGAGAGCGCTTGAAGCATCAACAACAACAGGGCATCCTTGGACTGTAAAACCCGCAAGCGACCCGCTTGTGGAGTATGACGCGACAGGAAAAATAATGTATTCTATTCCTCAAGCGTACGCGAATATACTCGCAGCAAGCGGAGTAAAAGTATATTTGCAAAACGGGGAAGTGCGCGCGGAATACACAGGAACAGTTGCGCAGCAGGGAGTGACAACCCCAAACATTGATTTCAATATAACAAATGTAAGCGTGTTTGATACAAATTACTCTGACTTGACTGTTACTGACTGGGCGAAAAATCCGCAGACAGGGGTGCTTGAGAAAAAATCAAGAACATTTAGGGTAAAGATTAAAGCCGGCGCGGCGAATTGTTTCTCTCCAACCGGAGAGCCAGGATACACAGGGACGAATTATGCGCCAAGATTAAAATTTAATTGGGACTGGAATGCGATTAATTACAACGAATGCGATTCGAATAATGTTAATTATAGTTATTGCGATGCGGCGCAATTCACAGTGAGCTTATTTAAGAGACTTCCAATGCTCAACAACGCCCTATCAAGAGGGGACTCTACAATTCCTACACTAAGCGGATTTTACGCGTACTTGATGAAAGATAATTACACACAGTATTTCCTTGACGCGTTTAAAGCTGCATACCCCGGCAACTTAGTAGCAGACACGACATTTAGGGACAGAGAGTTTGGGTATGACCAGTTCATAAGAGACTCCGCGGGACGAACAAGAATACATTTCTTTACTAGAGACTCTAGCGGCGCGGTTTCGCCCGGAGCAAATTTATCTTCAGCAGGAATGTACAGAGTGGAAATACAGCCAGTATATGAAAATTCGGATGACCCCGCAATAATGGGAATTAACGGTCCTGTTGCTGAATTAAATATTACTTTCCAGTTCGCAAAAGACCCTCCGTACGCAAACCCCTTGTATGAGCTTCCGTTTGACGGGCCAGTGGGGCAGACATCAATTGGGACGGATACATTAGCTTGGAGAGGAATGGACGCTTCAACTTTCTACGGGACTTCGAAGATATTAAAGATTCAGGACGGGATAATTCCCGAGAGCGCGCAGTCATTAATTGATTATGAGTATGACCCGCAGCATGCGCTTGTGAATCTAAATGTTTCAACTGACTCTAATTTATCCCGCCTCAATAACGGCACTGTGCTTGAGTACTATGTTGAGAACGGAGTAAGGCAATTAAAACTTCTCTCAACAAAACCAACTCCGGTAATACTTACTATTAATGGTTTGGCGCCATCCGCGGTGCACGCGGAATACTTCGTTAATCCTTCTACAAGCACTTCAAACTTCCAAAAAACATGGAGAATCATTGATTCAAATCTTGATACAACTAATTCTTTCTGCATTGACTTCTCAAACAAACAGCCCGTGTATTATACTGACACTGGCGATGGGAGCACTAATAAGCGCCAATTGAACTGGAGTGATTCTTCAAAGTCGGGATACTTAAAACTCGCAACAACTTTCTTCGCTCCAAATTATATTGGAAACGCAATTAATGTAAACCTTGGGGACCAGGCGAATGTGAAAATAGACAGCTACTCAAGCAATGACGGCAAGTCAGCCTCAATAAGCAGCTATGTTGATTCTCGCGCGCCTTACTTTGGGTCAGTAAAAGAAATACTTGGTGCTGTGAAAGCGCAGAAGATGTGCGTCGGTCCGACTCAAAACGGCGGATTCAAAGTATGGTGGAATCAAAAATATCTCAATACTTTAATAAGGGACCTTGCGGCATCAACAGGAAGCAGCAGCGCTTCACTAACAAAATGCTTTCCAGCAAATTCGCAGTAAAAGCACTAATTAAATAATTATTTAGGCTAATTCTTCTAGTGAATTTGGTTATGCAGTTAATTATCACAAGGCACGGGCATACGCCGTGGAATGATTTTCTCCTAATGCAGGGAAGATCTGATAATAATTTATCCAAAAAAGGGGAAGAACAGGCGAGAAAGCTTGCAAAAAGGTTAAGCAAAGAAAAGATTGATATAATATACTCAAGCCCGCTAAAAAGAGCGCTAAATACTGCAAAAATAATAAAAAAACTCTTGCCTGGCGCAGAACTTATTATTGAGAATGACCTGGTTGAAATGAATTTTGGGGTAGTGGATGGAATGTCCAGAGAGGAAATTCTGGCGCACAAAGAGCACGGACCGATGTGGAGAAAACGGGAAAGAGAAAGATACACTTTTGTTATTCCAAAGGGTGAAAGTTGGGAGCAAGTGCATGTTCGCACAAAAAAATTTCTAAAGAGAATAATTCAGGCCAATAGAGATGCGCTTGTGATCTCTCACGGAGTAGTCTCCAAAGCTCTGCTGCTTGAACTTACTAAAGACAATTTCACAAAAATTGCGGATATGAATTATAAAAACACAGGTGTTTCAAAATTTATTATTGATGGGGGCAAAGTTAAAATTGTTGAATTAAATTGTGACAAGCACTTGCGTGAAGAATAAACAAGGTCGCTCTTAATTTTTTTAATTTAAATTATTCATCCTCGAATCCAATCTGCGTATCAATTTCTTCCGCGGCCCGTTTTAGCTGTGTAAAAATCCTGTCTACATCTTCCTCAATTTCCTCAATTGTTCTCTTCATTGACCTTGAGCGCGCGGAGTAATATCTTCCCGCTTTCTCCACAAGTCCTGAGCGGAGCAAATTATTCAAGTGATTAATCACAGCCCCCCTGCTCATCCCGATTCTTTCAGCAAGCGCGGTGCTAGTAAGCGCAACTCCTTTCTCTGAAGCAAGAACAAGTTCCTTAAAAACTGCCGCAGCATTTTTTTCCTTATCTATTGGCTCAAAAAAACCAAGCGAGGAGCAAATCCATGTGAGCTGGTGCTCAAAATCATCTCTAAACGGGCGCTCAACTTTTCTCACAACCACTTTGAAGCGAGAGCGTTTAGTGGGAACATGTTTCACCGAGCCCTTCATGATGGGCAAAGCATATTCGGGTGCAGTTTCGCCAGGCATTTCCCTCTTTTTGGCTTTTTTTGATTGCTTTTTACCCTGTTTTTGGGTGATTTTAGCTATGGTATTTGCGAGTTCTGGACGATAAATATCGGGGTAAATAGAGTTTAAACGCTTAGATTTGACCATAAAACCAGCTGAAATACTATTGAAAGAAGTATTTATAAAGGTTTTGATTAAACAATTACTTTATTGTCCAGATAGTTTAGACAGAAAGGGGTTGTTTTTTAAACCGAGTCTAAGGACAATATGATACTTACAAATGACACTGGTGGGTTAATTGGCTGAAAATGTGAAAGAGGGGGCAATTGATGGCAAGGCAAACAATGCCAAGGAAAGTACCCCGCAGGAACAAACAGCAGCCCAAAACGGGGCGCAAGCACAAGATACTCATAAAGGAATAAAAAATATTTTTGCAAAGCAAAAAGAAACCCCGCAAAAAGAAGTTGCGGTTGATAAAGTGAAGGAACTCACGGATACACTTCAGAGACTTCAGGCCGAATTTGAGAATTATCAAAAGAGAAACACAAAACAAAATGAGGTGTTCAGAGAATACGCGAACGCAAAGCTAATGGAAGAATTGCTTCCGGTGCTTGATGCGCTCGAATCAGGAATGGCTCACAGCAAAGACTTGGCGATAGTATATGAACAATTATTTGGAATATTAAAAAAGAACGGGCTTGCGAAAATTGACGCGAAGAAAGGAAAAGAATTCAATCATGATATAATGGAATGCTTAATGCAGGAAAAAAATGCGGAATGCGCTGACAATTCAGTTGCGCAGGTGATGCTAACAGGATATTTATTGAACGGAAAAGTATTGAGGGCGGCAAAAGTAAGCGTGAATGTTTTGGAGAAAGAAAAAGAACCGGCGCAGGAAAATAACAAAGAAAAAAAATGATTATATTTATTTTTAGTAATAAAAATAAAAATTTGGAGAAAATTGGAGCGTGAGAATATGTCAAAAATAATCGGAATAGATCTAGGAACATCAAACAGCGCAGCAGCTGTGCTTGAAGGTGGAAAACCAAAAATAATCCCGTCAGCGGAAGGAAACACGGTTTATGGAAAAGCATTCCCAAGCTACATAGCTTTTGGAAAAGACGGAAAACTCCTTGTCGGAGAACCCGCAAGAAGACAGGCAGTAACAAATCCGGACAAAACAATCACAAAAGCAAAAAGAAAAATGGGAACCGATTATAAATACAAAATAGACGGCAAAGAATATTCTCCACAGCAAATGTCAGCATTCATACTCCAAAAAATAAAGAGAGACGCGGAAAGTTTTCTTGGCGACAAAGTTGAAAAAGCAGTAATTACTGTTCCTGCTTACTTTGATGACAATCAAAGACAGGCAACAAAAGACGCGGGGCAGATTGCAGGGCTTGAAGTAGTAAGAATAATTAACGAGCCGACAGCGGCATCGCTCGCATACGGTCTTGACAAAAAAGGAAAAGACTCAAAGATAATGGTTTTCGACCTTGGGGGCGGAACGCTTGATGTAACAATAATGGAAATGGGCGGAGGAGTGTTCGAAGTAAAATCAACTTCAGGAGACACACAACTCGGCGGAACAGATATGGATGAGTACTTGCTCAAATACATTGTTGATAATTTTAAACAGGAACAGGGCGTTGACTTAATGAAAGACTCAATGGCTGCGCAAAGAGTACGCGAGGCGGCGGAGAAAGCAAAAATAGAACTCTCCACAGTGCTTGAAACGGACATTAACTTGCCCTATATTACAGCAACACCAGAAGGACCAAAGCACCTCGTAATGAAACTTACAAGAGCAAAACTTGAGGAACTAATCGCGCCTCTTGTGAAGAGATGCGAAAAACCAGTTACACAATCACTCGCTGACGCAAAAATGACTGCGGCAGAACTTGACAAAGTAATTTTAGTTGGAGGACCAACAAGAATGCCTTCAATACAAGAATTTGTGAAAAAAATCACCGGACTTGAACCTGAACGCGGAATAGACCCGATGGAATGTGTTGCGATGGGCGCGGCAATTCAGGGCGGAGTACTAGCTGGAGAAGTAAAGGATGTTTTACTCCTTGATGTAACTCCACTAAGCCTCGGAATAGAAACACTCGGAGGGGTATTCACAAAAATAATTGACAGAAATACCACAATCCCGACAAAGAAATCGCAGGTATTCTCAACAGCCGCGGATAATCAGACAGCGGTTGATATTCATGTACTGCAGGGAGAAAGACCCCTAGCAAAGGATAACAAATCCTTAGGAAGATTCCAGTTAATTGGAATACTCCCGGCGCCAAGAGGAATGCCGCAAATTGAAGTGTCATTTGATATTGACGCGAACGGAATTGTTCATGTAACCGCAAAGGATAACGGCACAGGAAAAGAGACAAGCATCAAAATTGTCGCTTCTCAGAAACTCAACGAGGAAGATATTGAGAGAATGAAGAAAGATGCCGAGGCCCACGCGGATGAAGATAAGAAAGTAAAAGAAGAAATTGAAATCTTTAACAACGCGGAAGCAACAGTATACTCAACAGAAAAAATGCTCACCGAGCTTAAGGACAAAATAAGCGAGAAACACAAATCAAAAATCACTTCAGGGCTTGAAGAACTCAAGAAATCTCTTGAAGGAGAGAAGAAAGATGCACAGAAAGTAAAGGAAAAAATGGATGTGCTAAATACTGTTCTGCAGGAAGTAGGTCAAGAGGTCTACTCCCAAAGCCAGGGACAATCCGGAGCTGCAGGAGCAGGCGCAAACAATAATAAAGACAACGGCGCGGATAATGGTGGAGAGGATAAAGTTGTTGACGCAGAGTTTGAAGATAAAGGAAAGAAAAAATAAATATAATTTTCAAACTTCTCGACAAGAATCGCTTTAGAGTTATGGAAGAAAGAGAATCACCAAAAAGCGGGCAGTACGCCAAGAATGAGAAGCTTGAGGCGCCAAAAGGAAAGGAAATTGCGCAGAGAAAAAATCCCGCAAAGAAAAGCCCGCGCCCTTTCCAGCAGGAAATGTGGCTCGCAAGCTGAACAAGTTTGGCATTAAAATTAAAATGAGGCGTCAAAATGACTGATTACTATGCAATACTCGGCCTCAAAAAAGGAGCGGCTCCTGAAGAAATAAAACGTGCATACAAAGAGCTTGCCAAGAAATATCACCCCGATGTGTCAAAAGAACATGATGCTGAAAAAAAGTTTAAGGAAATAAACCACGCTTATTCAGTTCTTTCGGACCCTGAAAAGAAACAAAATTATGATAACTACGGGGAAGCATACAAAGGCTTTGAGGGATACAAACAGCAGGGGTTCGGGCAGGGAACGGACTTTGACTTTGAGGATATCTTTAACCAATTCGGATTCTCCAACTTCTCCTCATTCTCAGACCTTGGGGATTTATTCGGGGGGAGAGCCGGACGCGCAGGCGGCGCAAGACAAAAACAGGACGTGGGCTCAAACATCAAAATGGAATTAAATATTACTTTTGAAGAGGCTGCATTTGGCGCGACAAAAGAAGTTTCTTACGAACGAATTGAGCGCTGTGATAAATGCGGCGGAACAGGGGCAGAAGGGGGGCACGTAAAAGAATGCCCGACATGCAAAGGAAAAGGATATGAAGTAAGACAACAAAGAACCCCGTTTGGAGTATTTCAAACCCAGTCAGTCTGCCATACCTGCGCAGGAAAAGGGCAAATTGCCGAGAAAGAATGCAAGCACTGCGCTGGAAACGGATTTTTGGCAAAACAGGCAAAACTTGCGGTGAAAATTCCTGCGGGAGTAAACACAGGAAACCACTTGCGTCTGGAAGGAAAAGGACACGAGGGAAGACACGGAGCGGGAGATTTATTTATTTTGATATTTGTTGAGCCCCACCCAATATTCAAGCGCGATGAGGAAGATATTTACGCAGAGATACCAATTTCATTTACTGAAGCTGCACTTGGCGCAAAAGTAGAGGTTCCAACTCTTGACGGAACAGCAGAACTAAAAATCCCGTCAGGCACACAGACAGGAACAATATTCCGCCTCAAAGGAAAAGGAATTGTGAAACTAAATAAACAGGGCGAGGGGGACGAGTTTGTGAAAGTAATAGTTGAAACCCCAAAAAGCCTCTCAAAGAAACAAAAAGAACTCCTTGAAAAACTTGAAAGTGAAGTTGAGAGCGCAAAGAAAAGAAAGAGTTTATTTGATAAAATACTTGGAAAAAAATAATTTATTTCGTTAGCCCGCGCATTTATTGCATTAGCCGCTTATTTGAGGTTTAAACCAGTCCTTTGCCAACAAGTTTTTATATCTAAAAACCCTATCTTGTCAAGTGGCAAAATGAAGAAGACCATTCTTTTACTGGCATTATTCATGCTTGCGGCGTTAGTATCGGCTGCCGATGTTAACCTTGTTTCCTATTATAACAGCACGATTGAATCACATGCCTGTGCTCCTGCAAATCCGCTTTGCGCATACAATAATTCAGTAAAAATCCCTTCTGACTTTAGCGGTACCTGCGGATTGCTTGGCGCTGTTAAGATACTTGGATTAAGCGATCCGACTGACGCGCATGCTGACGCGATGACACTCTCTCCCGCAAACTTTACTGGAAATAATATTTGCATGAGCGCAAACACTTTCGCAGGAGGATACTGCTATTTCACATGGAGTGATTCATGCGATGCGAGCTCGGGGTACAGCTGTCTTTTTGGATTAAGCGACATTGGAAACGCGCACCTCTCAACCTGCAATACTTTCAGTCCTGAATACAAATTCTGCTGCAAATTCCCAAATGTTCAATTAAATTGCCCGCAAATTAATCTTACAGTGAGTAAAAGCGATTATAATGTTGGAGAGATGGTGCACTTTGATTACAATTGTCCGCTTTCAACAGTCCCAATTGACACAAACATTATAGTTGATGCAAATAATTTCTTTAGAACTAGTGCTGACCAGTGCGGGCAGACCACAAAATCATTTGAGATAAATTCTTCCCAGCTTGATATGGGCACGTTTAATCCAAAAGCATTTACCGCGCAATTATTTACAAAAGACGGGGCATGCAAATCAGGAAGAGTAAATTTTAATGTGACAATTCCGGGTCCAAGCGGAGTTATTACCCCTGTTGAGAGATGCAAAATTAAAAGTATTTCTGCTGACCCGCTCAAACTTGATTCTAACACCCTTGTTGATGTGAATATTGGGGTCAAGTACGACTGCTACAATGACGGGGTAACAGAAGCAATAAGCATATTTGACCCTAACGGAAATGTTCTTCACACTAACACAAATGTAATTTGTAATACAGCGACACAAACATATGCAAAATTTCAAATAAGTTCCTCAAGCACAGAAGGAATATACCGCACAAGAATATACGACAATAACTGCATGAAAGAGGCGTTCTTTGCGGCTACAAAATCACGCGGAACAACAACTTCGTCATCAAATGTTCCCGATATGGACTTGATTCCTGTAATAGCGCTTCTTGCGGTTGTAGTGGGAATTATTGCGGTTAGAAGAGTGCCAAAAAGAAAGCACTAAGTGAGATTTTTATCAAGACGCAAAGGATTTAATACATTAGTTGGAGTAATGATTGGTATGGCAAAGAGAGAGCTGTTTGGTATTGTGGTGTTAATTGCCGTTCTATTTGTGTTCTTTGGCTGCACGGCACAAAGTGATGACAAATCACTTGCCCAATTCTCAGCTCTTCAGGCAAAATATTCTGTGAGCGAAAATTTTTCAACCTCGCAAGCGACAATGAATACATACATAAGCGCTCTTGCTGAACTGCGCGGAAAATCCTCTGGAAGCCCGGCAAAAATAATTGATGCTGAATTATACTCAGCGCAGGCATTTTACTATTTTAATAAAGCGCTTGCGGAGCAAACCGCAGTAAGCTATCCTGATGTAGTATGCTCGCTTATTGAAGTAAAATCACTCATGAGCGACGCTTCCCTTGCGTCAAATTATGCGGACAAGGCGGTTATTGCCATTAGCGGGCTTTCGGACTTGGAGAAATCAAAACTTAGGGCGAACCAGCTTGATATGATGAAAAATTACCAGACGCAAATCAACCAGACAAAAAATTTTTACGAAGGCAAATGCTGAATCTTCACAGCACTTGACAGAGATTAACAATAACTTAATTAAACCAAAGCTGCAGAACTAATTCTTATGCAAAAAAAACAATCGGGATTTTACAGGAGAGGCGCAGAGGCGGAGCTGCACGAGATTAACATTGAAGGCGAGGATGCGCTTTCAAAGAGAAGAACTCCAAAAAGCTACCGCAACAGCGAGCTTGATGAGAGCATACGAACGAAAAGAACCCGCGCTGAAGTAAAACTTCTCTCCCAGGCGGCAGCGGTTGTAAATGTTCCGCGAATAATAAAAGCTGATGAGAAAAAATCGGAGATAATAATGGAATTTATTTTTGGGAATGTGCTAAAGGAAGTAATTGGAAAACGCCCTGAGCTTTGCGTTGAGGCGGGCAAGAGGATAAGAGCTATTCATGATGTTGGAATAATTCACGGCGACCTCACCACTTCAAATATTTTAGTTGCAAAAGAAAATGCGGCCACAAAGGAGAGAATCGCAAAAAAAGGGGAGCTGTTTTTCATTGACTTTGGACTCGGTTACTTCTCAAAAAAGCTTGAGGATAAAGCAACTGATTTAGTTGTATTCAAAAAAACCTTCAACGCTACCCACTCCTCGCTCAAGAACGGATGGGGACTCGTAATGAAAGGCTACGATGCGGACAAAGAAATGCTCGCAAGGATGGAAGCGATAGAGAAGCGGGCGAGGTATCATTAATACGCCGAGTTGACTCGTATGAATGCTGAAAAATTAGAGGGTTTTTTGGTTGAAGCCAAGAGAAATACTTACGCGTTAGGCATTAAAGCAAAGAAAATCAAAGAGGGTTTGAAGGAATTTACTTTTAAAAAAGGAAATTTTAGATATGTTGACAAATACCGCGGGGAGAAATTCTTCTTCGGAGAGGAAACGGTTTTCTTTGGCAAAAAAGCTGTCTGGTTTATGGATTACGCAGGCGGCGTTAAAGCAAGCGCAAAGAATCACAAAGCCGTGTATAGTTTTCTTAGAAAAGCCTTGGCGCTTGTTGATACAAAAAGACCTTTTAGGGGACCAGGGAGGTTTACTGAAGGCAAGTTTAGTTACTCAAACACTTCCAAGCGGAATGCAAATTGGTTCAGTGGCCGCGAGATAATAAAGCAGTCAGGAAGAATTGTTTATTCTCTTGATTATGTGGGCTGCAACTTAAGCGAGTGAATTTTTTTAACTTCGGGAGAACCTTTAAAAAGGTTCTTTTTTCTATCTTATCTATTAGTTTTGTTGTTCTTTTCCAAGCCAAAATTGGTGAGCGTGGTTGGAAAGGTTAAATTTGAAAGAAAAAATTGGAATTGTTGAGTCTTGATAGAAACGTGATTTTTATGGCAAAGAAAGCAAAAGCTAAGGCAAAAGAAACAACTGCAACCAGCGCAATGACAAGGCAGGAGCTTGAAGAACAGGTAGTTTCACTCGCAAACGCAGGCCACTCACCAAGCGCAATAGGAATTATTCTAAGAGACGAACACGCCGTAAAGGACTTTCGAGAAGAAACCGGAAGAACAATCCAGTCGGTACTAAAAGAAAATAACTTAATCGGCGAAATACCGGAAGACTTGCTTAACCTTATTCGAAGAAGCGTTGTGTTATTCAACCACATGGGCAAGAACAAGCACGATTACTCCGCAAAGCACGGATATGAATTAACTGTTTCAAAGATAAGAAGACTTACAAAATATTACGCTAAGAAGAAAAGAATCCCGCAAGGATGGGCATACACACCAGAGCAGGCTGCATTGCTTGTTAAGTGATTTGATTTAGGCAAATTGGTATTTTTTATTGAACGGAAAAGTGAAAGAATGAAAGTAAAAGCAAAGTTAGTTGAGAACAAAAAAATTGTTTATGAAGGCGAGGGAATTTCGGCATTAAAAAAAATTGATGATTTGTTAAAGAAATGATGGTAAAGCAACGGAAATGAAATTGTTAAAATGAATTAGGTGAAATTTATGGCTGAACAATCAAAAGCACAAAAAGCAAGCGCTGCAAGAAAGACAGTTGACAAGTGGAAGAAAAAGAAATGGTTCAACGTTACCGCTTCAAAAATATTTGACAAAAGACCCCTTGGCGAAACTCCCGGAGAGAAGCCAAAGAATGTTCTTGGAAGAACAATGAAAGTAACACTTGACACTGTTACAGGGCAGAGAATGAAAAGAGATTACTCTGTTTCATTTAAGATAAATGACGTTCAGGGACAGACAGCATCAACTGTTATATCCGAATTCTCCGTGAATAAGGGAACACTTGGAAGAACAATTAGAAGAAGAAACAGCAAAGTTGCTCTTGTTGATAAGGTTCCTGTTGTTGGCGGAGAAGCAATGACAACTGTTGTAGTTATAACTGAGAGAAAGGCAACTAATATCCAGAAAGCGACTATTAGAGCCATGATAAAAGAACAGCTCGCAACGCTAGCAGGAAAAGACTTCGAACTTTTAGCACAGGAATTACTGCTTGGAAATTTCTCGAACGATTTATTCAAGAAGGCATCAAAGATTGCTCCAGTAAAGAAAGTAATCGTTTCAAAATCCACTTTTACTCAAACAAAGTAACTTAATTTTGTTTTTGGGTAATTTTATTCTACTTTATCCCCCGCCACGGGGCTTTATTTTGAGGGGTTTAAGGGCCGATAGTTTTCTTGGAAAAATAACCTTTTAATATCCAGAACCATATTATCTCTATTAAGGACAATGATTTACATGGTGCTAAATGACCCGCTAGTATTATTCTCTCTACTGGCGTTCCTTGCGGCGTTTTCCCTGCTTTCTTATAAAAAAAAGCTTCTTGATTATGAAGGAGTGCTT